>JBDHRR010000072.1:0-18513 GCA_039807685.1 Burkholderiales bacterium
GCGCTCGCCGCAGCGCTGCAGTTGCTCGCCGTTCTCCCGCACACCCCGCTGCGGCGCACCCCGTGGGAGCCCATCCTCGAATTCGATCGCTCGGAGCATCCGTTCCGGCAGGCCGTCCTGACCGCGCCGCTGGAGCACGCGGGTGGCGTGGTGCGCATCCCCAGCGGTCCCGGCCTCGGCGTCGACGTGGATCGCAGCGCGCTGGCCACCTATCGGATAGCGAGCGAATGAGCGCGCTCTACACGATCAGTCGCGGCGAGCTGCCGCTCGTGGTGAACGTGCCACACGCCGGGACGTTCGTGCCGCCGGCGCTGTACGAGCGCCTCACGCCGATCGCGCGCACCGTTCCCGACACCGACTGGCACGTCGAGAAGCTGTACGGGTTCGTGCCGGCGACCGGTGCCACGCTCATGGCAGCGACGCATTCGCGCTACGTGATCGACCTCAATCGGGATCCCGCCGGCACTGCGTTGTACAGCGGCGTCGACAACACCGAGTTGTGCCCCGTCCGGACCTTCGCCAATGCACCGATCTACCGCGATGCGGCGCCGCCAGCCGACGAGATCGCGACGCGCACGCGCACTTGCTTTGCTCCCTACCATGCCGCGCTCGCCGACGAGATCGGTCGCGTCCGTGAGCGCCACGGTTACGTTGTCGTGCTCGACGGGCATTCGGTTCCGGCGGTGGTGCCGCGTCTTTTTGCCGGCCGTCTGCCCGACCTCAATCTAGGCACCGTCGACGGCACGAGTTGCGACGCCTCGCTGGAGGCGGTGGCAGCGAAGATCATCGGCGATGCGAGCCCGTTCACGTCGATCGTCAACGGCCGCTTCAAGGGCGGCTGGATCACCCGGCACTACGGCAGCCCAAGCGCCGGCGTCCACGCGCTACAGCTCGAAATCGTGCAGGCGGCGTACATGGACGAGGCGCCGCCCTTCCGATGGGACCGCGCGTATGCCGCGCGCCTCGTCGCGGTGCTGGAGCGCCTGGTGGCGGCGCTCCTCGTGTGGAAGCCGCCGCGATGATGCGCATCTACGTCGCGCGGCAGCGCTACGATGCGTGGCTCGTGGCCGATCGCCTGAATCAGCTCGGCATCCGCGCGCACGTATTCAACCAGCACGCATCGAGCATCGTCGGCGACCTCCCACCGGACGTCGCGCAGCCGCAGGTGTGGATCGAGCGCGAGTGCGACGAGGAGCGCGCGCTTCGCGTGGTGGCCGAGTTCGAGAACGCAGTGCCATCGGCACCCGACGTCGTCTGTCCCGCGTGCGGGGAGACATCCCCCGGGACCTTCGATCTTTGCTGGAATTGCGGGAGTTCGCTGGCGGGCGCGTCTCAGTCCGCGATCATCAGATGAACCCGGCGCCGTCGCGGCCGCCTCGCGTGTCGCGCTGGGTCGCCGCGCTTCCGCTTGCGGCGGCGGTCGCCTTCGGGACCTGGCTGCGCTGCCAGCAATGGGCCGATCAGGTTCTGATCGACGACGAGTGGCACCTCATCCACCGTCTTGTGCTGGCGTCGCCGCGCGAGATGTTCTTCGACTTCGGCTACGCCGACTACGGTATCCCGTTGGGCCTCTTCTACGCGGCGCTCGCCCGGGTGACGAGCCTCTCGGAGGGCTTGCTGCGTTTGCCGATGCTGGTAGCTGGCGTGGCCACTCTCGCCGTGCTCCCGGCGTTCGTGGTGCGCCGCGTCGGCCTCGCGACGGTGACGATCTTCGCCTGGCTCCTCGCGATCTCGCCACTGCTCATCCTCTATTCGCGGCTTGCGCGCCCGTACGCGCTGGTGCTGCTGCTCGTGTGGTGCGCGGTATTCGCGCTCGATCGCTGGGTCGCGCGCGAGCAGGGTGGATTTCTCGCCGGCGGGGCGATCGTGCTCGCGAGCGCGCTCGCGATGTGGCTGCACCTTCCGGCGGGCTGCTTCGTGGCGGCGGCATTCGCACTCGCGGCGCTGCGCGTCGGGGACCGGTCGGCGGCCGCCGCGCGACGCCTTGTCGGCATCGCGTTGGCCACTGCGGTCGTCACCGCCTCGCTCGTCATTCCACCGCTCGTCGCGCATCCACAGGCGATGGTGCTCAAGAGTGGCGTCGATGCGCCGACGCTCGACACGCTGGTCGGCCTGTGGTTCGCATGGACGGGAACGGGCTCGTCGTGGGTCGCCGGACTGGCAGCGGTTCTCGCTGCGGTCGGCTCGTGGCGATTGCTGCGTGACGTCGTCGAGATGCGTGCCCTCGTCCTCGGCGCACTCCTCGCTCTGCTGCTCGTCGTCGTCACCCGGCCGGCGAGCAGTCATTACGGCATCGTGCTCGCTCGCTACCTGTTGCCGGCATTGCCGCTGGTTCTGCTCGCGGCCGCCAGCGGGGCGATGCTGGGCGTGCGCTGGGCAGCAAGGCATGCGCCGCGCGTGGCCCCCGCGGCGGCCGGCGTCGGCGGCGCACTGGCGCTGGGACTTCTCGTGGCCACGTCACCGGTGCGCGAGTGGTGGGAGCGGCCGAATCGGCACGCGTTGCACATGCAGTACTACTTCGACTTCCGCGCCGACCGCAATCCCTACGGGCCGCACCTTGCCGCGATCCCCGACAGTCCGTACTGGCGCTCGCTGGCGCGCTATCCGCGAGACTCGCTGCGAATCGCCGTCGCCCCGTTCCAATTCGAAAGCTTCGAATGGAATGCGCCGGCCTGGGAGCGGGCGAGTGGGCAGGTGGTGCTGCCCGCGTACCTGTCGGGCCTGTGCGTGGACTGGCGCTGGGGCGAGGTGCCGGCGGGGCCGCAGTTCGCATTCCGCAACGCGGTGCGCCTGGCCGATGCGCACGACGTCGCGGGGAAGGCGATCGATTTCGTCGCGTGGCAGAAGCCCTATCGCCGCGGCACCGATCTCGTCGGCGAGGCCACGCAGCAGTGCGAGGCGGCACTGCGCGAGCGCTTCGGGGCGCCGGTCTACGAGGATGCCGCCCTCGTCGTCTTCCCGGCGCAACTCACGGCGTCCGGACGCGCGTCGGGGAGCGCGTCGAACGGACGGTGACGATGCCGCGGGAGTGGCGCGGCCGCCCTGGCGCTTCGCATCAGGCCCAGAAGTAGCGCGTCAGGTGGAAGAAGATCGGCGCCGCGAAGACCACCGAGTCGAGGCGGTCGAGCATCCCGCCGTGGCCCTCGATCAGCGTGCCCCAGTCCTTGACGCCGCGGTCGCGCTTGATCGCCGACATCACGAGGCCGCCGAAGAAACCCATCGCATTGATCGCAAATGCCATCAGTGCGGCCTGCCAGGGGTTGAATGGCGTGATCCACCACAGCGCGGCGCCGAGCGCGGTGGCGCAGGCCACGCCGCCGACCAGGCCCTCCCACGTCTTCGAAGGCGAGATCACCGGTGCGAGGTGGTGGCGACCAAGGAGCTTGCCCCACACGTACTGCAGGACGTCGCTCGACTGCACGACGATGACGAGGAAGGCGATCAGCAGCAGATTGCGGTCCTCGTAACCGGGGATGTCGAGCGTGAGCAGTGCCGGTACGTGCGAGATGCAGAACACGCAGATGAGGAGCCCCCACTGGATCTTGGCGGCACGCTCGAGGAAGCGCTTGGTGTCGCCGGCGAAGGCCTCGAGGATCGGCAGCAGGAGCGATACGTACACCGGAATGAAGATGGCATACAGGCCGTACCAGCCGATGTGGACGAGCACGTATTGCGCGGGCAGCACGAAATAGAACGCGGTGGCGAGTGCCATGTAGTCCGCACTGCGCGTGTACGAGAGCGTGAGGAACTCGCGCAGCGCGAAGAACGAGATGAACGCGAAGAGGAGGATGACGCCGGTCTTGCCGAAGACGAAGGCGAATCCGATCGTCAGCACCATCACCCACCACGCCTTGATGCGCGTGTTGAGGTTGTCGATGGTCGCGTGCGGCTCGCCGTGCGCCACGGTTGCCTTGAGGGTCAGCCCGACGAGCGAGGCCACGACCAGCACGGCACCGATGCCGAAGAAGAGCGAATACGTCTGCTGCAGCGCGGTCATTCGGGTGGCGGCTTCAGCGCGAGAAGGGCGGTGCGGGTGCGCGCGACGAAATCGTCGCGCGCTTCATCCGCGCCGAGCGTGATCGGCGCGCCGACGGTCAGCGTGCACAGGAGCGGCAACGGCAGGAGCTTGCCCTTGGGCATCACCCGCTTCGCATTCTCGATCCACACCGGCACGAACTCGGTGTCCGGGCAGGCGTGCGCAAGGTGATAGATGCCGCTCTTGAACGGCAACAGTTCCTCTTCGGTCGTGTTGCGCGTGCCTTCGGGAAAGACGATGAGCGAATCACCGCCGCGGACGACGTCGGCCATCTGTTCGATGGGGTCGTCGGTGCGTGTCTCACGGTTGCGGTCGATGAGCACCGCGCGGATCACGCGCTGCGCGACGTAGGTACGCAGCCGTCCCTTCAGCCAGTAGTCGGCGCCGGCCACGGGACGCGTGCGTACGCGCAGGTCGTCCGGAAGACACGCCCAGATGAGCGCGAAATCACCGTGACTGTTGTGGTTGGCGAAGTAGACGCGCGACACCGCGGCGGGCGCGCAGCCCTGCCAGATCATGCGCGCCCCGGTCAGCGCCTTGGTGAACACGCACAGCACGTGCGCGCAGAGCGCGTCGAAGGTGGGCAAGGACGTAGTGGGTGCGTCGTCGAGGGCGGACCCAACGAGGATACGCCAATCGTCGTCCGGCCCCGGTGCGCCGTGCAACGAGTTGCATGGATCCGGCTACGCGGCCGCGATGACGATTGCAGCCGTGACGAAAAGGAGTCCCTGGACCACGGCCAGCACGCCCAAACCGCGCAGCACGGCAAGCGCGCCGCGGCAGCGCGTGTCCCAGTCTCTTCCCTGCTGGTTGGAGCGCAGGATGCCGACGCCGCGCAGCGCACGATCGAGGTGTTCGGTCCGAAAGCCCGAACCCTGCACCGCCCCGGCGAGTGCCGCAAAGGTGGCTGCATCGAAGCGGACGCGAATGGCGAGCCACTTGGCGGCGAGGCCCAGCATGGTCTGCACGGCGAGGAAGGCGAGTGCCGGCAGCGGCAGCGGGTGCCAGAATGCGGCAGCGACACCGGCGATGGCAACGAGCGTCATTCCGGTGGCGAGCGCGTCGAGGGTGCCGGCGGCGGTCAGCGCCTCGGCGGTGAGCCGCAGGCGCCAGGCAAGTGCTTCGTCGATGGTATCGGAGAGCGTCATGCGTAGGCTCACGTGCGGCCCGGAATCGAGCGGTAAGCGAGCAAGATGTGCGCCACCGACGATCGATCGCAGCTCGCGGCACCACGATGGCGCCGGTCCGGGGTTTGCACCGGGGGCTGCCTTCTGCCGCGTGATGGGGTGATCGCGCGTCCCGCGGTAAGGCGAAGTCGTGATCGAATTCTGCTAGATTCCAATCCCCCAAAATCCGCGTGAGCATCGTTTCATGCGCTCCATCCGTCGCGTCGTCGCCACCGCGCTGGCGACCCTGGCCGTCACCGTTGTCGGCGCGGCACAGGCCGAGATCATCAATGGCTTCCACGTCGTGCTGTCCGTCAACGGGAACACGCAGATCAACGTGACCGGCGGTGGTCCGAACCTGCCGGCGCAGACGTCCGCCACCCGGACCATCGACGCGGTCACCGCGACGATCGCCGCCGATTCCAACCAGTACGTCTCGGCGCGGGCCGATCTGTCGGGCTCCGGCAATGCGAGCGCGCGGGTCACCTCGTCGACGCGCTACTCGTTCCATCTGGAGCCGCCCGCCGGCGCCCCGACCGTGCGCGGCGGCAAGCTCATCCTGCACGTCGTGCTGGAAGGCAAGGCGAGCGGCAATGCCGATCTGCACCTCGTCTCGTCGGTGCAGGCCGACTTCGGCAACGGCACGGGGTCCGTCACGGTCGCCGATGCGACGACGGGCCGCGCCGAGCTCGACGTCCTTACCGAGATCGCCCCATTCATCGAGGACATCTCGAAGGCCAACGGAACCGTGCGCTTGGCACTCGACGCGCGTGCCGACATGAACGGTTCGGCCGCGGCATCGGCAAGCGCCACCACCGGCACGCGCGTCACCGGCTTTCGCGTTCTCGACGCCAGCGGTGCGCAGGTGAAGGGCTTCACGATGGTCGCCGCCGGCGGCAACATCCCGGAAGCGACCGGCGGGGTGCCACCCGGCGGGACGAAGCTCGTGGCCATCGAGTTCTATCACGCGCAGTTCAAGCATTATTTCGTCTCCGCGAATCCGGCGGAGATCGCCAAGCTCGACAACGGAACGTTCGTCGGCTGGCAGCGTACCGGACAGTCGTTCAACGTCTACTCGAATGCATCATCGACGGATACGCCCGTGTGCCGCTTCTTCACGGTGGCCTTCCCGCCGACGAGTTCGCATTTCTATGCGCCGCGCGGGCTCGGTTGCGAAGGGACGCTGCAGAATGCCAAATGGCAGTACGAGGGCGACGTGTTCAAGGTGCCGCTGCCCGACGCCAGCGGGCAGTGCCCGGCCGGCTCGATCCCCGTCTATCGCCTGTACAACAACGGGCAGGGCGGAGCGCCCAATCACCGGTTCACGACCAGCGACGCCACGCGCCGCGAAATGCTCGCGCAAGGCTTCATCGCCGAAGGTGCGGGCATCGGCGTGGGGTTCTGCTCGCCGCAGTGACGAGCGCGGATCCGGCGAAGTCGCTCGCGCGGGCGCCTTCGCCATGACGGTGATCCGACGGCGGGTGCGGGCCGGCGCTACCGAGTCGCGCGGCGGTGACGATCAGGGCGGGCTCGCCTCGGCAAGCCCGCCGCGCACCCGGTTGGCGATCGTGACCACGAGGAAGAAAGCGACCGCCCAGACGAGCCACGCGGCGAACGCCGGCAGCGCCGGTACGAGGCCGGTCCACAGCCCGAGCGAGCCGAAGACGAAGGCACGATCGCTCTTGCCCATGGGCCCGTCGTAGCGCCGAGAGGCGCCGACCATGAGCCCCAGGACGCCGGCGTATTCGCTCAGGATGGCGAGCACGATCACGGTGCCAATCGACCAGGCATCGAAAGGCATCACGAAGGCGAAGGGCAGGTACAACGCGGTGTCGGAGACGACGTCGGTCAACTCGTTGAGGTATGCACCCAGCCGGCTCTTCTGTCCGAACTCGCGAGCCAGCATCCCGTCGATCGCATTGAACGCCATGCGCAGGAACATCCACAGCGGCACCAGGAGGAAGGGCCAGCGCAGCGGCGCTTGCCAGGTGACGAAGGCGCCCAGCGCCACCGAGATCGCACACGCGGCGAGCGTGACCTGATTGGCGGTGACGCCCGCGTGCGCGAGCGCTGCCGCGATCGGACGCAGCAACGCCTGGAACTTCGGCTTCAGCGCGTAGATCGAGATCGGCATGCGCCGGCTCCGCGGCTCACTCGGAAGGACGGTCGAGGAGCGCGCGAGCCTTGGCGAGCGCGGCGGCGCCGGCATCGGCCGTTCCGGCGGTCGACGCCGTGCCAGGCATCGCGGGTTGATCGCGCCGGGGTCGGCGGCGCGCCACCTGCCACCACACGACACCGCCGACGATGAGCAGCACCAGCGGGCCGAACCACAGGAGCCACGTCGTGCTCTTCACCGGCGGGCGATAGAGGACGAAGTCGCCATAGCGCGCAACCAGGAACGCCTTGATCTCGTCGTCGCTCTTGCCGGCGGCGGCGAGCCCATGCACCTCGCGGCGCAGGTCCTCGGCGAGCGGCGCATTGGAGTCGGCGAGCGACTGATTCTGGCAGACGAGGCAGCGCAGTTCTTCCTCGAGTCGCTTCAGGCGCGCATCGAGTGCGGGATCGGGCTGGGCGAACGCGGGCCACGCCGCGGCGACGAGGATCGCCACCACGATGGCTCGCGCGAGACCGAAGATCGAGTGCCGCGGCATCATGCCTTGCGCAACTCCCGGACGAGCGGCAGGATCGTCTTTTCGAGTGACTCCTTGGTGACCGGGCCGATCTGCTTGTAGCGGATGACCCCCGCCTTGTCGACGACGAAGGTCTCGGGCACGCCGTACACGCCCCAGTCGATGCCGACGCGACCATCGGCGTCGACCACCGAATGCCGGTACGGGTCGCCGTGCTCGGTGAGCCAGGCGATGCCGTCGGCAGGCTTGTCCTTGTAGTTGAGCCCGATCACCGGCACGACGTTCGCCTTGGCGAGCTCCATGAGCAACGGGTGTTCGATGCGGCACGACACGCACCACGATGCCCATACGTTGAGAAGCCACACCTGCCCCTTCATGTCGGCGGTGCCGAGCGTCTTGCCGTCGACGTGCAGGAGCGGCAGCGTGAACGCCGGCGCCGGCTTGCCGATGAGCGGCGAGGGCACTTCGCGTGGATCACGCGACAGGCCGACCCACAGCAGGACGACGATCGCTGCGAAGACCGCGAGCGGCAGCACGAGGCGCAGCCGCAGTGCCTTCATCGCCAACCTCGCGGCGCGTGAGCTCGAAGGCTCGTCGAGACCGCCACGTGATCGCGCGGCAAGCGCGCGATCGATACCTGCATCCGGCGCGTCATGCGGGTACTCCCACGAGCGCGCCGACCCGGCGCTTCACGGCGATCCGGTAGCGACGATCCATCATGGCGATGAAACCGCCCAACGCCATCAGGAAGCAGCCGCCCCAGATCCAGTCGACGAAGGGCTTGATGTACAGGCGCAGCACCCACGGCCCTGCTTCGCCCTTGTCGGACACCGGTTCGCCGAGCGAGACGTAGCGATCGCCGAAGAGACCGGCATCGATCGCCGCTTCGGTCATCGGCATGCCGCTCGCGTTGTAGATCCGCTTCTCCGGGTGCAGCGTTTCGAGCAGGCGCTCGCCGCGGCGCAACTCGACGGCACCCGTCACCCCCGTGTAGTTGGGCCCGGTGACCGGCTTCACGCCCAGGAACGTGAACGCGTAGCCGCCGATCTCGACGGTCTGCCCGGCGTCGAGGGTGACGTTGCGCTCGATCTCGTAACCCTTGACGAGCGTCACGCCGGCAATGAACATCGCCACGCCGAGGTGTGCCAGCACCATCCCGTACCACGCGGCGGAGTTGGCGCGAAGCTTCGCCGCCAGACCCGGTTGCGGCACGCGTCGCAGCCGGTCGACGACGAGGCTCACCGTGGCCGCGGCGATCCACGCCGCAAGGAACACGCCGAGCGCGATCATCGGCGTGATGCGGCCGTGGACGAGCGGAACGGCGATCGCCGTCACCACGGCGACCGCGAACGCCCACTTGAGGCGCATCCACAGGTCGGGTAGCCGCGCCTTGCGCCAGCTCGCCACGGGCCCCACCCCGATGAGGAAGGCGAGCGGCGCGGTGACACCGGCGAATACCGTGTCGAAATACGGCGGCCCCACCGAGATCTTGCCGAGATTCATGGCATCGATCACCAATGGATACAGCGTGCCCAGGAGCACGCTCGCGCAGGCGACGACGAGCAGGATGTTGTTGGCGAGCAACAGCGATTCGCGCGACACCGGTGCAAACTCGGCGCCGCCGCCCACCGCACCCGCACGCAGCGCGTACAGCGCGAGCGAGCCGCCGACGACGACGGACAGGAAGAGCAGGATGAATACGCCGCGGGTCGGGTCGGTCGCGAAGGCGTGCACCGAGGTCAGCACGCCCGAACGCACGAGGAACGTGCCGAGGAGCGAGAGCGAGAAGGCGACGATCGCGAGCAGCACGGTCCAGCTCTTGAACGTGCCGCGCTTCTCGGTGACCGCGAGCGAATGCACGAGCGCGGTGCCGACGAGCCACGGCATGAACGATGCGTTCTCCACCGGATCCCAGAACCACCAGCCGCCCCAGCCCAACTCGTAATACGCCCACCAGCTGCCGAGCGCGATGCCGATGGTGAGGAATGCCCACGCCGCGATCGTCCAGGGACGCGACCAACGCGCCCAGGTGGCGTCGAGCTTGCCCGCCATGAGTGCCGCGAGCGAGAACGCGAAGGCGACCGAGAATCCGACGTAGCCCATGTACAGCATCGGCGGGTGCATCACCATGCCGGGGTCCTGCAGCAACGGATTGAGATCGCGACCTTCCAGTGCCGCCGGAACGAGGCGCAGGAACGGATTGGACGTGAACAGCATGAAGAGGAGGAAGCCCACGCCGACGAGCCCCATCACCGCCAGCACCCGCGCGACGAACGGCGCCGGCAGGCTCCCCGAGCGCAGCGCCACCGCGAAGGCCCAGGCGGTCAGCATCAGCATCCAGAGCAGCAGCGAACCTTCGTGCGAGCCCCACGTCGCCGCGAGGCGGTAGTGGAGCGGTAGCTGCGTATTCGAGTGATTGGCGACGAGGTCCACCGAGAAATCGCTCGTCGCGAAGGCGTACGCGAGGCAGGCGAAGGCGAGCGCCACCAGCGCGAACTGCGCGCCGGCGGCGTGCCGCGCGAAGGCCATCAGCGCGGCGTCGCGGCGCTGCGCGCCG
Source organism: Burkholderiales bacterium (assembly GCA_039807685.1). Classification (GTDB taxonomy): domain Bacteria; phylum Pseudomonadota; class Gammaproteobacteria; order Burkholderiales; family Casimicrobiaceae; genus VBCG01. Next base: position 10,390 of record JBDHRR010000072.1, read on the forward strand.
ACCAGCGGGACGATCGACTGCGCGAGTGCCACCAGCAGCGCGACGATCAATGCGAAGTGCCCGAGCTCGGGGATCATGGCGCTTCCTTGAGCGTGGACATGCTCATCGCCTTGCTCTTGTGCGCGGCGTCCATTGCGGCCGCGGCTTCGGGCGGCATGTAGTTCTCGTCGTGCTTGGCGAGAACTTCGGTCGCGTGGAAGGTGCCGTCGGCGCGCAGCGTGCCCTGCGCAACGACGCCCTTGCCCTCCTTGAAGAGGTCAGGGAGGAGGCCGCTGTAGACGACCGGCACGCGCTGCACCGAGTCGGTGACGACGAACGTCACGTCGACCGTGTTGGGAACGCGCGCGAGGCTGCCGGTCTCGACCATGCCGCCGATGCGAAACGGCCGGCCCTGCGGCGCTTCCTTCGCGGCCACCTGCGTCGGCGTGAAGAAGAAGACGAGGTTCGACTGGAAGGCGTTGAGCACGAGTGCCGCCGCGGCACCGAGCACCACGACGCCGGCGCCGATCCAGGCCAAGCGACGATGCCGTGCTTTCATGGCGTATCGGCCTCCTCACCCGTCGCGCGCGCGACGGCGCGCCAGCGCAGGCGCACGCCCGCGACCTCGATGGCGATGACGAGCGCGGTGACGCCGTACGCCGCCCACACGTAGAACCCGTAATTGCCCATGTCGAGAAACTGCATCGTCACACTCTCCTTGCGATGAGGCTCGCGTCGATCCAGGCGGCGCCACGCTCGCGTTCCAGGATGATAGTCCGCACGCGCACCAGCACGACGGCGATGGTGTAGAGCCACGCGGCGAGCGCCATCACCAGCATCCCGGCGACCATCGTCGCCGCCATGCTGGGTGCCGCGGTGAGGCTCACCGACGCGCCCTGGTGCAGCGTGTTCCACCATTGCACCGAGAAATAGATGATCGGGATGTTCACCGCGCCCACGATCGTGAACACCGCGCAGGCGCGGTCGGCGCGGCGCGGATCGTCGATCGCATTGCGCAGCGCGATGAGTCCGAAGTAGAGGAAGAGCAGGATGAGCTCGGAGGTCATCCGCGCATCCCACGCCCAGTACGTGCCCCAGGTGGGTCGACCCCAGAACGCGCCGGTCCACAGCGCGATGAACGTCATCCACGCCCCCGTCGGCGCCAGCGCCTGCGCCATCATCGCGGAGAGCCGCGTATTGAGCGCGAGTGCCAAGATGCTCCAGAACGTCATGACGAGCCAGATGAACATCGACATCCACGCACTCGGCACGTGGATGAAGATGATCCGGTACGCCTGGCCCTGCTGGAAGTCGGTCGGCGCGACGACGAAGCCGATGTAGAGCCCGAGCACGGTCAGGATCGCGGCACCCAGCGCGAACCACGGCGCCCAGGCGCCGGCGATCGGATAGAACGCAGCCGGGGCGGAGAAGCGATAGAGGTTCATGGCGTTGGCGGCACGTCAATCGAGGGCGATGCGGACCGCCGCGGCGGCGGCGAGCGGCGCACCGACGAGCGCCACCAGCAGTCCCGCGCCCAGGAGCGAGAGGTTGGGGGCGGCGGAGAGACCGGCGCGCAGCGCATCGGCGCTGCCGGCGCCAAAGATCAGCACCGGCACGTACAGCGGGAGCACGAGCAGGGCGAGGAGGCTGCCGCCGCCGCGCGTGGCGAGCGTCAGCGCGGCACCGATGGCGCCCACGAGCGAGAGGATCGGCGTGCCGATGAGAAGCGAGAACGCGACGATGCCGAGCGCCGCGCCGTCGAGCGCATATTGCAGGCCGAGGAGCGGCGCCAGCAGCGCGAGCGGCAGGCCGGTCGCGAGCCAGTGCGCGAGGATCTTGCCGCCCACCAGCGCCGACAGCGGAAACGGCGAGATCGCCATCTGTTCCAGGGTGCCGTCGGCGAAATCGCTCGCGAAGAGGCGCGGCAGCGACAGCAACGAGGCGAGGAGGGCGGCGACCCACAGCACGCCGGGGCCCAAGGTTTGCAGGAGATTGCGCTCGGGCGAGGTGGCGAGCGGAAAGAGGCTCACCACGATCGCGTAGAAAAGGACCTGCACACCCAGTTCGGCGCGCGAGCGCACGGCGATGCGCAGGTCGCGGACGAGGGCCCAGCGGATCGCCGCGAACACGCCGTAGGCCACCGCCGCCTCATCCGCGCGGCGATCGCTCGCGTTGTCACCGACCGCGGCCAGGTTGCGCGCCGCAGTCGATTCGCGCTGGGACTGGTTCGTCGCGCTCATCCCAGTTCGAGCGTGCGCACGCGGTCGGCGGGCAGTGTCAGCGGCTGGTGCGTCGCGGCGACCAGCGTGCCGTCGCGTGCGAGGTGCCGCGCCACGAGCGCCGCGAGGAGCGCCATTCCGTCGGCATCGAGCGCCGTTGCCGGCTCGTCGAGGAGCCACAGCCGTTGCCTGCCGATGCCGAGGCGAGCAAGCGCGATCCGCCGTCGCTGTCCCTGCGACAGTGCGCGCGCCGGGAGGTTGCGGCGAGCATCGAGCCCGACGTCCGCCAGCGCGCGGCGCAGCGTCGGCCGGTCGGCGCCGCCACCGGCCAGCGCGACCAGCGCGTGCAAGTTCTCGCTCGCCGTGAGTTCGTCCTTGAGCGCGGGGACGTGGCCCGCGAAGCAGACGTCGGCGCGCGTCACCGGGTCGTGGCGACCCACCTCGCGCCCATGCCAGGTCACCCGGCCGGCGGCGGGCTGCGAGAGCCCCGCCAGGATGCGCAGTAACGTCGTCTTGCCGCTGCCGTTGCGCCCCTGCACGACGAGCGCTTGCCCGGCCGGGACTCGTATGGACAGCCCTTCGAAGAGGAGCAGGGGACCGCGCCGGGCGGCCAGGTCGTGCGCTTCGAGCATCGTGGAGACACGCGCGGAGGCGGTCGGCGGAGCGGCGGGAGACAGTGCCCGCGCAACCTGGTGATTCTAACATAAGTCACTGATTCATTTTGCGTTTACGGCACGACCCGATCGATCCTCACCAGCACGTCGCGCGCCCCCGGTGCCACCACCGCGCTGGTTCCGGCGAGGTCGCCGGCGGCGGCCTTGGCATTGCCCGAACGACTCACCCGCGCCTCGACGATGATCTTCGCCGCGCGCGAGATCGTCGCCTCGGGCGTCATCGCCATGGCGTCGGTCAGTTCGAAGTCACGCGGCAGGTCCTGCACCGTCAGCTTGAGCGCAGCGAGCGGCACACGCGCACCATCGGGGTCGCGCGCAAAGATGAAGACCGTATCGGTGGGGCTGACGTTCCCGCCGAGCTTGGGATCGAGTTCGACCCGCCCGCGCACGCTCGCGCCGGCGGCAGCGGGTGTCGGTTCCGGCAAGCTGACGCCAGCGCGCGTGAGTGCGGCTTCGATCTGTGCGAATTGCGGGCTTCCCGGTGGCAGCACGCTGCGCAACTTCGTCCAGAGCACGATGGCCTGTGCACGATCGCCACGTTCCATCGCCGCGGCGCCGGCCAGCGCCAGTGCCTTGGCGCTGTTCGGTTCGAGGGCAAGCGCCCGTTCGAGGATACGCGTGGGCTCGCCGGCGAGGCTGCGCCCTTGCGCCTGGGCAAGTGCCTCGGCCCAGTCGACGAGGACGCTCGCACTCGGCGGCAGCCGCTTGACCGCTTCGCCATAGGCGGCCGCCGATTCCGGATAACGTCCGAGGACGCGGTACGCCCGGCCGAGCATCGCCCAGCCCTCCCCGTCGTCGGGGCGTGCCTTAAGTCGCGCCGCGAGGTCGGCGACCATGGTCTCGATCTGCGCCTCGTCCGGGACGTCCTGCGACGCGGCGCTCGGGACGACGGCGCTCGGGTTGCCGAGCCCAACGTAGAGAAGACCCGCGGTGACGGGCAGCAGCGCGACGAGGACGAGTGCGGCGACGACGCCGCTGCGGCCCCCGTCGCGACGCGACGGCGCGATCGTCGCGTCGAGTTCCGCGCCGAAGCGTTGGGTGAGTTCGGCCAGCGCTGCCACGTGCTCTGCGCTGGAAATGGCGCCGCTCGCGAGGTCCGCATCGAGTTGCCGCTTGTGATCGCGAAAGACTGCGGTGGTCGCATCATCGTCGCCCGGACCTGCCGCGGGCGACTTCCGGCGCAGAAGCGGGACGACCAGCAGGACGAGCGTGGCGCCGAGGACGGCGAGCGCGAGAATCCAGAAGAGCAGTGCAGGGCTCATGTGCAGGCGACGGGTGCGGCGCGGATGGGCAGGGCGGGATCGGCGGCGCGCATTCCGGGTCAGGCAAGAGATGCGCGGATCGTGCCGGATAGGGTGCGGCGCCCGAGGCCCGCAGCGCCGCCGAATGAACCGGAATTATACCGGCGCGAGCGTGGCGCCCGCGCCATGCCGCGCTGCCGCGGGCGTGGACGGAGGCGATGCATTATGATGGGCTCCCGTCACGAACTCTGCGCGTGCCCACTCGCCGTCGCGTCCTGACCCGGTGTGGAAACGCCGTCCACCATGGCCGACAAGGAAATCCGCGAGGCTGCACTCGAATACCACCGGCAATCGCCCCCCGGCAAGATCGCGCTGCAGCCGACCAAGCAGCTCGTCAGCCAGCGCGATCTGGCACTCGCCTACACCCCGGGCGTGGCGGCCGCCTGCGACGAGATCGCGCGCGACCCCCACGAGGCGTCGAAGCTCACCGCCCGCGCCAATCTCGTTGCGGTGGTGACCAACGGGACCTCCGTCCTCGGCCTCGGTGCCATCGGCCCGCTCGCCGCCAAGCCGGTGATGGAAGGCAAGGCGGTCCTCTTCAAGAAGTTCTCGGGGCTCGACTGCTTCGATATCGAGCTGAACGAGCGCGATCCAAACAAGATCGTCGACATCATCTGCGCGCTCGAACCCACCTTCGGCGGCATCAACATCGAGGACATCAAGGCGCCCGAGTGCTTCGAGATCGAGCGCAAGTGCCGCGAGCGGATGAAGATTCCCGTCTTCCACGACGACCAGCACGGCACCGCGATCATCGTGGCGGCGGCGATCCGCAACGGCCTGCGCGTGGTCGGCAAGGACATCGACAAGGTCAAGCTCGTGTGCTCCGGCGCCGGCGCGGCGGCGCTCGCGTGTCTCGACCTCCTGCGCGCGATGGGCATGAAGCGCGAGAACATCTTCGTCGCCGACATCGAGGGCGTCGTGTACGAGGGACGCACCACGCTGATGGACGATCACAAGATCGTCTATGCGCAGCCGACGGCGGCGCGCACGCTCGCCGACGTGCTTCCCGGCGCGGATCTCTTCCTCGGACTGTCCGCCGGCGGCGTGCTGAAGCCGGAATGGCTCGCCACGATGGCACCGTCGCCGCTCATCATGGCGCTCGCCAATCCGGTGCCGGAGATCATGCCCGACGTCGCCAAGAAGGCGCGCCCCGATGCGGTGATCGCGACTGGCCGGTCGGATTTTCCGAACCAGGTCAACAACGTGCTCTGCTTTCCGTTCATTTTCCGCGGCGCGCTCGACGCCGGCGCCACCACCATCAACGAGGAGATGAAGCTCGCGTGCGTGCATGCGATCGCCGACCTCGCGATGGCCGAGCATTCCGACATCGTCGCGCACGCCTACAACATCGAGAACCTCACGTTCGGCCCCGACTACCTCATTCCCAAGCCGTTCGATCCGCGCCTCATCGTGATGGTCGCACCCGCGGTCGCGAAGGCTGCCATGGATTCCGGAGTCGCCACGCGACCGATCGAGGACTTCGACGCGTACCGCCAGCGACTCACGCAGTTCGTGTACCACTCGGGCCTCCTCATGAAGCCCATCTTCGCGGCGGCGAAGAAAGCACCCAAGCGCATCGTCTACGCCGAAGGCGAGGACGAGCGCGTCCTGCGCGCGGTCCAGGTGGTCGTCGACGAGCACCTCGCCAAGCCCATCCTGGTGGGCCGTCCCGCGGTCATCGAGCAGCGGCTCGCGCGCTATGGCATGCGCATGAAACCCGGCAAGCACTTCGAGATCATCAATCCGGAGCAGGACGATCGCTACCGCGAATTCTGGAGTGCGTATTACGAGCTGACGCAGCGCAAGGGCGTGTCGCAGGCGTATGCCAAGATCGAGATGCGCCGGCGTCTCACGCTGATCGGCGCGATGGCGATCCATCTGGGAGAGGCCGACGGCATGCTCTGCGGCACGTTCGGCACCCACCAGCTGCACCTGCACTACATCGACCAGGTGCTCGGCCTGCGCCGCGGCGTCAGTACCTATGCAGCGATGAATGCGCTCATCCTGCCGACGCGCGTCATCTTCATCGCCGACACCTACGTCAACGCCGATCCCACCGCGCAGCAGCTTGCCGAGATCACGCTGCTCGCTGCCGACGAGATCCGCCGCTTCGGATTGACGCCGAAGGTGGCGCTGCTGTCGCACTCGAGCTTCGGCTCGTCGACGCAGCCCTCGGCGCGCAAGATGCAGGCGACACTCGCGCTGGTCAACGCCATGGACCGTGACCTCGAGATCGAGGGCGAGATGCATGGCGACGCCGCGCTCGACGAGGAGGTACGTTTGGCGGCGTTTCCGAATTCGCGGCTCAAGGGCGAGGCCAACCTCCTCATCATGCCCACCGTCGATGCCGCCAATATCACCTTCAACCTCCTGAAGGTCGTCGCGGGCTACGGCGTCACGCTGGGCCCCGTGCTCCTCGGCGCGAGCAAGCCCGTGCATATCCTCACCCCGTCGGCCACCGTGCGACGCATCGTCAACATGACGGCGTTGACCGTGGTCGACGCGAGCACGGAGCGGCAGGCGGGTGGGTAGGGCGCAGGGCGCCGCCCTTCATCCAAGAGTGCGAATAACCGGCAGACCGTCGTCGTGACCACCCATCCGCCGCGCTCGAAGCTCTTCACCTCGCTCGCGCTGCGCGGCGTCACGCTGCGCAATCGCGCCGTGGTCTCGCCGATGTGCCAGTACTCGGCGACCGATGGCGTCGCCAACGATTGGCACGTCGTGCATCTCGGGCAGTTCGCGGCGGGCGGCTTCGGCCTCGTCTTCACCGAAGCGACGGCGGTCGCGGCGGAAGGGCGCATCAGTCACGGCGACCTGGGCCTGTGGTCCGACGCGCAGATCGCGCCGATCGCGCGGATCGCGGAGTACGTGCATGCGCGCGGCGCGAAACTCGGCGTGCAACTCGCGCACGCCGGGCGCAAGGCGAGCATGCAGCGACCGTGGAACGGCAGCGGCCCGCTCGATGCCGGCGACACCGCGCGCGGTGACCTCGCCTGGCCGATCGTCGGACCCACCACGATGCCGCATGGCGACGGCTGGCTCGTGCCGGCGGCGCTCGACCGAGCAGGTATCGAGCGCCTCGTCGATGCCTTCGTTGCCGCCACTCGCCGCGCGCACGCGGCTGGTGCCGATGTGGTCGAGATCCACGGTGCGCACGGCTACCTCCTGCACTCGTTCCTCTCGCCGATCGCCAACACGCGAACCGACGAATACGGCGGCAGCCTCGCGAATCGCATGCGGCTGCCGCTCACCGTGACGCGCGCCGTGCGCGCCGCGTGGCCCGCCGACAAGCCGCTTTTCTTCCGCACCTCGACCATCGACGGCGTGCCGGGCGGGTGGACGCTCGGCGACAGCGTGGTTCTCGCGCGCGAACTGAAGGCCGCCGGCGTCGACGTCGTCGATTGTTCGGCCGGAGGATTCGCATCCTCCCGTCTCGATTTTCGTCCGGGGTATTTGCTTGCCAACTCGGCACGTGTACGCGCCGAGGCGGGCGTTGCCACTCAGGCCGTCGGTTTCATCCTCAACGCGCAACAGGCCGAAGAAGCCCTCGCGCGCGGTGACGCCGACCTGGTGGCGATCGGCCGCGCCGCGCTCCTCGATCCGCATTGGGCCGGCCGCGCCGCGGTCGAGCTGGAGGGCGACGCCGGCTGGGCGCTGTGGCCCGCGCAATACGGGTGGTGGCTCGAGCGGCACGCGGCAATGCTGCGCAAATTCTAGGCCGCTACGAGTCGACCACGGATCACCACGCGGCCGCGACCGGCAGGGGGTTCGGGTAAAATGCCCGTCCCTCCACGGCGTTGGGCGCCCTCCACGCGCCGCGCTGCAACGCCAGCGGATGCAGCGCCAAGCGGGGCCACCGGAGAGGTGGATGAGCGGTTTAAGTCACACGCCTGGAAAGCGTGCGTGGGTTAATAGCCCACCGCGGGTTCGAATCCCGCCCTCTCCGCCAGT
>JBDHRR010000073.1:0-18432 GCA_039807685.1 Burkholderiales bacterium
GTGGGCGACACCATCACGCTCGCCGCGCGGCGGGCGGCGGCGCCGCTGCCGGGCTTCAAGGACGTGAAGCCGCAGGTGTTCGCGGGGCTGTACCCGGTCGAGGCGAACCAGTACGAGGCGTTGCGCGACGCGCTCGACAAGCTGGTGCTCAACGATGCGTCGCTGCACTACGAACCCGAGGTCTCGCAGGCGCTGGGCTTCGGCTTTCGCTGCGGCTTCCTGGGGCTGCTGCACCTCGACATCGTCCAGGAGCGCCTCGAGCGCGAGTACGGCATGGACCTCATCACCACCGCGCCGACGGTGGTCTACGAGGTGCTGCTGCGCGACGGGACCGTGCTCGAGATCGAGAATCCGTCGAAGCTCCCCGATCCGTCGCGGGTCGCGGAGATCCGCGAGCCGATCATCACCGCCACCATCCTGATGCCGCAGGAGTACGTGGGTCCGGTGCTGACCCTGTGCACCGAGAAGCGCGGCACGCAGAAGAACATGCAATACCTCGGCCGGCAGGTCATGCTGACCTACGAGCTCCCGATGGCCGAGGTCGTGATGGACTTCTTCGACAAGCTGAAGTCGGTGTCGCGCGGCTACGCATCGCTCGATTACGAGTTCAAGGAGTTCCGCGTCGCCGACGTGGTCAAGCTCGACATCCTGATCAACGGCGAGCGCGTCGACGCGCTGTCGGTGATGGTCCACCGCTCGGTTTCGCTGTACCGGGGACGGGAGGTTGCCGCCAAGATGCGCACGCTGATCCCGCGCCAGATGTTCGATGTGGCGGTGCAGGCGTCGATCGGCGCCAACATCATCGCCCGCGAGACGATCAAGGCGCTGCGCAAGAACGTGCTCGCCAAGTGCTACGGGGGCGACATCACGCGCAAGAAGAAACTCCTCGAAAAGCAGAAGGCCGGCAAGAAGCGGATGAAGGCCGTGGGCAGCGTGGAGATTCCCCAGGAGGCGTTCCTGGCGATCCTCAAGGTGGGTGACAAGTAGCATGAACTTCGCGCTGATCCTGTTCCTGCTGACCCTGGTGAGCGGTGTGCTGTGGGCGATCGATCGCTTCCATTTCCGCAAGCGGCGTGCCGCCGACGCACCGGAGCCCGCCTGGGTCGAGTACGCGGCGAGCTTCTTCCCGGTGCTCCTCGCGGTATTCGTGCTGCGCTCGTTCGTCGCCGAGCCGTTCAAGATCCCCTCGTCGTCGATGCGGCCCACGCTCGAGGTCGGCGACTTCATCCTCGTCAACAAGTTCGCCTACGGCCTGCGCCTGCCGATCGTCGAGGCGAAGTTCCTGCCGCTGGGCGACCCCGCGCGCGGCGACGTCGTCGTGTTCCGCTACCCGGTGAATCCGGCACAGGACTTCATCAAGCGTGTCGTCGGGGTCGGCGGCGACGTCGTCAAGTACGAGGACAAGAAGCTCACCGTCAACGGGCAGCCGTTGCCGCAGGTACCGGACGGCACCTACGGCTACCTCGAGAACCTGCGCTACGAGATGCTCGAGCGCAAGCTCGAGACCGCGCACAACGCCGCGTCCGACCCGACCTACACGATCGGCATCAATCCACAGGCGGCACCCGTCTACCCGCAGAACGTACGCCCGTTTCCGGGGCGCGAGGATTGCGAATACAATGACCGCGGATTCACCTGCAGGGTGCCGCGCGGTCATTACTTCATGATGGGTGACAACCGGGACAACAGCGACGACAGCCGCTACTGGGGATTCGTGCCCGACGACCACATTCGCGGCAAGGCATTCTTCATCTGGTTCAACTGGGACGACATCTCGAGCTTCGCGTTCAAGCGGGTCGGCACGGTCATCCGGTAGGCCGGACTGGCGAGGGGATCATGCGAAACAAGACCACCGACCTCATGCGGCAGACGCCGCGCGGCATGTCGCTCATCGGCTTCCTGTTCGTCACCGCGGTGGTGCTGATCGTCGCGCTCATCGCGTTCCGCACGATCCCGGCCTACATCGAGTGGTACACGATCCAGAAGGCGCTTACCGAGGCGATGGCGGATGCCAACGATCCCACGCTCAACAACATTCGCAAGGCCATGGACCGGAAGCTGTCGGCGGACTACGCGGACGCGGTAAGTCCGAAAGATATCGAGATCCGCCGCGAGGGCAACACGATCATCGCCTACGTCGCCTGGGAGAAGCGCTTGCCCCTCGTCTACAACGCAAGTCTCCTTCTCGAATTCGAGGCCACCGCGTCGCGTTAGCGGTGCAGCGCTCAGGCAGCGAGCGGCCGATGACGGCCCGGCGAGGGGCTTCCGGCACGACGCCCGTCGACGCGCTCGCTGCCCGGCTCGGCCATGCCTTTGCCGACACCGGGCTCCTCGTGCAGGCGCTCACGCACCGCAGTTACGGCGCCACGCAGAACGAACGCCTCGAGTTCGTCGGCGACGCCGTCGTCAACTGCGTGATCGGCACCGCCTTGTACGCGCGCTTTGCCGATCTCGACGAGGGACAGCTCTCGCGCGTGCGCGCCTCGCTCGTCAATCAGGACACGCTCGCCCGCGTCGCCCGCGGACTCGCCTTGGGGCCGCTCCTGCGGCTTGGTGAGGGGGAGTTGCGTAGCGGCGGCGCCGAACGCGCCTCGATCCTCGCCGATGCCGCCGAGGCCGTCTTCGGCGCCGTGTTCCTCGACGGCGGCTTCGCGGCGGCGACCACCGCGATCCACCGCGCCTACGGCGACATTCTCGCCGCCGCGGACCCTGACCTCCTCGGCAAGGATGCCAAGACCCAGCTCCAGGAGTGGCTGCAGGGGCGCAAGCTGCATGTGCCCGAGTACGCGGTGGTGGCGACTCGCGGCGAGGCGCACGCCCAACTCTTCGATGTCGAGTGCCGGATACCGGAGCTTGGCTTCGTCACCTCGGCCACGGGGTCGAGCCGGCGGGCGGCCGAGCAGGCCGCGGCCGCCACAGCGCTGGCGCAGGTGCGCGCCCGGCCGGCCGGGAATGCCCGTGTCCGGAGCTGAATCGCCGGCGTTTCGCTGCGGGCACGTGGCGATCGTCGGTCGCCCGAGCGTCGGCAAGTCGACGCTCGTCAATGCGCTCGTCGGCGAGCGGATCAGCATCACCTCGAAGAAACCGCAGACGACCCGGCACCGGATCGTCGGCATCGCGACTCGCCCCGGGGCGCAGGCGATCTACGTCGACACGCCCGGCTTCCAGACGCGCCACCACAGCGTGCTCAACGACCGGCTGAACCGGATCGCCCGCGATGCGCTGGCCGACGTCGACGTCGTGGTCGTCGTGCTCGACGCAACGCGCCTGACCGAAGCCGATCGCGCCGTGGTGCGCCTGCTGCCGCGCTCCGTGACGGCCATTGCCGCCGTCAACAAGATCGATCTCGTCACCGACAAGGCGGCGCTGTTGCCCCGGCTGGCACAGATCGCCGAGCTCTTTCCATTCGTCGCGATCGTCCCGATTTCGGCGGAGGCGGGAACGCAATTGAGTCACCTCGAGGGAGAGATCCTGACGCGGCTGCCGATGTCGGCCCCGCTCTATCCTGCCGACGATCTCACCGATCGCGACGAGCGCTTCCTCGCCGCCGAGCTCGTGCGCGAGAAGATCTTCCGCCTCCTGGGCGACGAGGTTCCGTACGCGACGACGGTGGCAGTCGAGTCGTTTGCCGTGGACGGGGGCCTGCGCCGCATCGGCATCGTCGTCTACGTCGCCAAGGCCTCGCAGCGGGCGATCCTCCTGGGCGAGGGTGGCGCCCGCATGAAGGCGATCGCCACCCGCGCCCGCCAGGACATGGAGCGGCTCTTCGGCGGCAAGGTCTTCCTCGAGGTCTTCGTCCGCGTGCAGCGGGGTTGGGCCGCGACCGACGCCTCGCTCGCGCGCTTCGGCTACTGACACCGCGCGATGGCGCGCCAGCCGCCTCCGGCGTACCGCGACGAGCCGGCATTCGTCCTCCACGCCTACGCCTATCGCGAGACGAGCCTCATCGTCGAGGCGTTCACCCGTGGCCATGGCCGCGTGGCGATGGTGGCGCGCGGCGCCAAGCGGCCGCGCTCCGAATTGCGCGGGCTCCTGCAGGCTTTCCAGCCGCTCACGCTGTCGTGGACGGGGGCAGCCGAGTTGAAGACGCTCGTGCACGCCGAGTGGCGCGGCGGGCTGCCACTCCTGGGCGGCGCCGCGCTGCTGTGCGGCTTCTACGCGAACGAGCTCGTCTTGAAGCTCCTCGCGCGCGAGGACGCGCATGCGGGACTCTTCGACGACTATGCCGACACGCTCGGCGCGCTCGCGGTCGACACCACGGCTGCGGGACAGGCGGCGGTGCTGCGTCGCTTCGAGCTCCAACTGCTCGCCGCCATCGGCTACGCGATGAATCTCACCCATGAGGCTCGCAGCGGCGTGCCGATCGTCGCCGAGAATCGGTACCATTACGGCCCTGACCACGGCGCCCAGGCGATCGCCACCCAGGTTGCCGACGTCGCGGGTGACTCGCGCTGGCTCGTGCGCGGCGCGACGCTACTCGCGCTCGCGTCGGGGCGGTATCCGGACGCGGAGTCCGCGGGCGAAGCCAAACGCCTCATGCGCCAGGTGCTCGACCACCGGCTCGAGGCCCGGGGGGTGGCGAGCCGGCGCATCGTGCGCGATCTCATCGCACTGGACGAACGCAAGCAGGAAGGCAGCGCATGATCGAACTGGGAGTCAACATCGACCACGTGGCCACGGTCCGCGAGGCGCGCCGCACGCACGAGCCCGATCCGGTGTGGGCGGCGGTCGAAGCGCACCTGGGTGGTGCCGACGGCATCACCGTGCACCTGCGCGAGGATCGGCGGCACATCCACGACGACGACGTGCGCCGCCTGCGCGAGCTCGTGCACATCAAGCTCAACCTCGAGATGGCGGCCACCGCCGAGATGCTCGACATTGCGTGTCGGGTGAAGCCCGAGATGGCGATGCTCGTCCCCGAGGGGCGCCACGAGATCACCACCGAAGGGGGACTCGACGTCGTCGCCCAAGAGGCGTCGTTACGCGAGGCGGTGGCCCGCCTCACCGCCGCGGGCATCGTCACCTCGGCGTTCATCGACGCCGACGTGGCTCAGGTCGAGGCGGCGGCGCGGATCGGCGTGCGCGTCTGCGAAGTCCATACGGGACCCTACGCACACGCGTTTCACGCGCGGGGTCGCGACGCCGAGAGCGCTGCCGTCGTCGCCGAGCTCGAGCGTATCCGCACAGCGGGCGCGGCGATCCGGGGGCTCGGCATGCGCTTCAACGCGGGCCATGCGCTCACCTACTTCAACGTGCAGCCGGTGGCGGCGCTGCCTGGAATCCGCGAACTGCACATCGGGCACGCGATCGTGTCGCGCGCGATGTTCACCGGCCTGCGCGCCGCGGTGCGCGAGATGAAGGCGCTCCTGCGCGAGGCGGCGGCAAGCGTCGGAGGCACGTCGTGATCCCGGGCGCCTTGCCCCGCGGCCCGCTCCTGATGGGCATCGGCGGCACGGTACTCGACGCTGCCGATCGCGCACGACTGCTGCACCCGCTGGTCGGCGGCGTGATCCTCTTCGCCCGCAACTACGCCGACCCGGCGCAACTGCGCGCGCTCACCGCAGCGATCCACGGCCTGCGCGATCCTGCGCTGCTGGTGGCGGTCGACCATGAAGGCGGGCGCGTGCAGCGTTTTCGTGAGGGCTTCACCGCAATTGCGCCGATGCGCGAACTGGGTGTCGCGTGGGACCGCGACGTGGCGAGCGCTGTCGCGCAGGCGGTCACCGCCGGCCGGACGATCGGCAGCGAGCTGGGCGCGCACGGCGTGGACTTCAGCTTCGCGCCGGTGCTCGACCTCGACTTCGGGACGAGCGCGGTGATCGGCGATCGCGCCTTCTCGGGCAATCCGAATGCAGTCGCGCACCTCGCGAGCGCGCTGTGCGACGGGCTGCGCGCCGCCGGCATGGCGGCGGTCGGCAAGCACTTTCCGGGGCATGGATTCGTGGCCGCCGATTCGCATCACGAGGTCCCGATCGATACGCGCACGCTCGCCGAGCTGACCGCCTGGGACCTTGTCCCGTTCGCCGCGCTGATCGCGCGCGGCCTCGAGGCGGTGATGCCCGCGCACGTCGTCTACCCGGCGGTCGACGCGGTCCCGGCGGGATTCTCCCGCCTCTGGCTCACCGACATCCTGCGCTCGCGCCTGCGCTTCGATGGACTCGTCGTCTCCGACGACCTCGGCATGGCCGGGGCGTGCGTCGCGGGGGACGTCGTCGCCCGCGCCGAGGCCGCCGTGGCGGCGGGTTGCGACATGGTCCTCGCCTGCAACGAGCCCGCCGACGTCGACGCGCTCCTCGATCGCTGGCGGCCGGCGCCGGCGCCGCAACTCGCCGCCCGCGCGGCGCGGATGGCGGCACGCCGTTGACGGCTGCTGGCTGCTACCGCCCGTGCGGCCAGCGGCCGCCGAGGCGGCGGGTGAGGTCCTCGGCGACGTGCGACACCAGCGGCCCCAACTGCCGGATGCGTTCGTCGGGCAGCCGAGTCACCGGACCCGCGACCGAGATGGCGCCGAGGACTTCCGCGTGTTCGTTGTAGACGGGCGCGGCGACGCAGCGCGTGGCCACCGCGTGCTCCTCGTCATCGAACGACCAACCGCGCTGGCGGATCACGCGGATCGCCGCCCACATCGTCTCCGGCGACGTGATCGTGTTCGCCGTGATGCGCGGCAGCCCCTTCACCCGCAGGATCGCGTCGATCTCGTCGTCGGGCATCGCCGCGAAGATCGCCTTGCCCACACCGGACGCGTGCAGCGGCGCGCGGCTCCCCAACTTGACGATCGTGCGCATCGTCTCGCGGCACTGCACCTGGTCGATGAACACCGCCTCGGTGCCGTCGAGGATGCCGAGGTTGGTCGTCTCGCCCGATTGCTCCATCAGCCGCCGCATGTACGGGTGGCTTTGCGCGACGAAGTCGCGGTTGGTGAGGAAGCTCGCCCCGACCCTGAATGCCTGCAGGCCGACGTACCAGCGGCCGAGCTCGCCGCCCTGGTAGACGTAGCCCATTTTCTCGAGCGTTGCCAGCAGGCGGTGCACCGTCGACGGCGCGAGCAGCACGCGCTGCCCGAGGTCGGTGAGCGTGAGGCCGTCCTCGGCACCGGCCAGCGCTTCGAGCAGCGACAGCCCGCGGGTGAGGCTTTGCACCTGCACGGTGGCGGCTCCCGGACGCGTCGGTGTCCGGCCGCGGCGCGGGGCAGGCGGGTTCGGGGCGAGCAGCTGGGCGTGGCGTGGCGGCATGTCGCGAGTGTACCGTTTCCGATGCCGCGGCCTCGGATTGCGAGTGCAGATCACAGGAGACGCAGAGGCGCCGAGAATGAATGCCTTCTCTCGGCGTCTCGGCGTCTCTTTGTGAAGGTTTTCGTCAGCGGCGCCGGGCCGCCCCAAGCCGCTGATTGCGCCCCCTTCGCTTCAGGCTCCAAGCGCAGATCACAGGAGACGCAGAGGCGCCGAGAATGAATGCCTTCTCTCGGCGTCTCTTTGTGAAGGTTTTCGGTCTAGCGCAGCGCGAGGTGCGGCGTGACGCGATACGGCGTGCCGGCGATGTCGACGATGTACGACGCCGTGAGGATCGCCTCGTCGGTGAGCGCCGCCACACCGTCCGGCGCGCGCGCATAGACCATGGCGAGCGCGCGTCCGTGGCGACGGCTGTAGCCGGCCGAGGTGAGCTCGCCGATCGGCCGGCCGTCCATGGTGACCGGCTCGCCGCCCCATGGGAAGGCCGCCGGGTCGTCGAAACTCAGGGTGACGAGGCGCTTGCGGATGCCGCTCGCGCGCTGCGCCTCGAGCGCGGCGCGACCCAGGAAGTCGCAGCGCTTGTCGAGGCTCACCGCGAACTCGAGCCCGGCTTCCCACGGCGTGTCGTCGGGCGAGAGCTCGGCACCCCAGGCGCGGCGCCCGGCCTCGATGCGCAGCGCGTCGAGCGTGTAGTAGCCGGCGTCGACGAGACCGAAGGCGCCGCCGGCAGCGACCAGCGCATCGTAGAGCGTCGCGCACTGGTCGGTCGGCACAACCAGCTCGTAACCGGGGCCGCCGACGTAGCTCATCCGTGCCGCGCGGGCGCGGGCGTAGCCGACGTCGATCTCGGCGGTCGTGGCGAAGGGGAGCGCTGCTCTTGACACGTCGTCGGGCCCGAGCGCGCGCAGCAGCGCCTCGGCCTTGGGGCCCATCACCGAGACGACCGAGTACGCGCTCGTCACGTCGACCAGCACCGCGCATTCGTCGGCCCGGAGGTGGCGCTCGATCCAGGCGGCGTCGCGCGTGCCCTGCGCCGAGCCGGTGAGGATGAAGAACGTGTCGGCAGCAAGACGGGTCACCGTGAGGTCGCTCTCGAAGCCGCCGCGGGCGTTGAGGAGCGCGGTGTAGACGATGCGGCCCACCGCAACGTCGAGATCGTTCGCGCACAGCCGCTGCAGCACGGCAAGCGCATCACGCCCCTTGAGGATGAATTTCGCGAACGACGTCTGGTCGAAGACGACGACGTCCTCGCGGCAGGCGCGCTGCTCGGCGAGCATCCACGGCAGCCACGCCGGCGTACCGAGCGTCGGTGGGGCGGGCGTCGCGCCATGCGGGAGGAAGTAATTGGCGCGCTCCCAGTTCATCTTGGTGCCGAAGATCGCCCCCTTGGCGTGCAGGCGGTCGTACAGCGGCGAGCGGCGCAACGGGCGCACCGTGGCGAGTTCCTCGCGCGGCCAGCGCATCGCGTAGTGCAGGCCCAGCGACTCGACGGTGCGGTCGGCGAGGTGCCGGCGATTGGCGTGCAGCGGCGCAAAGCGCCGGATGTCGACGTCCCACAGGTCGAATGGCGGCTCGCCGCCGGCGATCCACTCGGCGACGAGGCGCCCGGCGCCCCCCGAGTTGGCAATCCCCGCGGAGTTGAAGCCGGCGCAGACGAAGTAGCCGGGTACTTCCGGGGCTTCGCCGAGGATGAAGTTGCCGTCGGGCGTGAAGCTCTCCGGACCGTTGAGGAGCATCTTCACCTGTGCCGCCGCCAGACATGGCGTGCGGTGCAGCGCGTTCGTCATCAACACCTCGAACTGGTCCCAGTCCTCGGGCAGGAGCTGGAACTCGAAGCCGTCCGGGATCGGTGAGACGTTCCAGGGTTTCGCCACCGGCTCGAAGCCGCCCATGACGAGGCCGCCGACTTCCTCCTTGTAATAGATGCAGCCATCCGGATCGCGAATGACCGGCAACGCCGGCGTGACGCCGTCGATCTTCTCGGTGACGATGTAGAAGTGCTCGGCGGCGAAGAGCGGCACGGTGACGCCGGAACGCCGCGCGAAGTCGCGCGCCCATTGGCCGCCGCAGTTGACGAGCGTGTCGCAGGTGGTCTCGCCGGTAGCGCCTTCGTGCGACCAGCGGATTCCCGCCACGCGTCCGTTGTGCAGGCGAACCTCGGTGACCTTGGCGCCCTCGACGATGCGCGCGCTGCGCAGGCGTGCCCCCTTGGCGAGCGATTGCGTGAGATCGGTGGGATTGGCCTTGCCGTCGCCGGGGATCCACACTGCGCCGGCGAGATCGTCGTGGCGCAGGATCGGCGCGTAATCCGGTACCTGGGAGGCGGCGATGAACTCGAACTCGACGCCGAAGCTCTGCGCGCGCGCCATCTGCCGCCGGGCGAGCGTCAGCCGCTCGGGCGTGCGAAAGACGTTGAGGCTGCCGCACTGCTTCCAGCCGGTGGCAAGTCCCGTCTCCGCCTCCAGCGAAGCGTAGAGCTCGATGCCGTAGCGGCTCATGCGGGTCGCGTTGCGATTCGCGCGGGTCTGCCCGACGAGTCCCGCCGCGTGCCACGTGGTCCCGCAGGTGAGCCTGCCCTGCTCGAGGAGGACGACATCGGTGATGCCGAGCTTGGCGAGGTGATAGGCGGTCGACACGCCGGCGATGCCGCCGCCGACGATGACGACCCGGGCGTGCGCAGGAATCGGGGTCATGGGGTGAAGAGGGTCTTCGAGGATGTGGGTATGGCGAACAGGTACGGGTACCGTGACGCGATCACAGCTTGAGCGCGGCGACCCCGATCACGACTCCCATCGCGCCGGCGAGACGGCCGGGGCCGAGCGGCTCCTTGAGGAGTACCGCTCCGATGAGCGCTGCGAACAGCACCGAGGTCTCGCGCAGCGCGGCAACGGCAGCGACCGGCGCGCGCGTCATCGCCCACAGGACGATGGCGTACGCAGCTACGCTGAAGAAGCCGCCGACGAGTCCGCGCCGCCAGCGGGTACGCACGTAGGTCACGGCGCGGCCACCGCGTCGCCAGCGCACCCACCCGAGGAACAGCAGGCTTTCGAGAAAGGTGAGCCAGACCACGTACGCGAGCGCGTTGCCGGAAGCACGCGCACCGGCACCGTCGACCAGCGTGTAGACCGCGATGATCCCGGCGTTGCCGAGCGCCCAGTACACGGCGGTGCGCGGATGCCGGTGGCGGTGCGCGAAGGCGATCGCGACGATCCCGCCGCAGATGAGAACGATACCGGCGACGACCTTGAGCGACGGGAGTTCGCGCAGGAACACGATCCCCAGGAGGGTGACGAGCAGCGGCGCCGTGCCGCGCATCAAGGGATAGGCGAACGACAGGTCTCCGGCGCGATACGCCTCGGTGAGCGCCACGTAGTAGCCGAAATGGATGAGCATCGAGGCGATGACCATCGGCCACGCGGCGGCCAGCGGCGGTGACAGGAACGGCAGCAGGACGAGCGAGCAGGCGGCGCTGCCGGTGACGATGGTGGCGGTGTCGAGCAGCGGGTCGCCGCCGCTGCCGCCCTTGACGAGCGCGTTCCACGCGGCGTGCATGAGGCCCGCCGCGAGCACGGCAAGCGTCACGCCGAGGGTGAGTTCCACGAGATCGGCGCGGGCGACGGGTCAGGCGTCGCGCCGGCGCCGTGCCGCTTGAAGTTGCGGCAGGAAGTGCGCGAGCGGGGGCGTCATTGCGCCGGGAACCTTCGCGAGATCGTCCCACAGGCGCACCGCGACGGCGTCCCGGGCGTGCGGCTGCGCGATGAAGGCTGCCGCTTCGTCGGCCGTGAAGACGCCGCCTTGCAGCACGAGGCTGCGCTTGCTGTCGGCGGATAGCGCGGCGTGGTACTCGGGTCGCGTCGCGCACAGGTAACGCTTGGCGTCGACGTGCAGCTTGATCGGCAGCAGGACGTCGTCGTCGTAGAGGCCGCGCAGGAACGGCAGCGCCGCGTACTGGTGCAGGTCGTCGACGCCGCGCAGCGTCGGCGTCTCCCCCTGATCGTTCAACAGGTGCCCGAGATCGTGCAGGAGCGCAGCCGTGACGAGCGCTGGCGCGGCGCGCGCAGTTTCCGCGCGGTGCGCAGCCTGCAGCGCGTGTTCGAGCTGGGTCACTGGTTCGCCGTCGTACAGGCGATGGCCTTGCGTGGCGAAGAGGTTGCCGATGTCGTCGAGGGAAAGGGCCATGATCACATCGGCGTGCGGACACCGTTGCGGCGCCGCACCTGGCACTGCCGGCTCACGCGGTCCGCGGCTTGCGCCCGCGCCGAGCCGCGTCGGCTGGCGGGTTGACGATCGGCGCCGGCGCCGGGGCAGCAGGCGCGGGCTCGGGCTCCTTGAGGCGCGTGCGGGCGAGGACGCCCGCCTCCTCGAGGATGGGGTAGGCAATCGAGCAGATGTGCGAATTGATGCGCTTCAGGTCGGAGATGAGATCGAGGTGCAGCGAGGAGGTTTCGATGCTCTCGATCGAGTTGCCGGCGAGCCGTGACAGGTGCGAATCGGCGTAGGCGCGTTCGAGATCCCGGAAGAGCACCTTCTGCGCGAGGAGTTCCTGCGCACTCTTCAGGTCGCCGTGCAGGAACACGCTCATGCCGAGCTGGAGGTTGGTCACGAGTCGCGCGTGGAGGTCGCAGATCTCGGCCATTCCCGCTTCGGAGAAGCTGCGCTGCTTGTTGATCTTCTTGTCCTGGACGTCGGAGAGGACGCGTTCGATGATGTCGCCGATCTGCTCGAGGTCGATCGTGAACGACAGGATCTCCGCCCAGCGCCGACCTTCCCGCTCGTCGAGCGCCTCACGCGGGATCTGGGTGAGGTAGAGCTTTACCGCGGTATACAACTCGTCGACGACGTCGTCCTTCTTGCGCAGTTGCTGCGCGAGCCCGCTGTCGTTGGTGCGAATGACCGTGAGCATGCCGTGCAGCATGTCCTCGATCACCTCGCCGATGCGCATCGCCTCACGCGCCGCATTGGAGATCGCGAGCGGCGGCGTGTCGAGCGCCGAGCGATCGAGGTTGCGCGGCTTGCCCGGATCGTCGGACGGCGGCTTGTCGGGGAGGAGGCGCTCGGCCACGCGCCCGATCTGCTCGGTCCAGAAGATGAAGAGGAGCGCGAGGACGACGTTGAAGATGAGGTGGAAGGCGACGACCTCGCTCGCCGGGTCGATCGCGAGCCCCGCCATCCAGCTTTCGACGTAGGGGAGCGTCGGAATGGCCAGCACGCAGCCGATGAGCTTGAAGAGGAAGTTGCCGAGCGTGACCCGGCGCGCCTCGGGCGGCGAGCGCAGCGTCGAGAGCATGCCGAGGATGCCGCTGCCGAGGTTGGCGCCGAGGACGAGGCCGAGCGCCACCGGCAGCGAGATCATCGACAGCGAGGCGAGTGTCGCCATCAGCAGGACCACCGCGAGGCTCGAATAGCACAAGACCGTGAACAGCGCCGCCACCAGCATGTCGAGCAGCACGTCGCCGGTCAGCGAGGCGAAGATGACCTTCACGCCGGCGGCCTGCACGAACGGCTTGGCGGCTGCCGAGATCCACTGCAGCGCGAAGAGGATGAGCCCGAGCCCGATCAGGATGCGCCCGAAGCGGCCGACGTTGGTCGACTGCCAGGCGAGGAAGAGCGTGACGCCGACGAAGATGAGCAGCGGCGCAAGCCACGACAGATCGAAGGAGAGGATGACCGTGACGACCGACGTGCCGACGTCGGCGCCGAGCATCACCGCCAGCGCTGGCGCGGTGTTGATGAGGCCCTGTCCGGCGAACGCCGCGACGATGAGCGCCGTTGCCGTGCTGCTCTGGATGAGTCCGGTGACGCCGAGCCCGGCGAAGAACGCGGTGAACCGGTGCTCGACGCTCTTGCGCAGGAACCGGCGCAGGTCGGCACCGTACAGGCGCAGGATGCCGGTACGAACGATGTGCGTCCCCCACACGAGGAGCGAGACGCCGGCCAACAGGTTGAGCAGGGTGAGCACGAGCGCCTATTGTCCTACGTTTCGCGCGCCGGACGAAGCTCGGAGCGGGTCGCGGCGCTGCGGCCGGCGCTTCCTGGACGGCGCGGGACCTCCGCTCGCACCCCGTGCCGGGTGCTCACTCCCACGGCAACGAGTAGGTCTTGGTGTGGGTGAAGCTCTTCATCGCCTCCTGCACGCCTTCCTTGTAGCCCAGCCCCGAGTCCTTGATGCCGCCGAACGGCGTGAGCTCGATCCGGTAGCCCGGGACTTCGCGCACGTTCACGGTGCCGACGTCGAGCTCGGAGACGAAGCGCGTCACATAGTCGAGGCGATTCGTGCACACCGCGGAGGACAGGCCGAAGGCGGTGCCGTTCGAGATGCGGATCGCCTCGTCGATGTCGCGGAAGCGGATCACCGGCGACACCGGCCCGAACGTCTCGGTGCGCACCACGTCCATCGCCGGGTCGACGCGGTCGAGCACGGTCGGCGAGTACACCGCACCCCGGCGCTCGTTGCCGGCGAGGAGTCGCGCGCCCTGCGCGATGGCGGCATTGACCTTCGATTCGAAGCCCTTGGCAGCAGCCTCGTCGATGACGGTGCCCATGTCGAGTCCGCCGTCCATCGGGTCGCCGTAGCTCCATGCGCGGGTCTTGGCGACGAGGCGCTCGATGAAGTCGTCGGCGACCTTCTCGTGCACGAGCATGCGCTTGACCGCCGTGCAGCGCTGACCCGAGTTCTTGTACGAGCCGGCCACCGCGAGGGTCGCCGCTTCCTCGATGTCGGCGTCCTCCATGACGATGATGGGGTCGTTGCCGCCCAGTTCGAGGACCTGCCGCTTGTACACTGCCTTGGCGGCGATGTACTTGCCGATCGGCACGCCGCCGGTGAAGCTCACCAGATCGACGTCCGGGTGCGTCAGGAGTTCGTCGGCGATCTCGCGCGGATCACCGGTGACGATCGACAGCATCGGCGGCGGCAGGCCTGCCTCGTAGAGGATGTCGGCGAGGAGCAGCGCCGACAGCGGCGTCTTCTCGGTGGGTTTCAAGACCATCCGGTTGTTGGTCGCAATCGACGGCGCCACCTTGTGCGCGACCTGGTTGAGCGGGTGGTTGAACGGGGTGATCGCGGTGATGACGCCGAGCAGGGGCTCGCGCAGCGTGTAGACCTTGCGCGCCTTGCCGTGCGGCGTGAGGTCGCAGGAAAAGGTCTGCCCGTCGTCGTGCAGCGCGGCATTGCCGGCGAAGGTGAAGACGTCGCAGGCGCGGCCGACCTCGTAGAGGGTGTCCTTCTTGCCCAGGCCCGACTCGGCGGTGATGAGGTCGGCGATCGCCTCCTTGCGGCTGCGCATGATCTCGGCGGCGCGGTGCATGATCTGCGAGCGCTCGTAGCGGGTGAGCCGCGCGCGGTAGCCCTTGGCGATTGCAATCGCCCGCCGGATGTCGTCGACCGTGGCCTTGGGAACGGTTCCGACGAGGGCGCCGTTGTACGGATTGCGGACGTCGATCGTGTGCGCATTGCCGACGAGGTCGCCGGCGATGCGCATCTTGGCGGCGATCGGGGCGCCGGGCGCGACGCCGGCGAGTTCGGTCATCATGTTCATGGGTTCACCGCAGGTGATTGAGGGCGAGGTCGAAGGCGTCGAAGTTGCGCCAGCGACGTTCGGGAAGTTCCGTCGCGACGCGGTTGGCGATGAGCGGCACCTTCTGCTCCGAGACGCCGCCGTGCGAGCGCAGCGGCGCATCGAGCCCGGACAGGTCGTGGCGCTCGGGACTGGTGCCGATGACGGTCAGTCGCTCGCCGATGACGATGAGGTCGCCGACGCGGTCCGGCGGCAATTCGAAGCGCGCGCAGCCCGCCTCCCGCGTGTGGACGGCTTCGATCCCCGGCAATCCGGCGATCCGCGCGGCGACGTCGTCGCGGGTGCGCGGATCGGCAAGGTACACCGTCGCGTAGGAGCCCAGCGCGCCGTGATGCACGACGTAGGGATCGGTGATCGGCAGGATCACCCGCGCCGCGCCGGCGCCGTACCACGCGTCGAGGCGGGTCTGCAGGAACACGATGTTGGCGCGCCCCAGCGCATCGGTCTTGGCATTCATGCCGTGGTCGGCCGTGACGACCACCACCGCGCCCAGGGCGTCGAGCCGCCCCATGTAGCGATCGAGCATGGCCGTGAAGTCGTTGGCGGCTGGCGTTCCCGGCGCCGCCTTGTGCTGCACGTAGTCGGTGGTCGACAGGTACATGACGTCGGGCCGCTCGCGCTCGAGAAGGGCCACTCCCGCCGCGAAGACGAACTCGGAGAGCGCGGCGCTGTAGACCGACGGCACCGGCATGCCGGTCAGCGCCAGCGCATCGGCGATGCCGTTGTCCTTGGCCGTCACCTGGTCCGCCTTCTCCGCGGAGAAGCAGATGCCTTCGAGCTTGTGGCCGAGGAGCGAGCGCAGCTTGTCCTTGGCCGTGACCACTGCGACCTTGGCGCCGGCGTCGGCAAATGCGGCGAGGAGGGTGCCCGTGCGCAGGTACTTGGCGTCGTTCATCATCACTTCCTCGCGGGTGTCGGGGTCCCAGAAGAAGTTGCCGCAGATGCCGTGCACCGCGGGCGGCACGCCGGTGACGATCGACAGGTTGTTGGGATTGGTGAACGAGGGCACCACGCATTCGGCGGTGAGGCAGGTCCCGCGCTCCTTGAGCGAGGCGAAGAAGGGTGCGCACCCCGCTTCGATGGCCTCGTTGATGTATTCGGGCTCGCAGCCGTCGACGCAGACGACGACGACGGGGGAGGCCGGGTGGTGGTACTGGCGTCCGTTGACGGAGACGGTCCTGGTTGGCGTGGTCATCGCTTTCTCTGGGGGCGTGGGGGTGGGGCGTCGACGCGGGCGCGGTGCATGCGTTCGCGACTGCCCATGACGTGATCGAAGAGTGCGCGCCCGGCCGCCACTGCCTGGCCGGCCTCGATCTTGTCGAGGATGTCGTGATGCTCGCGCACGGAGAGCGGCAAGGCGCCACGCTGGGCGATCGCCGCGCGGCGGAAGAGGTGCAACTCGTTGACGAGGCGGCGGTACGAGGCGAGGAGCTTGCCGTTGCCCGCGCAGCGCACGAGCAGGTCGTGGAACTCCACGTTCGTCGCGTGGTAGGTATCGAGGTCGCGCCGCGCCACCGCGCGGTCCATCCGCTCGACCAGCGCGCGCAGCGCCTTGAGGTCGGATGGAACAATCGTCTGCGCCGCGCGGCGCCCTGCGTATTCGTCGAGCACCGCGCGCAGCTCGTAGATCTCGTCCGCCTCCTCGACGGCGATCTCGCGCACGAAGACGCCGCGGTTCTTCTCGAGGCGGACGAGTCCCGATTCCTCGAGCGCGCGAAAGGCCTCGCGCACCGGGCCTCGCGACACGCCGAGGCGCAGCGCGAGGTCGACTTCGTTCAGCTTGGCGCCGGCGGCGAATTCGCCGGCGAGGATCATGCGGGTGAGTTCCTGCTGGACGAGCCCGGGCAGCGAGTGCGTGCGCAACATGGCGATCGCGCGATCGGCGTCGCTCTCCTGCCGTGCCGCAAGCGCCGGCGCGGGCGGGCGCGAGTCGGCGCCGCTGGCGGGGCGGGGAGGGGGCGCCGACTTCAACATGTTGCGATTAGACGCGGTACGATGTAGATTGTCAACAATCTGCAATCGTGACGCGGGCACAATGCGCGTGCGTCACGACGGCACGCAGGTATCGGCGTCGACCGCTCGCCCGGGGTTTCGGGCGGACAAGCGGTCGGTCGCCGCCCGCCGCGGTCGCGGCACCGACGAGGCGTCATTCCACATCCGGCATTTCGGGAGACCACGATGAAATTTGCAATGAGCATGCGCACGATCGCTTCCTCG
Organism: Burkholderiales bacterium; assembly: GCA_039807685.1. GTDB lineage: Bacteria > Pseudomonadota > Gammaproteobacteria > Burkholderiales > Casimicrobiaceae > VBCG01. The sequence continues at coordinate 17,024 of JBDHRR010000073.1, forward strand.
GTCGCCATCGCCTTCGCGACGGCCTCGGGGATGGCGATGGCGCAAAAAACCACCCTCAACGTCTATACGGCGCTCGAGACCGACCAGCTCAAGGCCTACACCGAGGGCTTCAACAAGGCGCATCCGGACATCGAACTCAAGTGGACGCGCGATTCGACGGGCGTCATCACCGCCAAGCTCCTCGCCGAGAAGGCCAATCCGCAGGCGGACGTCGTGTTCGGCACGTCGGCATCGAGCCTCGCCGTGTTCGACAACGAGGGCATGCTCCTGCCGTACGCACCGAAGGGCCTCGACAAGGTCTCCGCAAAATATCGCGATCCGAAGAATCCGCCCGCGTGGGTCGGCATGGACGTCTACGGCGCCGCCATCTGCTTCAACACCATCGAGGCGCAGAAGCAGAATCTTCCGAAGCCCGAGACCTGGGCCGATCTGCTGAAGCCCGTGTACAAGGGCAAGATCGTGATGCCGAATCCGGCGTCGTCGGGTACGGGCTACTTCGACGTCACCGCCTGGCTGCAGATGTGGGGTGATCAGAAGGCCTGGAAATACATGGACGATCTTCACCAGAACATCGCGCAGTACACGCACTCGGGGAGCAAGCCTTGCAAGCAGGCTGCCGCCGGCGAGTTCCCGATCGGCATCACCTTCGAGTACCGTGCCGTGAGCACCAAGAAGCAGGGCGCGCCGATCGACGTCATCTTCCCGAAGGAAGGGCTGGGCTGGGATCTCGAGTCGTCGGGGATCATGAAGAACACCAAGAAGCTCGAGGCCGCCAAGACGCTCATGGACTGGATGGTGACGCCGGCCGCAATGGAACTCTACGGCAAGAACTTCGCCGTGCTTGCGGTTCCCGGCATCGCCAAGCCGCTCGACTTCGTTCCCGCGGACTACGAGCAGCGGCTCATCAAGAACGACTTCGCATGGTCGGCCAAGAACCGCGACAAGATCCTCGCCGAGTGGACCAAGCGTTACGACGCCAAGTCCGAAGCGAAGTGACGTAACATTCTCGGTAAGCGGCGCGCGCCCACCCGCGGGTGGATGCGCGCCGCGGTTTCGGCAAGGAATCCCCGTGGTCGCACCCGTCACCCCGAACGATGCCGCGTTCCTGCGGCTCGCCGACATCACCAAGCGCTTCGGCCAGTTCGAGGCGCTGAAGGGCGTGGGGCTTGCCATCGGCCGCGGCGAGATGGTCGTCTTCCTCGGCCCCTCGGGCTGCGGCAAGACGACGCTGCTGCGCATCGTGGCGGGGCTCGAAACGCAGGACACCGGAACCATCGTCCAGGACGGCCGCGACATCTCGCGGCTGCCGGCGATCAAGCGCGACTACGGAATCGTCTTCCAGTCGTACGCGTTGTTCCCCAACCTCACCATCTTCGATAACGTCGCCTACGGGCTCGTCAATCCCCGCC
>JBDHRR010000205.1:0-3600 GCA_039807685.1 Burkholderiales bacterium
CAGATGGTATTGCGGGGTGGCGCGCAAGTGACCCCTGTTGGGCATGCCCGGGTGTCCTACCGCAATTTCTTCTACCCATCACAACGCTGGCTTTTCTCGGGGCTCAGGCTGGCCCGCGATGCGCAGCCCCGCCCGGAAAGCGACATGGCGGCGAATGAGGCGTTCAGCAGGGACATCGTGAAAGGGCTGTCTTCCGGGCGCAAGGAAACGTCACCCAAGTACTTCTACGATGAGCGGGGGTCGCAACTGTTCGAAGCGATCTGCCGCCTGCCCGAGTACTATGTGACGCGCGTCGAGAGCGCGCTGCTTGAACGCGTTGCCGCGGAAATAGCCGCGACAGTTGAAGACAATCCTGTCCTGGTCGAGTTCGGCAGCGGCGCGAGCGAGAAAGTGCGCCATCTGCTGGACGCGGCGAAGCATTTTCATACCTACGTGCCAGTGGACATCAGCCGGTCGGTGCTCGATGAAGCGGCGGCGAGGACAATGGCTGCGTATCCACACCTGCAGGTGGAGCGAGTGGAAGCTGATTTCAACGAGGCACTCAACCTGCCGGTCGCACCGACGCGGGGGGCACGGGTTGGCTTTTTCCCGGGCTCGACGATCGGGAATTTCTCGAACGCCGAAGCGGTCCGATTTCTCGGCACTGCGCGGACCATGCTGGGAACTGGTGCCCGCTTCATTGTCGGGGTGGACCTGGTCAAGGCCCGCGAAAAGCTGATCGCTGCCTACGACGATGCGCAAGGTGTGACCGCCAGCTTCAACAAGAATCTTCTTGTGCGGATCAACCGGGAACTGCAGGGCGACTTCGACCTAGATCAGTTCGACCATGCGGCGATCTGGAACGAGGATCTAAGCCGCATGGAGATGCATCTTGTCAGTCGCCGTGCCCAGATTGTTCGTGTCTCGGGGCGGGCCTTCTCGTGCAAGGCGGGAGAGAGCATCCATACGGAGAACTCGCACAAGTTCACCGTAGCGTCCTTCTCCGCATTGGCGGCATCGTCTGGATGGGTCGTCGAGCGCTACTGGGTCAGTGCGGGTCAGGAGTTCGCGATATTCAGCCTCGCAACCTGAGGAGCCGAGGCGCAACGGTTGCGCCTCGGCTCCCATGGAGGGCGCCACCTTGCGAAAGCCCCTGGCCCAGCATGGTCAGGCGTGCTCTTCTATGGCATCGACGCGGTCCGCGTAGAACGCGAGGTGGTTTCGGATCTGCTCGACGGCGGGGAAGGGCGACTCATACGTCCAGATCGCGTTGACGGAGCGTTCGGCGCCGCATGGAATCGAGTAGTACGCGGCATCGCCCTTGTACGGGCAGTATGTCGAGTGCACTGTTCGCTCGAGCCTGGACATGTCCACGTCTGCTCGCGGAACGTACAGCACTGGCGCGTAGCCCGCTTCGCGCAGCGTCAGCGCATTGCGCGTGTCGACGATGGATTCGCCTGCGACGGTGACCACAACACGTTTGGTATTGCGCTCGATAGTAATGGGATGATCGGGGCCGGGGGTCTTCACCGTTCTCGCCGCGATGGATTGATGGTTATTTGACATGATTGGCGTCCTGGTGTCAGAGGGTTGGTTCGCTCATCGTATTGGCCCCATGCGCGGCCGCCACGTCGACATGGGGGTGGAAGTCGATGTATGCGCGCTCATCGCCGCCCCAGAACGCATCGCGCTGATAGGGCGTGAGCGCAAGATCGCGGCGCAGACGCTCGGGCAGATCGGGGTTGGACGAAAACCAGCGACCGAACGCAACCAGGTCGGCGTCGCCGCGTTGCAGAATCTGTTCGGCGCCGGCGCGGTCGAAGCCTCCTGCCGCGATGATCGGGCCGGTAAATACCTGGCGCAGGAATGAGGATGCGACGGGTGCCTGTGCTTCCGCCACAGTCTCCGTACCCATCACGCGGGGCTCGATGATGTGAAGGTAAGCAAGGCCATACGCATTCAGTCGCTCGGCAAAATAGCCGAACGTTGCCTCCGGGTTGCTGTCGGAGATCGCGCCCCAACGCCCGCTCGGTGATACGCGGACCCCGACGCGGTTCGCACCCCAAACGGACGTGAACGCATCCACCAGCTCCAACGAGAAGCGTGCCCGCTTTTCGCGCGTGCCACCATAGGCATCGGTGCGCCGATTCGTGCCGTCCTGCAGAAACGTGTCGGCCAGATAGCCATTGGCGTTGTGCAGCTCGATGCCATCGAAGCCAGCCGCTTTCGCTCGCTCAGCCGCACGTCGGAATGATTCGACGATCGCGGGAATCTCGCTGATATCCAGTGCGCGATGCGGAGAGTTTGGTACCCAGCCATTCTGCGTGAAAACCGTGGTTTCATAGGGCACGACAGAAGGTGCGACGGGTGCCTTTCGCCAGCTTAGATCGACGTGTGACTGGCGCCCGTCGTGCGCGATCTGCATGACGATTTGCGCGCCCTTTGCATGCACGGCGTCGGTGACTCGTCTCCAGGCTTCCACATGTCGGTCCGTGTAGATGCCAGGCGCCCCGATATAGCCGCGGCTGTCGTATGAGGGGTGTGCGCTTTCCGTAATCAGCAGTCCCCCTTGAGAGGCACGTTGTCGGTAGTACTCGATCATCATCGCGCTCGGGCTGTCATCGCCTTCGGAACGCAGTCGGGTCATTGGAGCATGGACCACGCGATGAGCCAATTGCAGCGCTCCCACTTTGGTCGGTGTAAAGAGTTTCATGTTCATCTCTGTCATGTTCGGGGCCAATCAGGTCGTTGCTCGTAAAGGCCTGCGCTTGCCCGGGAACGCGAGGTGCCAGGCAGCGCGCAGCGCGTTTGTCCGAGCATAGCGTGCCGAGCCATCGGCGATATAGGCCAAGGTCCGGATAACGGTCATTCCACATCGGGATAAATGATTTGCCGCGATGACGCTTCGACGGATGACAAGTCGCAAGCGGTCGATACGACTGGCGCTGCGCGTGAGACGGCAAAGGAAGGGCTTTCATCCGGTTTTGGAATAGAGCCTATCCTGATCGAGGGCTATCTGACCACGCTCTCAGTCTCTACATTTCCCCTCAACAAAGCATGCATGCCGGAGCTTCCCGGCGGATTCCAGAGATTGAGAGGCAATATCATGGCCAAGCTTTTTACACCGGCGAAAGTTGGTGCATTCGACCTTAACCACCGCGTTGTGCTGGCGCCGATGACCCGTGTGCGTACGATTCAGCCCGGCGACATTCCGAGTCCAATGATGGCGACTTTCTACGGCCAGCGAGCATCGGATGGTGGTTTGCTGGTGGTCGAGGCTGCAAGCGTGTCGATCCAGGCGCGCTCGTACCTCGGCGCGGCCAGCATTTATCATGATGGCCAGCATGAGGGCTGGAAAGCGATTGCGGACGCTGTGCACGCGAAGGGCGGCCGCGCCTTCCTGCAACTGATCCATGGCGGCCGTCAGAGTCACGTCGATGTGACGGGTGGCGCGCTCCCGGTGGCACCTTCATTCGTCCCTTTCGAGGGGGTAGCGCTGACCAGAGACGGTTTCGTGCCGGCGTCACCGCACAGAGCGTTGGACATCGATGAAATCCCGGGGATCATCGAAGAGTTCCGCATCGCCGCGGAACGTGCGAAGCGGGCCGGCTTCGATGGTGT
>JBDHRR010000074.1:0-17843 GCA_039807685.1 Burkholderiales bacterium
CTCGACGCGACGTGCCTCGCCGCCCGCCGGCCGCGCGCCGCGGGCGACCACGCAGGCGACGACCTCCTCGCCCCACTCGGGATGATGGCGACCGACGACCGCCACCTCGGCGACGTCGGCGGAGCGCAGCAGGATCTCCTCGACTTCGCGCGGGTAGATGTTCGAGCCGCCGCTGATGATGAGGTCCTTCGAGCGGTCCTTGAGGGTGAGAAAACCATCGTCCGCGAGGCTGCCGAGATCGCCGGTGTGCAGCCAGCCGCCGGCGAGCGCGCGGGTGGTGGCATCGCGATTGCGCCAGTAGCCGCGCATCACGGTGGGACCGCGCACGAGAACCTCACCGACCTCGTCCGCCGGCAGCGAACGATCGTCGCCACCGGCGACGATCACGTCGATACCGGTCTGCGCGCAGCCGACCGAGGCAAGGCGGGCGTCGTCGCCGCTGACGATGGCCGCCGCCACCAGCGCGCGATCCATCGCGGTGATCGTCATCGGCGATTCGCCCTGGCCGTAGATCTGCGCGAGCCGCGGGCCGAGTTGCGCGAAGGCCTCCTTGCAGTCGGCGACGTACATCGGCCCGCCACCGTAGACGATGCACTTGAGATGCGCGAGCAGCGCATCGGCGGCGAGCGCGGCGTTCGTCACCAACCGCTTCACCATCGTTGGCGCCGCAAAGAAGAGCGCCCGGTCGAAGGTTTGCACGAGCGTCGCGATCTCGGCAGGGTCGAAGCCGCCCGACTCCGGCACCACGCTCACCGCGCCGCGGGCGACGTGCGGGACGAGGTAGAGCCCAGACCCGTGCGAGAGCGGCGCCGGATGCAGGAGCGCATCACCCGGGGCGATCGCCTCGACGTCGGCGAGAAAGCACTGCCCCATCGCGGCGAGGTTGCCGTGCGTGATCTCGACGCCCTTCGGCCGGCCGGTGGTGCCACTCGTGTAGAAGAGCCACGCCGGCGTGTCGAGCGCCACCGCCGCGACCGAAGTCCGCTCGGCGCTGGTCGCAAGCGCCTCGTGTTCGGCACCGTCGAGCACGAGCACGCGCTCGACGGTCGCCGCGGCGGGCATCGTCGTCGCCCATGCGGCATCGGCGAAGACCCAGCGCGCGCCGCTGTCGCCCAGCACGTAGGCGAGTTCGTTGGGGTGGAGCTTGGCGTTGACGGGGACCGCGACGAGCCCGGCGATCCAGCAGGCGAAGAGCGCCTCGACGTAGCCGGGACCATTGCGGGCGACGAGCACGACGCGATCGCCGGATTGCAGCCCGCCGGCGAGAAGACGCGCCGCCAGCGCATGTGCGCGCGCGGCGAGTGAGAAATAGTCGTGGCGCACGCGCGTACCGCTCGCCACTGCCGGTAACCGCGGCCAGCGCTGCGCCGTGCGCACGAGCAGCGTCGCGACGTTGGCGACCGGCGATATGCAAGGAGCGTTCACGATCGCGGTCCTCGATGTCGACGGCGGCGCGCATCGCGAACGATCTCGCGCGCGGCGTTGCGGCCGGGAATGCCGGTGACCCCACCCCCGGGATGCGCCCCGGATCCGCACAGGTACAGGCCCGCGATCGGCATCCGGTAGGCGGCGTTGCCGAGCACCGGTCGAGCGCTGAAGAGCTGGTCGAGGCCGAGCGCGCCGTGGAAGATGTCGCCGCCGACGAGGCCGAACTCGCGCTCGAGATCGAGCGGGGTGAGGGTCCGCCGCGCGAGTATGCTGGCCGCGAATCCGGGTGCGTAGCGCTCGACCGTCGCCACCATGAGGTCGGCGACCTCCTCGCGCGCGTCGTCCCAGCTGCGGCCCGGCTGCACGGCGGGCAGGTCGGGATGGACGTGCTGGCAGAAGAGGCTCGCCACGTGCTTCCCGGGCGGGGCAAGCGAATCGTCGACGGTCGAGGGAATGAGCATCTCGACGATCGGCGCGCGCGACCAGCCGCCGAGTTTCGCGTCGAAGAACGCGCGCTCCATGTAGGCGAGCGACGGCGCCATGATGATGCCGCTCGCGTGGTGCGCTTGTGCGCCGCTGCCCGGACGCACCGTGAACGCCGGCAAGGCATCCAGCGCGACGTTCATGCGCAGCGTCCCCGACCCGCAGCGGTAGCCGGCGATGCGCGCGGCAAAGTCGGCGGGCACGTGTTCGGGCGCGACCAGCCGCTCGAAGAGAAGCTTGGGATTGACGTTGGCGACGACCCGCGCCGCCGCGATCGTCTCGCCGCCGTCGAGTTCGACGCCGGTGGCGCGACCGCCGTCGACCGATACCCGGGCGACCGGCGCGTGGGTGCGGATCGCCACCCCGCGCGCAGCGCACTCGGCAGCCATCGCCTGCGTGATGGCACCCATGCCGCCGACCGCGTGCCCCCACTGGCCGGGCTTGCCGTTGACTTCGCCGAAGACGTGGTGCAGCAGCACGTACGCCGACCCGGGCGTGTACGGGCTCGCGAAGTTGCCGACCACGGCGTCGAAGCCGAAGGCAGCCTTGATCGGCGCGCTTGCGAACCAGCGATCGAGGATCTCGCCCGCGCTCTTGGTGAAGAGGTCGAGAAGATCACGTCGTGCAGCCAGATCGAGCGCGCGAAAGCCCTTGCTCGCCTTCAGCGCCGCGACGGCAAACGCCGCGTCCTGGCGCAGGCCGGCGCCGAGGTTCGGTGGCGTGGTGCCGACGAGTTCGCGCAGGATCGTCGCGACGCGTTCGAGCATCGCGTAGTACGCCGGCAGCGCGCGCGCATCGTCGGGCGAGAATTTCGCGACCTCGGCCTGCGTTGCCGCCAGCCCGCCGCCCACTTCGAGATAGCCGTCGGCAGCTTCGTCGCCCAGCGGCAGGAAGTTGGCGAGCGGTCGCTCGCGGACCACGAGGCCGTGCTGCGCGAGCCGCAGGTCGCGGATGACCCTGGGATCGAGGAGGCTCACCGTATAGCTCGCGGTGGAATTGCGAAAGCCGGGGTGGAATTCCTCGGTGACCGCCGCGCCGCCGACGATGCCGCGACGCTCGACGACGCACACGCGCATCCCGGCGGCGGCGAGATACGCAGCGCAGGTGAGGCCGTTGTGGCCGGCGCCGATGATGATCGCGTCGAAGGTCGCTGCCGGCGTCACGTCGAGTGCGCGCCTTCGCCGCCTGGCGCGAAGGCGCCCTATTCCCCGCCGAGGCCGGCTGCGACGGTCGAGAATCCGGCGTCGACGTAGGTGATCTCGCCGGTGACGCCGCTCGCCAGCGGCGAGAGCAGGAAGGCGGCAACGTTGCCGACCTCGTCGATCGTCACGTTCCGGCGCAACGGCGCATTGCGCTCGACGAAGCCCAGGATCTTCGAGAAGCCGGCGATGCCCGCGGCGGCGAGCGTCTTGATGGGACCGGCGGAGATGCCGTTGACGCGGATGCGCTCGGGCCCCAGCGTGGCCGCGAGATAGCGGACGTTCGCTTCCAGGCTCGCCTTGGCAAGACCCATCACGTTGTAGTTGGCCACCGCCCGCAGGGCGCCGAGATAGGTGAGCGTGACGAGCGCGGCGTCGCGCTGCTGCATCAATGGTCGCGCGCCCTTGGCGAGGGCGGCTAGGCTGTAGCTCGAGATGTCGTGCGCGGTCGCGAATGCCGAGCGCGAGAGACCGTCGAGGAAATCGCCGGCGAGCGCCTCGCGCGGCGCGAAGGCGATCGAATGCAGGAGGCCGTCGAGCGCGCCCCATTCGCTGCGCAGCGCGAGGAAGAGCGCGTCGATGTCGTCGTCGCGGCTGACGTCGCACCGGAGCACCGGGACGCTGCCGAACTCGGCAGCGACCTTGACCACCCGCTCCTTCAGGTCATCGTTGACGTAGGTGAAGGCGAGCGTGGCACCTTCACGATGACAGGCTCTGGCGACCCCGTAGGCGATCGACCGCGACGAGAGGACACCGGTGATGAGAATCTTGCGTTCGGCGAGAAAACCCATGCCTGACCTTCCTTCGTTCAGAGAATCGCCTTGCCGTCGACCAGCACGCCGCAGGCAATGCGATTGTTGGGCTGCCCCGGGAAGGCCTCGCCGACGAGGTCGCCGTAATGGATCACGAACGAGCGGCCCTTGATCGAGTTCGGACCGCTCGTGCGCACGCCCTTGAGATAGACGACGTAGCCCGAGACCTGGCCTTCCTGGCCGGCGGTGAATCCCGGCAAGAGGTCCGCGCCGGACTTGGTCGATCCGGGCGGCGCCCACGCGGGCCCCGCCGAGAAGAGATTGGGTGACGAGCAGTTGCCGCGCTCGTGCAGCGCGAGCCGATACGAGCCAGGCATGAGATTGGTGACCGCGAGCTGGATCTGCACGCCCTCGCGATAGTCGTAGACGCGGACCGCTCCGGTCACCGCCGAGGAACGGCTGTGCAACTGCGCGACGAGCCCCGGATCGCGCTCCTCGTAGGCACCGATTCCCTTCAACCCTTGCAGGTCACCCGACGAACCGCAACCGGCGAGCGCGGCGACGAGGACGGCGAAGACGACGTGGCGGGCGTGGGCGCACATGGGTTCATTGTCGCATTTTCCATGGCGAGAGCCGCCGGCACCGTGCAGTACAATCGTCGCACGCCAAGGCCCCTCGTGCCGACGCGCGCCACCTCGGCGCCGCACCGCGGTCCCCTCCCGCCTCTCGTCCCCATTGCCATGTCCTCGCGCATGACCCCCGAAGAAATCGTCTCCGAACTCGACAAGCACATCGTCGGCCAGCAGGGCGCCAAGCGTGCAGTCGCCATCGCGCTGCGCAATCGCTGGCGGCGCCAGCAGGTTCCCGAGCCGCTGCGCCACGAGATCACGCCGAAGAACATCCTGATGATCGGACCCACGGGTGTGGGCAAGACCGAGATCGCGCGGCGCCTCGCGCGGCTCGCCGACGCACCGTTCGTCAAGGTCGAGGCGACCAAGTTCACCGAGGTCGGCTACGTGGGCCGCGACGTCGACACCATCGTCCGCGACCTCGTCGAGGTCGCGATCAAGGAGACGCGCGAGGCCGAGACGCGCAAGGTCCGCGATCGCGCCGCCGACAACGCCGAGGAGCGTCTCCTCGACGTGCTCATTCCGCCGGCTCGCGAGGTCAACTTCGCGGACCTCAAACCTACCGACAGCGCGACCCGACAGAAATTCCGGAAGATGCTGCGCGAGGGCGCGCTCGACGATCGCGAGGTCGAGATCGAGGTCTCGATGCTCGCCCCGCAAATGGAGATCATGGCTCCACCCGGGATGGAAGAGCTCACGAGCCAGATCCAGGGCATGTTCCAGCAGATGGGGGGCGGTCGCAAGAAGCTGCGCAAGATGAGCGTCGCCGAGGCGATGAAGGTTCTCACCGACGAGGAGGCGGCGCGGCTCCTCAACGACGACGAGGTCAAGGCGAAGGCGCTCGCCGCCGCCGAGCAGCACGGCATCGTCTTCCTCGACGAGATGGACAAGATCGCCTCGCGCTCCGATGCGCACGGCGCCGACGTCTCGCGCCAGGGCGTGCAGCGCGATCTGCTGCCGATCGTCGAAGGCACCACGGTGTCGACGAAGTACGGGATGGTGAAGACCGACCACATCCTCTTCATCGCGTCGGGGGCATTTCACCTGTCGAAGCCCTCCGATCTCATTCCCGAGTTGCAGGGACGCTTCCCGATCCGCGTCGAACTGTCGTCGCTGTCGGTCTCCGACTTCGAGAAGATCCTCACCGCGACCGACGCCTGCCTCACCCGCCAGTACGCGGCGCTCCTCGCCACCGAACAGGTTCACCTCGAGTTCGCACCCGACGGCATCCGCCGCCTCGCGGAGATCGCCTTTGCCGTCAACGAGAAGCAGGAGAACATCGGCGCCCGGCGGCTGTACACCGTGATGGAGCGACTCCTCGACGACGTCTCGTTCCACGCCACGCAGCGCACCGGCGAGCACGTCGCGATCGACGCCGCTTTCGTCGATGCGACGCTCGCCGATATCGCCGGCGACGACAACCTCGCCAAGTACATCCTTTGATGGCGGGGCGGTCGCCCGCGCGCGACGCGCGATGATCGAACGCATCCTCGGCATCTTCCTGCCGGTGCTCGTGGTCGTCGTGGTGGGCTACGGCTACGCGCGGCGCGTCAAGCCGGACATGACGCACGTCAACCGGCTGTCGATGACGATCCTCGCGCCGGCCCTCGTGTTCTCGGCGCTGGCGAGCAAGGACTTCGACGTCGGCGCCAATGCGCTCCTCATGGTCGGCTGCGTCGGCGTGGTGCTGGGTTCGGGGCTCCTCGCCTGGCCGATCGCGCGCTTCCTGAAGGTCGACCTGCGGACCTTCGTGCCGTCGATGATGTTCAACAACTGCGGCAACCTGGGCCTGCCGCTCGCCGTGCTCGCCTTCGGCCAGGCCGGGTTTCCGGCGATGGTCGCGCTCTTCACGATCAGCAACCTCCTCCAGTTCACGCTGGGGACGTGGCTCATGGATCACCGTGCGCGCTTCCATCACCTGCTGCGCAATCCGATGGTCTGGTCCACGCTCGTCGGCTTCGCCTTCGCGCTCACGCACCCGCCGCTGCCGGAGTGGATCCAGGTCGGCATCCGCATCATGGGCGACGCGCTGGTGCCGATGATGCTGCTCTCGCTCGGCGTGCGGCTGGCCGACGTGCGCTGGGCCGATTCGCGCATCGGCGTGATCGGCGGCATCGTGTGCCCGCTGGTGGGACTCGGCTCCGCGCTCGCGCTGCTGCCGTTCCTCGGACTCGACGACATGCAGCGCGGGCTCCTCATCCTCTTCTCGGTGCTGCCGCCCGCGGTGCTCAATTTCATGGTCGCCGAGCAGTTCCGGCAGGAGCCGGGCAAGGTTGCGTCGATCGTGCTGATCGGCAACCTGCTGGCGGTCGTCTTCGTCCCGCTGGGGCTGGCACTTGCCATCCGCTGACGCGCCACGCTCGTTCGCGGCACTGCGCCACCCGGGCTTCCGGGTCTTCGTCGTCACCTACTTCCTGGCGATGACCGCCGACAACATCGAGCACGTCATCAGCTACTGGATGATGTTCCAGAAATTCCGCTCGCCGGCGCTGGGTGGCTTCGCCGTGGTGTCGCACTGGCTGCCCTACCTCGTCTTCGCGGTCCCCGTCGGCGCGCTTGCCGATCGCATCGATCCGCGGCGGCTCATCCAGTTCGGGATGATCCTCTTCATCATCGTATCGCTCGGCTGGGGTTACTTCTTCGTCACCGACTCCCTCGAACTGTGGCACTGCATCGTGCTGCTCGTGATCCACGGCTTCGCCGGCGTGTTCTGGGGTACGGCGAGTCAACTCCTCCTCTACGACATCGTGCCGCCGCGCGACCTTGGCAGTGCGGTCCGGCTCAACGCCACCGCGCGCTATCTCGGCTTTCTCGTCGGCCCGGCGTTGGGCGGCGCCATGCTGCTGGTGCTGGGGCCGGCGAACGGCATGCTCGCCAATACCCTGCTCTACGTGCCGCTCGTGGTGTGGCTCGCGCGCACCCGCTACGGCGCGCGGCGCGCCGGCACCGCGGTGGCGCGGCGCGCGGTTCGCGGGTTCGCCGACATCGTGCAGACGATGCGCGACGTCTCGGGGCACCGCATCCTCGTCCCGATGATCCTGCTCGCCGGCGGCGCGGCGTTCTTCGTCGGGGGCAGCTACCAGGCCCAGATGCCCGAATTCGCGCACGACCTCGGCGAAGGCGAGGTCGGCGTCTTCTACAGCATGCTGCTCGCTGCCGACGCCGCCGGCGCGCTCGCTGCCGGCATCGCTCTCGAGAGCCGCGGCTGGCTGCGCCCGAATCCACGCACCGCGCTGGTGCTGGCGATCGCCTGGTGCATCGCGCTGGCGAGCTTCGCCTTCACCGCAAGCTTCCCGCTCGCGCTCGCCTTCCTCTTCGTCGCCGGCTTCTTCGAACTCGCCTTCAACAGCATGGCGCAGGCGCTGGTCCAGATCCATGCGCCGGAAGCGCTACGCGGGCGAGTGCTCGGGCTCTTCAACATGGCCTCGCTCGGCATGCGGGCGATGAGCGGCATCGTGGTGGGCGTCGTCGGCAGCGCGGTCGGAATCCACGCCTCGCTCGGTGGCGCAGCGCTGGCGATGCTCGCCTTCAGCGCCTGGCTGCTGCTGCGTCACGGACGGCACGGCGCGATCGCGCAGCCGACCGCCGCGGCGCGGCGCGAGTAGGAGCGATGGATAGCGCGCTGCCGACGATGCGGCGGCGCGCCGATGTCGCCAACGCGGGCTATCGCATCGTCAGCACCACGCGGAACCGGGCGGCTCCCGACTTCATTCGCCGGTACGCCTCGTTGGCGCGCTCGAGCGGCAGCGTCTCGACGAGCGGCCGCACGTCGACGAGCACGCTGAAGTCGAGCGCGCGCTCGGTGTCGTAGGGCGTACCGGTGATCGACCCGACGATGCTGCGCTCGCCGCGGACCATGGCCCCGGCGGGAACGCGCAACGGCTCTTTCGTGACCCCGAGCAGAACGAGACGACCCTGCGGTGCCAACCCGGCGAGCAGGCCGCTCACCGCCGCCGCATCGGTACTGGTGGCGACGATCGCCCGCGCGCCGCCCAGGCGCTGCAATGCCGCAGCGGGATCCTCCACGCTCGCATCGACGTAGACGTGTGCGCCCAATCGCCGCGCGTCGTCGGCAAGGTCGGCGCCACGGCCGACGGCGACGACCTTGAAGCCCATCTTGCGTGCGTACTGCAGCGCGAGGTGGCCGAGGCCGCCGATACCCTGGATGGCGACGAGATCGCCCGCGGTCGCGCCCGATTTGCGCAGGCCGTTGAAGGTCGCGATGCCGGCGCACAGGAGTGGTGCCGCCGCGGTGGCAGCGAGCTCGTCGGGGATGGCAACGAGTCCCGCCTGTTGTGCAAGCATCGCCTCCGCATAGCCGCCGTCGCAGGTGGCGCCGACGATCGGCTGGCGCGCGCAGAGTTCGAAGCGGCCCTGGCGACACGGCGCACAGTCGCCGCAGTGGCCGCCGAGGCGACCGACGCCCACCCGCTGACCGATCGCCCAGCGCGCAGCACCTGCACCGAGCGCCGCGATCCGTCCCACGATCTCGTGACCCGGGACGCGCGGCGGCACGAGCGCGGGATCGAAGCGCTCGATGTCGCCGACGTCCGCGCCGCAGACGCCGCAGGCTTCGACCGCGATCAGCGCTTCCCCCGGTGCCGGCACCGGCAGCGGCCGCTGCCCGAGTTCCAGCACGCCCGGCGCCACCACCTGCATCGCGCGATAGCTCGCACTCATCTTCGCCTCCCGTGCGCGCACCGGCGTCGCCGCGACGGCGGCGCTGCGGCCCACCCCGCGATCGTGGGCCGCTACACCGCGCGCTTGAACGTCGCCAGCGCCGCGCTCATCGCCACCAGCACGCCGCCGAGCGCGCGATTCATGGCCTTCACCTGCGCCGGTTTCCTGACGAGCCGCAGCGCGCGCGCAGCAAACGCGGTATAGCCGGTCATGATGATGAAGTCGGTGCCTACGAGCGTCATGGCGCAGATCGCGTACTGGACCGCCTGCGGTCGTGCGGGGTCGATGAACTGCGGCAGCACCGCCAGCATGAAGACGAGACCCTTGGGATTGGTGGCATTCACGAGGAAGCCGTGTGCGACGAGCTGGCGTGGCGAACCGTGCAGCGCCCCCGCGCCGGCGGTCGGGTCGACCGCGTACGCGGGCGCCCGCCACGTGACGAGGCCAAGATAGGCGAGATAGGCGACCCCCAGCCACTTCACCACGGTGAACGCGCTGACGGAAGCCGCGAGCAGCGCGCCCAGGCCCGCGGCGACCACGGCGATCAGAAACATGATCCCCAACGCGAGCCCCACGATGTTCCACAGCGCGCGCGGCAGGCCGAAGCGCAGCCCCGCGGCCATGCAGGAGACTGCGCCGGGGCCCGGCGACAGGCTGATGAGGAACGACGCGACGAGAAATGCGAGCCAGGTCTCGAGCGTCATGCTACGTCCTCGATCCGGTGCGCGGCGCGCGACCGGTCCGCGCTTGCCCGGCGCGCCGTGGTAGCGCGACGCGCGGCGCCGGCGGCGTCAAAGCGTGGCCAACGCATCGAGCACCGTCCCCGGAGCGAGCACCTCCGGCAGGAGCAGCGGCGCCTGTCCCGGGCGATACAGGACGTAGACGGGCACGCCCTGCCGGCCCAGCGCGGCAAGCGCTTGCGTGATGGTGGGATCGCGCCGTGTCCAGTCGGCGCGCACGAGTTCGACGCCGCGCTTTGCAAAGGCCTCGCGCACGTCGGCGCGATTGAGGACGAGCCGCTTGTTCACCTGGCAGGTGACGCACCACGCCGCGGTGAAATCGACGAACACCGGCTTGTTGGCCGCGGTGAGTTCGGCCACCCGCGTCGGCGTGAACGGTTGCCAGGGATCGGCGGCGCTCGCCGTGCGCGCCGCCTGCGCGGGCGCCATGACCTCGGCGCTCGCGTGTCCGGCCAGGAGGGGCCACACGACGTAGGCGGCACCGGCCAGGCCGAGTGCCGCGGCGAGCGAAAAGCCACGTGCGCCGCCGCCGCGGTACGCGCGCCACGCCCACAGCGCGAAGGCAAGGACGACGAGGGTGGCGAGCAGGCGCACCACCGCATCGTTGTCGACCTGCACGCCGAGGATCCAGACGAGCCACGCCACGGTGGCGTACAGCGGGAAGGCGAGGAACTGCTTCAGCCGCTCCATCCACGGCCCCGGCTTGGGCAGCACGCGGCGCCAGCCGGGGAACCACGCGAGGAGGACGAACGGCAGCGCCATGCCGATGCCGAGTGCGGCAAAGACGAGCAGCGTGAGCGCCACCGGTTGCGCCAGCGCGAAGCCCAGCGCCGCGCCCATGAACGGCGCGGTGCACGGCGAGGCGATGATCACCGCCAGCACACCGGACAGCGCCGCATTGGCGTCGGGATTGCGCAGCGTCCAGCCGGCGGCGGCACCCGGTGCGAGCACGCCGAACTCGAAGACCCCCGAGAGGTTCAACCCGAGGACGAAGAAGAGGATGGCGAGCGCGGTGACGATGGCGGGTGATTGCAGCTGGAAGCCCCAGCCGAACTCTTCCCCGGCGGCGCGGAACGCGAGCAGGAGCCCGGCGAGGAGCAGGAAGGTGACGACGACCCCGGCGGCGAAGGCGAGACCCTCGCGGCGCAACTGCAGCTTCGAGCCGTGCCCGGGTCTGGCGAGCGCCAGCGCCTTGAGCGAGAGAACCGGGAACACGCAGGGCATGAGATTGAGGATCACGCCGCCCACCAGCGCAAAGAGGATGGCGAGGGCGAAGGGAATCGTCGCGCCGGCGGGCGCGTTGCCGGCGGCCGCCGTGTCGAGCGCCGGAGTCGCCGCGCTCGCCGGCTTCGGACCGGCGATCACCGTACCCGTGAGCGGCGTGCGCACCGCGATGGCGTTGACCTTGCCGTTGCCGGCCGCGAATCCATTGCCGGCGGTGAGCACCCCGCTCACTTCGGTGAAGCCGGGTGCCAACTGGCTCGCGACCGGCAGCACCAGTGCGAAGGTCCCGTCGGCGGCGCGCGTGAAGGTCTGCCGCGCCGCCGGCTCGATGCGGCCGGTGTCGTACGGAAAGAAATGCACGTTCTCGGGCGTCGCCGCGCCGGCGGGACCGGTCAGGGTGAGCGTCACCTTCTGGCCTTCGCCGCGGGCATCGACGATCCAGCCCGCTGATGGTCGCGGCAGCGCGTCGCGTACCTTGGCAATTGACGCGCCCCATTGCGGATACGGATCGGCGCGCTCGGCAACGGGCAACGCGAGGTCGACCGCGACCTCCTCGGGAATGCAGGTCTCGCGGCAGACGAGCCACTCCGCCTTGGCGGCCAGCGTGAGCGTGTCCCCGATGCGCGCGCCGGCCGGAATCGCCACGTCGGTCAGGAGGAAGACTTCACCCTCGTAGCCGAAATTCATGAGCGGACCCACCGGGAGCGCGCGCGGCGCCGGCCACTGGATCGGCCCCGCGGTCACGCCGTCGGGAAGCTTCCAGGTGAGCGTCGTCGGCAGTCCGGTGTCGCCGGGATTGCGCCAGTACGTGTGCCAGCCGTCGGCCATGGCGAGGCGCAAGGCGACGGTCGTGGTCGCGCCGGGCACGAAGGCCGTTCGCTCGGCGACGAGTTCCGCCTCGACGTGCGCCGTCTTCGCAGGCGCCGCGGCGACGCCCAGCGCGGCGCCGGCGAGCACGAGTCCGAGAAGAAGGTGCAACGACCAGCGCAGCATGGCGTGACGGCTATCGAGTCGAGCCGCGGGAGGCGGCGACAGCGCTTGGTGCGCGAATCGGCCCCGGCAGTTCCCGTGGAAGGGAGGCTTCGGCGCCGGACGCCGCCGGGTACCATCGACAGCGGCACCCACCAGCGGACGATAGCACAACCGGCCGCGTCGAACGAACGTCCGCGGCTGGCGGCGGCGCGGACCCCCCTCGGTATAATTCACGGTCCGCTCGCCGACGCCATCATGAAACCGTTCAACCCCCAAGCAATCGAAGCCGAAGCCCAAGCCGCGTGGCGGGCCGCGGACATCTATCGCGCGCAGGAGCGCAGCGACCGCCCGAAGTACTACTGCGTGTCGATGCTGCCGTATCCCTCGGGCGCGCTGCACATGGGGCACGTGCGCAACTACACGATCAACGACATGATGTACCGGCAGCTGCGCATGCGCGGCGTCAATCCGTTGATGCCCATGGGTTGGGACGCCTTCGGGCTGCCCGCCGAGAATGCGGCGATGAAGAACGGCGTCGCACCGGCAAAGTGGACGCGCGAGAACATCGCCTTCATGAAGGCGCAGTGCCAGGCGATGGGCTGGGCGATCGACTGGTCGCGCGAGCTCGCGACCTGCGACCCCGAGTACTACAAGTGGAACCAGTGGCTCTTCCTGCGCATGCTGGAGAAGGGCATCGCCTACCTCAAGACGGGCGTCGTCAACTGGGATCCCGTCGACCAGACCGTGCTCGCCAACGAGCAGGTGGTCGACGGCCGCGGCTGGCGATCGGGCGCGCCGGTGGAGAAGCGCGAGATCCCGATGTACTACCTCAAGATCACGGACTACGCCGAGGAGCTCCTCACCTGCCTCGACGGCATGACGGGCTGGCCCGAGCGCGTGCGCACGATGCAGGCGAACTGGATCGGCAAGAGCACCGGCGTGCGCTTCGCATTCCCGCACGACATCCACGACGACGCCGGCACGCTCGTCGGCGACGGCCGCATGTACGTCTTCACCACGCGCGCCGACACCATCATGGGCGTCACCTTCTGCGCGGTCGCGCCGGAGCATCCGCTGGCTGCCGTCGCCGGCAAGCGCGATGCGAAGCTCGCCGCCTTCATCGACGAATGCAGGCACAGCTCGGTGATCGAGGCGGACATGGCCACGATGGAGAAGAAGGGCATGCCCACCGGGCTGCACGTGCGCCACCCGATCACCGGCGAGCCGATCGAGGTGTGGATCGGCAACTACGTCCTCATGAGCTACGGCGACGGCGCGGTGATGGGCGTTCCCGCGCACGACGAGCGCGACTTCGCCTTCGCGCGCAAGTACGGCCTGCCGATCAAGCCGGTCATCGCCGTCGAGAACGAGGCGTTCGACAATGCCGAGTGGCAGCCGTGGTACGCCGACAAGGCGCGCGGACGCTGCGTATTCTCGGGTGCGTACGACGAAATGGGATATGCCGAGGCGGTCGATGCGGTCGCCGCCGATCTCGCCGCCAAGGGACTGGGCGAGAAGCGCATTACCTACCGCCTGCGCGACTGGGGCATCTCGCGCCAGCGCTACTGGGGCACGCCGATCCCGATCATCCACTGCGCCGCCTGCGGCGCGGTCCCGGTGCCCGACGCCGACCTGCCGGTGATGCTGCCGGAAGATTGCGTCCCGGACGGCAGCGGCAATCCCCTGCGCAAGCGCGCCGACTTCACCGACGTGCCCTGTCCCAAGTGCGGCAAGCCTGCCAAACGCGAGACCGACACGATGGACACCTTCGTCGACTCGTCGTGGTACTACATGCGCTACACCTGCCCGGGTGCCACGTCGATGGTCGATGCCCGCAACGACTACTGGATGCCGATGGACCAGTACATCGGCGGCATCGAGCACGCGATCCTGCATCTGCTGTACGCGCGGTTCTGGACGAAGGTGATGCGCGACCTGGGCCTCGTCAAATGCGACGAGCCCTTCACGCGGCTCCTCACGCAGGGGATGCTCCTCAACCACATCTGGTTTCGCCGCAGCGACAAGGGCGGCGTCGATTACGTGCCGCCCGACGAGGTCGAGCCGCGCCACGACGCCGACGGCAAGCTCGTCGGCGGCACCTGGACGAAGGACGGCGGCCCGGTCGAGTACGGCGGCGTCGGCAAGATGGGCAAGTCGGAGCGCAACGGCGTCGATCCGCAGACGCTCGTCGATCGCTACGGCGCCGATACCGCGCGGCTGTACGTGATGTTCGCCGGCAAGCCCGAGGACTCCGCCGTGTGGTCGGATGCCGGCGTCGAAGGCGCCTGGCGCTTCCTCAAGCGGCTGTGGACTTACGCGCAGACGCACGCCGAGGTGATCGCAACTGCCGCCACGAGCGATCGCGGCGACGTCGACGCTGCCGTGACGAGCGCTCGCCGCGACCTCCACCGCACGCTGCAGCAGGCCAATGCCGACTACGTGCGCCTCCACTACAACACAGTGGTGTCGGCGGGCATGATCATGCTGAACACGCTCGAGGCACTGCCCGCGTCCGCACGCGGCGCCGAGGCGCTGCGCCGCGAGGGGCTCTCGCTGCTCCTGCGCGTCCTCTATCCCGTCGCGCCGCACACGACGTGGGTGCTCTGGCGCGACCTGGGTTTCGCGGCGCAGGCGGGCGATCTCGTCGATGCGCCGTGGCCCGTCGTCGACGAAGCCGCCCTCGCGCAGGACGAGATCGAACTCGTGCTCCAAATCAACGGCAAGTTGCGCGGCAAGCTCGTGGTACCCAGCGGCGCCGATCAGCAGGCGATCGAGGCCGCGGCACGCAGCAGCCCCGAGGTCGCGCGGCACACGGCGGGCGCGCCGATCCGCAAGATCGTCGTCGTCCCGGGGCGCCTCGTGAACGTCGTCGCCCCGGTGCCGGCAGCGTGATGCGCACGCTCGCAGCCCTCGCGCTTTCGGCGCTTGTCGCCGGATGCGGCTTCCACTTGCGCGGCGACGCGAGCTTCCCGTTCACCAGCGTCTACGTCAATGCGCCGTCGTCGCCGCCGATGGCGGCCGAACTGCGGCGCAGCGTCGCGGCCGCCGATGCCAGCACCAAGGTCGTCGATTCCGCGGCAAATGCTCAGGTGACGCTCGACTTGCCGGTCGTCGTCGACGACAAGGACGTGCTGTCGCTGTCGTCCGGGGGGTCGGTGCGCGAGTACCAGCTCGTCAAGCGCGTGCAGTACCGGCTGCACGACAAGAGCGGCGACGACTGGATTCCGGCGGGCGAGATCGTGATTCGCCGCTCGTATACCTTCAACGAGACGCAGGTCCTCGCCCGCGACCTCCAGGAACAGCGGCTCCTGCGCGAGATGCAGTCCGACGCCGTGCAGCAACTCATTCGTCGCATGCAGGCGGCGCGCAAGCCGGCGTAACGGCCCCATTTGCAGCAGCCCACGCGCATGCGCCGCCTGGGTCCCGCGAAAGGGGCGCGCCGGAAACTGCGGCAGGTCGCGCTGACCGTGCTCGCCGTGGCGCTGCTCGCCGCGGCGATCACCTGGTTCTTGCAGTCGGCCATTCCGCGCCGCATCGTGATCGCCACCGGCGCACCCGAGGGCACGTATCACGTGCTCGCGCAAAAGTACAAGGACGTCCTCGCCCGCGACGGCATCACCCTGGTCGAGCGCGCGACCGAGGGTTCGGCGGAGAACCTGCGCCTCCTCATGACTCCGAAGTCGGGCGTCGACGTCGCTTTCGCTCAGGGCGGCGTCGGCACCGGCGTGACCGGCGTGGAGATGCTCGCCGCGCTCTACTACGAACCGCTGTGGGTATTCACGCGCCGCGATCGCACGCTGACGCAGCTCGATCAGTTGCGCGGCAAGCGGATCGCGATCGGCCCACCGGGCAGCGGCACGCGCGCCTTCGCCGAGACCGTGCTCGGGGCCAACGACGTCACCGCCGGCAACTCGACGCTCACCGCGCAGACGAACACCGTGGCGATCCAGGCACTGCGCGATGGCGCGGTGGACGCCGTCTTCCTGGTGGGCGCCGCGCAGGGGCAGGCGATCGGCGCCGCGCTGCGCGATCCGACGCTCGCGCTCATGAGCATCGGCCGCGCCGATGCGTATCCGCGCCGCTTCCACTTCGTCAGCAAGCTCCTGCTGCCCGCCGGCGCGATCGACCTCGCCCACGACATCCCGCCACGCGACGTCACGCTCCTCGGCACCAAGGCGATGCTCGTCGCCCGCGACGACCTGCCGACGCCGCTCATCGATCTCCTGCTCGATGCCGCGCGCGACATCCACGCGGAAGCCGGCACCTTCGAGGGCAACAGCGAATTCCCGACGGTCGATCACGTCGACCTGCCGGTCTCCGAAGCAGCGGTGCGCCATCTCAGGTTCGGGCCTCGCGTCCTGCAACGGTATCTGCCGTTCTTCATGGCGACCTACGTCGAGCGCCTCATCATCGTGCTGCTGCCGCTGCTGGTGATCCTGGTGCCGCTCGTCAACGTCCTGCCGCACGTGCTGCGCTGGCAAGCGCGCTCGCGCATCTATCGCTGGTACGGCGAGTTGGCACTCCTCGAGCGCGAGATCCGCCGGCACACCGGCGAGCCACCGCTCGCGCGCTGGAATGCCGATCTCGACCGCATCGAGGGCGCTGCCACCCGGGTACGCGCGCCGGCGAGCTACGCCGGCGAGCTGTACACGCTGCGCGAGCACATCGAATTCGTCCGCCGGGCGGTGCAGGCCAAGGCGCACGCCGCCGGCGGGTAGGATCGGGCATGCAGATTCGTCACGACGATCTTGCCACGCACCTCGCGCGCGGTGTGGGTCCGCTCTACGTCATCCACGGCGACGAGCCGCTGCTCTCGCTCGAAGCGGGTGACGCGGTCCGCGCGGCGGCGCGTGCCGCCGGCGCCGTCGATCGCGAGGTCTTCGTGGTCGAGCCGGGCTTCAAATGGGACGCGCTCCTCGCCGCCAATGCCAATGCGAGCCTCTTCGGCGAGCGCAAGTGCGTCGACCTGCGCATCCCGAGCGGCAAGCCCGGCGTCGACGGCGCGCAGGCGCTGGTGGCGTACGCAGGGCACCTCAATCCCGACAACGTCACCCTCGTCACGCTGCCGCGCCTCGACCGCGCCAGCCAGGCGACGGCGTGGTTCGCCGCGCTCGCCGAAGCCGGCGTCACGGTCGCGGTCTATCCACTGGAGCGCGACGCCCTGCCGTCGTGGATCGCGGCGCGGCTTGCGCGGCAGCAGCAGCGCGCCACGCGCGAGACGCTCGCCTTCCTCGCCGATGCCTGCGAAGGCAACCTGCTCGCCGCGCGGCAGGAAATCGAGAAGCTCTCGCTCGTGCTGCCGACAGGCGACCTCGATCCGGCGGCGGTCGAGGCCGCGGTCGCCGACGTCGCGCGTTACGACATCTTCGAGCTCTCGGAGGCCTGGCTCGCGGGCGACCCGGTGCGCACGCTGCGAATCGTGCGTGCGCTGGAAGCCGCAGGTACCGCGGTGACGCTACCGATCTGGCAGCTCACCGAGGACGTGCACGCGCTCGCGGCCGTCGTTGCGGCCATGCGCAGCGGCGTTTCGATCGACTCCGCGATCAAGGCGGCGCGCGTCTGGGGCAAGCGCCAGGGCGCCCTCGCCCGCGCCGCCCGCCGCGTGGCGCCGACGGCGATCGCTCCGCTGCTGCTCGCCGGCGCCCGCCTCGATGCCATGGCGAAGGGCATCGGTCAAGGCAACGTATGGGAGGAACTCACGACGGCGGGGCTCGCCCTCGCCGGCGTGACGGTGGC
>JBDHRR010000075.1:0-17612 GCA_039807685.1 Burkholderiales bacterium
CGAGTTTCTTCTCGACGGTGTACGAGGCAAATGCCGACAGCAGCGCCCCGCCGCCCGGCAGGATGCCCAACACCGAACCCAGGCCGGTTCCGCGCAGGATCGCCGGCAGCGCCTGCTTGAATTCGTCCCATTTCAACATGAGGTTCGACACGCCCTTGGTGAAGACCTCACGCTTCTCGCGGTGCTCGAGGTTGATGATGATTTCGGCGAAGCCGAAGAGACCCATGGCGACGGTGACGAAGCCGATGCCATCGGACAGCTCCGCGATTCCGAACGAATAGCGCTGCAGGCCGGAATTGACGTCGGTGCCGACGATGCCGAGGAGGAGCCCCAGCACGATCATGCCGATCGCCTTGACGAGCGAGCCGCTGGCAAGCACGACCGCGGCGATGAGGCCGAGGACCATGAGCGAGAAGTATTCGGCCGGGCCGAACTTGAGCGCGACGTCGGCGAGCGGCGGCGCGAACGCCGCGATCAGCATCGTCGCGAACGTGCCCGCGATGAACGAGCCGATCGCCGCGACCGCGAGCGCCTTGCCGGCGCGTCCCTGTCGCGCCATCTGGTAACCATCGAGGCAGGTGACCACCGCCGACGATTCACCGGGGAGGTTGACGAGGATCGCGGTGGTCGAACCACCGTACTGCGCGCCGTAGTAGATGCCGGCGAGCATGATGAGCGCGGATACCGGCGGCAGCGCGTAGGTGATCGGCAACAGCATGGCGATGGTCGGTACCGGCCCGATCCCGGGCAGCACACCGATCAGCGTACCGAGGAGTGCTCCCGTGAACGCGTAGAGGATGTTCTGGAGCGTGATCGCGACGCCGAAGCCGAGGGCGAGATTGGAGAGGAGTTCCATGTTCGTCTCCTACGCCACGAACCACGGCCAGGTCGGGAGCTGCAGGTTCAAGCCCCAGACGAACGCAAGGATCGTGAAAACCGCCAGCGCGATCGACGCGATGATCGCTTCCTTCCAGCGGAACTCGTCGCTGGCGGTGCTCGATACGATGACGAGGAGGATCGTCGCGACGATGAGCCCGAGCTTGGGTGCGGCGAGGCCGAAGAGCACGGTCGCGCCGATGATGATCGCGACCGGCTTGAACGTCGGGAAGCTCAGCGGCTCGCCGCGCAGACGCAGTGCGCGCAGGGCGAGAATCAATCCGAGTCCGATGAGGATGATGCCGAGTGCCCGCGGGAAATACCCCGGGCCCATTCGCCCGGCGGAGCCGACGGGATAGCTGTAGGCGATGCCGATCGCGGCGACGCCAAAGGCGATATAGAGGATTCCCGCCCAGAAATCCTTGGGGTTCTTGATGAACTGCATCCAACTCCTCCACGCGGCTCGGGCTCGCGGGTGCGAACCGCGGCTCCATTCGTTGTCGACGTCGATATCAGGACTCACCCCTGTCGAGGCGAGCGAATCGGGAGGCTATTGGGTTATGCAGGCGATGTCCAGCAGGAAATGAGGGTTTACCTCCAGATCGAAACCATGGCTAGGGTTTGCACGGTATCTGCCATCGTCATCTGCAGTGCGAACCGTGGGTGCCGGGGGCGACGGCGGTGGCACTCTCCGCGCGCGGGAGCGCGCTTCGTGCGCCCCCAACGCCGCCTTGAAGCAATGACGTGACATGCGGCGAAGAGCCCAAGTCACAGGCGCTGTGGCGGTGGCTCTTCGTCTCGATCCTCTGTGGTGCGTCGACCAGCAAAAAGGGCAAGCTGCTGTCGCGGCCTGCCCTTTGGCGGGAGCGAGCCCGCGCTTACACGCCGGCCTTGCTGCGCAGTTCCTTGAAATACTTGTCGAGATACGCCGCTTGCGCACGCTGCGCGAGTTGTGGCTTCACTTCGTCGAACGGTGGCACCTTCGCGTCGCGGATGTCCTCGACCAGGATCACGTGATAGCCGAACTGCGTTTGCACCGGCTGCGCCGTGAACTTGCCCTTGGGTGTCGCGACCATCGCGTCGCTGAATGGCTTGACGAAGCCGCCCGGCGCATTCCAGTCGAGATCGCCGCCACGATCCTTGCTGCCGGGATCCTTCGAGCGAGCCTTGGCCAGGTCATCGAACTTGGCGCCCTTCTGCAACTGCGCGATGATGTCCTTCGCCTCGTCTTCCTTGTCGACGAGGATGTGCTTGACCTTGTACTCCTTGTCGCCCATCTGCGCCTTGATGGCGTCGTATTCCTTGCGCAGTTCGCTTTCCGGAATCGGATTCTTCTTCAACCAGTCGGCGACGTAGGCCCGCACGAGGACCGTCTGGCCGGCGAGGTCCATCTGGTTCTTGACGTCGGCATTCTTGTCGAGGTTCGCCTTCTTCGCTTCCCGCACGAGCAGTTCGCGGGTGTTGAGTTCCTCGCGGATCGCATTGCGCAGTTCCGGCGTGTCGGGCGCGCCCTGGGCGAGGCGTTCCTTCAGCATGAAATCGAACTGTGCCTGCGGATAGAGCGCCTTGCCGGCGGGGGCCGCAGCCGGCGTGCTGGCAGCGGGCGCTGCGGCAGGCGCGGCGGCCTTCGGTGCCGCAGGCTGCGCCTGCACGGTACCGGCGACGGCGAGCGCGGCCAGCAGGGCGAGGGCGGATCGGGTTCGGGTCATTGCGTTGCGTCCTTTCGTCAGGAGGGAAATTCGTCCGGTGCGTAGGCGCGAATCGCGAGCGCATGGACGGGATGGGGTATGAGGTCGCCGACCCGATCGAGCACCGTGCGGTGACGGGCGATCCGCGTCAGCCCAGCGAACTGCTCGGACACGATGAGCAGCGAAAAGTGCCCGCCGCCGCGGGCGGCGCCGGCGTGCCCGACGTGTTCGGCACTGTCGTCGGCGAGGTCGAATACCGTCGGTGCGAGCGCCGACAGGCGCTCACGCAGGAGGACCGCCACCGGCGGCGCCGGCGCCGCGCTCGTCATGGCTTGCCCGGTTCGACCATGTGTCGCGCGAGGAACAGCCCCTGCACGACGGCAAAGACGAGGAAGAGGCCGATGCCGCCCCACACCTTGAAATTCACCCACGTATCGGTAGGGAAATGGAAGGCGACGTACCAGTTGAGCGCGCCCATTGCCGCGAAGAACGTCGCCCACGACCAGGTCACGCGCGCCCACACCGCCGGCGGCAGCGTCAGATCGCGGAGCACGTAGGCGAGCAGGTCCCTGCGGAAGAAGAGGCGACCGCCGACGAGCACCGCGCAGAATGCACCGTAGAGGACGGTCGGCTTCCATTTGATGAAGATCTCGTCTTGCAGGAGCAGCGTGGCGCCGCCGAAGACGGCGATGATCGCGAACGACAGCCAGTGGACGACCGATACCCTCCCGCGACGCCATTTGAACCACGCAATCTGCGCGACCGACGCCGCGATCGCCACCGCGGTGGCGACCATGATTCCCTGCCACTTGAACGCAAGGAAGAAGAGGATGAGCGGAAAATAATCCGCGATGATTTGCATGGGCAGGCACGGCGGGCACCAGCATCGCTGTACCCGCTTAAGGGCGCCTTACGTTGCCGCCGACCCGGTCGGATCCATGGCCACGAAGCGCTGCCGCTGGTTGTGCAATCACATGTATGGCCAGCGGACGAACCCAAAACTATACCACGGCTGCTGGCGATCCTGGCAAGCGGCCGTCACGGTCGCGGTGCAGCAACCGCGCCCGGACGAGGCGCGCGAGGCGGGGCCAGTCGAACGCCGGGCCGGGATCGGTCTTGCGTCCCGGCGCCACGTCGCTGTGCCCGACCGCTGCCGTGAGCGGGTAGCGGCGCCGCAGTGCGCGCAGGAGCCTCGCGAGGCACTGGTACTGGCCATCCTCGTAGGCAATGCTGTCGGCGCCCTCGACCTCGATGCCGATCGAGTAGTCGTTGCAGCGCGCGCGTTCCTCCCACGCCGAGACGCCCGCGTGCCATGCCCGCGCGCCACAGGCGACGAATTGGACGATGGATCCATCGCGGCGCACGAAGAAGTGCGCGGACACGCGCAGGCCCGCGAGCGACCCGTAGAACGGGTGCGCGCTGGTGTCGAGCGTGTTGGTGAAGAGCCGCTCGACGTCGCCGCCGCCGAAGCGGCCGGGTGGCAGCGAGATGCCGTGGATCACCGCCAGCGTGATCGCCGTTCCGGGCGGGCGGGCGTCGCAGTTGGGCGAGTGCACCTGGCGTACCCCGCGCGCGTAGCCGGCCGGGTCGATGCGCAGATCCGTGGCATCGTCTCGTCGCGGCTCGCGTGCCGTTGTCGATGTGGATCCACGGCCCTTCACTTGATCCCCAACCGCTCCATCCGGTAGCGCATGGCGCGGAAGGTGATGCCAAGGAGCTTCGCCGCCGCCGTGCGGTTGAAGCGTGTCTTCTCCAGGGCCTCGTTGATCGCCGCCCGCTCGACGCGATCGAGGTAGTCCTGCAGCGGCCACTTCTCGCCGACGGGCGCGTTGCCCTCGACCTCGTCGCGGACCGGTGTGAGGTGCAGGTCGTCGGCGCTGATCCGGTGCGGATCGGCGGCGAGCGACAGGCCGCGCTCCAGGATGTTCTCGAGTTCGCGCACGTTGCCTGGGAACGGATACTGTTCGAGGGCGACGATCGCCTCGGGCTCGAGGCTCGCGGTGCCGCCCCGATTGAGCTTGGTGAGGATCGCATTGGCGATCGACGGGATGTCCTCACGCATCTCGCGCAGGCTCGGCATCGGCAATTCGATGACGTGCAGCCGGTAGAAGAGGTCCTGCCGGAAGTGCCCCGATTCGACCAGCGGCGCGAGTTTCTTGTGGGTGGCGCTGATGAGGCGCACGTCGACGGGCTCCTCCTGCGTCGCACCGACCTTGCGCACCTTCTTCTCCTGAATGGCGCGCAGCAGCTTGACCTGCATGGGCAGGGGCAGGTCGGCGACTTCGTCCAGGAAGAGCGTGCCGCCGCTCGCCGCCTGGAAGAAGCCGTCGCGATCGGACTCCGCCCCGGTGAACGCACCCTTGCGATAGCCGAAGAACTCGCTCTCCATGAGGTTCTCGGGAATGGCGCCGCAGTTGACCGCGACGAACGGCAGCTCGGCACGCGGACCGAGGCGGTGGATGGTGCGTGCCGCGAGTTCCTTGCCGCTGCCCGACTCGCCGCTGATGAACACCGGCGCCTGGCTCTTGGCGAGCCGATCGATGAGCACGCGCACCTGCTGCATCGCCGGCGAATCGCCGAGGAGCTGGTAGCCGTCCGCCGGTCGCGCCTTCTCGGGGACTTTCAACGCCTGCTTGACGAGCGCGCGCAGTTGTTCGAGTGCCACCGGCTTGGCGAGGTAGTCGAACGCCCCGGCCTTGAGCGCGGCGACCGCGTTCTCGGCGCTGCCGAAGGCGGTGATGACCGCGACCGGGACGTCGAGCGCCTTCTGGTTGATGTGCTCGACGACGCGCAGGCCTTCGCCGTCGGGCAGGCGCATGTCGGTGAGACACAGGTCGAAGGGCTCGCGATCGAGGAGCGCGATCGCGTCGGCGACCGTCTCGGCGCGCGACGTGTCGAGGCCCATTCGCGATAGCGTGAGCTCGAGGAGTTCGAGGAGATCGGGCTCGTCGTCGACGACGAGCACCTTCGGTTGGCCGCGGATCCTTCTGGTCACGATGCTTCCCCTCTCGTGAGTGTGCGTGCGTCCGGGCGCGCGTCAGGCCGCACGCCCCGGGATCGACGCGCGCTTGATCGTCATGCGGAATTGCGCGCCGGGTGTGCGCGGCAAGAGCTCGAGCGTCGCGCCGTTGGCGTCGGCGAGCTCGCGTGCGATGTACAGGCCAAGGCCGGTGCCCCCAGGCCGCGTGGTGAAGAACGGTTCGAAGATCTGCGGGCGCAGCTCGGCGGGAATGCCGGGTCCATCGTCCATCAGTTCGCAGATTATCGCGTCGCCCATGTAGCCGGCGCGCGCCACGATCCGGATGCTGCCTTCCTTCTTCTGGCCGTGCTGCCAGGCGTTGCGCACGAGGTTCCACAGGATCTGGCTCAGGTGCCCGCGATCGAAGAGGATGAGGAGATCCTCCGGAATCTCGCGAACGACGCTGCGCGCCGGCATGTTCTCGCCCTGGACGATCTCGTCGACGATGCCGCGCACGAAGTCGGCGAAGACGATCGTCTCCGGCTGCTGGCGGTCGCGTCGGTTGAGCTGGAGCACCTCGCCGACGATGCGGTCGATGCGCTTCGCGTTGTTGCGGATCATGGCGAGCAGGCGAGCCCCCTCCGGAGCGACGGCGCCATCCTCCTCCAGCAACTGCGCCGCCTGGTTGATCGCTGACAGCGGGTTGCGAACCTCGTGCGCGATCGACGCCGTGAGCCGCCCCATGGCCGCGAGCTTCATCTGCTGCGCCTCGGCCTGCGCGCGCCCGAGGTCTTCGAGGTAGATGAGCGTCCCGCCGTTGAGGCCGGTGCCGATGCGCACCAGCCGCACCCGCAGGAGTCGCTGCGTCGCTTCGACCTTGAACGGCGGCAGCGGCTCGGTGAAGTCTTCCTGCCAGCGCCGCCAGTAGTCGTGGAGCGTGCTCGAGAACTCGGCGAGCCGCATGCCGCCGCGCATGCGCCCGAAGCCGCCCAGAAGGCGCGTGACTTGCGCATTGTGCCCGCGCATCACGCCGTTCAAGTCGACGACGAGGACGCCGTCCTGCATGTCCTGGATGATGAGGCGGTTGACCTGCTCCAGATTGGCGACGTCGATGCCGCGCTGGGCGGCGAGGTCCTCCGACTGCTTGGTGTAGCGGCCGAGCGCCACCGCGATACCGACGGTCGCGAAGTAGCCGAAGCCGATGATGCCGGTCTGGAATACCTGGGCTGCGCCGACCATCCCCAGGACTGCGCGATAGGCATCGAGTCCCAGGAGGCAGATGGCGGCGAAGGCCGCATGAAAGAAGGCGGTTCGCGTGCGCAGGATCCAGCCGGCTGCGGCGAGCTGGGGAAAGAGCAGGATCGGCAGTGGCGCTCCGAAGGTCCCGCCAGCAAAGACAACGAGCGAGAGGAAGAAGACGTCACCGACGAGGAGCGAGAAGAGCATCGTCGGTAGCGGCAGCGGCAGTCGGTCCTGCTGGACCCACCAGAACGACGACAGTCCA
This sequence comes from Burkholderiales bacterium, assembly GCA_039807685.1. Lineage (GTDB taxonomy): Bacteria > Pseudomonadota > Gammaproteobacteria > Burkholderiales > Casimicrobiaceae > VBCG01. Next base: position 7,028 of record JBDHRR010000075.1, read on the forward strand.
AACAGGAAATACAGTCCGGTGCCGGTGACGAATGCATTCGGATTGCCGATGCTGAGCGTGCGCGGATCGAGCAACAGCGCGGCGCCGAGCAGGGTGACCGCGCAGATCGCCCGATACAGGCCGACGATCCACAGGATGCGCCGCCCGGACTCGGCCATCGGTGTCGACGGCGGCGGTACGGCCGGCGATGCAGGCGAGTCGCGATCGGCCGGAGTGGTCGACATCGGGGCTGGACCCTACGGCCGCCGCGCGGCGCCAGCGGCGCAACGCGGATCGGCACAGCGGTAGCCATCGGCATCCGGCGTCGCCTCGGCACGCGGCACGAAGACGCCGCAGTGCCGGCAGCGGACCATCGCTTCGACTGCCTTCGGCGCGGCGCGCTCGCGCTGTCGGCGGGCGCGCAGCTTGGCGACGTTGACGAGGCGCAGCACGAAAAGCACCACGAAGCCGACCACGATCCAGAGGACGATCTTGCCCATGGCGCGATCCGCGTCCTACAGCACCTTGCCGGGGTTCATCCGGCCCTGCGGGTCGAGTGCGCGCTTCACCGCGCGCATCAGCGCGATCTCGGTCTTGCTCTTGTAGCGGACGAGTTCGTCGCGCTTCAACTGGCCCACGCCATGCTCGGCGCTGAAACTGCCGCCGTGGGCGGCAACGAGATCGTTGACGATGCGCATCGCGGAAGGCGCCTGCGCCATGAAGCGCTCGGCCTCGACGCCCTCGGGCGCCGAGAGGTTGTAGTGCAGGTTGCCGTCACCCAGGTGTCCGAAGACGACCAGTCGCGCTCCCGGCAGCGCCGCCATGAGCGCCGCTTCGCAGGCGGTGAGGAAGCGTGTCATCTGCGATACGGGCAGCGAGATGTCGTTCTTCACGTTGGGGCCGGCGTGGCGCTGCGCCTCGCTGATGTTCTCGCGCAGCGCCCAGAGCTGCTGCGCCTGCGCGATCGACTGCGCGACGGTGGCATCGACCGCATCGCCGGCCTCGATCGCGGCGCCCAGAGCGGCCTCGACGAGAGCCGGTAGCGGCGCGTTGGCCGTCGCGTCGTCGGCCTGGACGAGGACGTACCACGGCGCCGCCGCCGGCGTCGGTGACGTTCCGGCGTGGAACCGACGCGACAGGTCGAGCGCGAACGCGCTCATGAGCTCGAAGCCGACAAGACGGTCGGCAAGCGCCGCCTTCAAGCGACCGAGGAGCGCAATCGCTGCCGCAACACCTGGCACTGCCACCAGCGCGGTGACCTGCGTGCGCGGTGCTGGAAAGAGCTTCATGACACCAGCGGTGACGATGCCGAGCGTGCCTTCGGCGCCGATGAAGAGCTGTTTCAGGTCGTACCCCGTGTTGTCCTTGCGCAGTCCGCGCAGCGCGGAGTAGACGCTGCCGTCGGCAAGCACGGCCTCGAGCCCGAGGGTGAGATCGCGCGTATTGCCGTAGCGCAGTACGGCGGTTCCGCCGGCATTGGTCGACAGGTTTCCGCCGAGCGTGCAACTGCCCTCGGAGGCGAGCGACAGCGGGAAGAGAAGCCCGGCGGCGGCGGCGGCCGCCTGCACCGCGGCGAGCGGAACTCCGGCCTCGGCGGTGATCGTCATGTTGTCGACGTCGACCTCGCGCACGCGGTTCATCCGCGTGAGGCACACGACGATCGCCGTTCCGGTGGTCCCCGGCACCGAGCCGCCGCACAGGCCCGTGTTGCCCCCCTGCGGCACGATGTCCACCTCGGCCTCGGCGCAGGCGCGTACGACCTCCGCGACCTCCGCGGTGCTTTGCGGCAGCACGACCGCCAGCGCGCCGCCGTGATAGCGTCCACGCCAATCGGTGAGGAAGGGCGCCATCGCCGACGGCGCCGTGACGACGTGCGGTGCTCCGACCGCGCGGGTCAGGCGCGCGAGGAATGTTGCGCCAGGTTCCGGCATAGGCGACGATAGTAGCAAACCGGCGCCCTGCGCTCAGGTGCGCGGTGGCGACGAGGAGGAGTAAGCGATGGTGCATCAGCCCAAAGGAGGCAAACCCGCGGACGACAAGTCCGCTCAGGGATATCCGTTCTCGCCGCAGGAGGCGCTGGAATTCATGCAGCGGATGTGGAATCCGCTCGGTCTTGCCATGCCCGGTTTCCCACCGCCGGCGGCAAGCGGCGCAGGGGGTACCGCCGGCGCAGGCGCAGCGGCGCCCGGCATGCCGTTTCCCAATCCGGCCACGATGTTTCCCGTACTCGATCCGGCCGAGATCGAGCGCAAGATCGCCGAGCTGCGCGTGGTCGAGAACTGGCTCACGATGAGCCTGTCGATGATGCAGATGAGCATCAAGACGATGGAGTTGCAAAAGGCCTCGCTGGAGGCCATGCGCGCGGGCAGCGCGCCGCGCTGAAGCGCGCCGCGTACCGCAAACCCGCATCACACGAGGAGAATCGCTCACGATGAAGCTCACCACGACTGCATTCGCCGATCACGGCGTGATTCCTGGCGAATTCGCCTTCGCGGTCATCGATCCTGCCACGCACGTCCGACTGTCGAACAATCGCAATCCCGACTTCGGGTGGGACGCGCCGCCGGTGGGCACGCGCTCGCTCGCCCTCGTTTGCCACGATCCCGACGTGCCGTCGAGCGGCGAGAACGTGAACCAGGAGGGGCGGGTGGTCGCGGCGACGCTGCCGCGGGTGACGTTCTTCCATTGGGTGCTGGTCGATCTTCCCCCGTCCGTGCGCGCGGTGGCGCGCGGTGCCCATGCGAACGGGGTGACTCCGCGCGGCAAGCCGGGTCCGCGCGCGCCGCACGAGGGACGCCACGGCATCAACGACTACACCGCGTGGTTTGCGGGTGACGCCGACATGGGCGGCGACTACTACGGCTACGACGGACCCTGCCCACCGTGGAACGACGAGTTGCCGCACCGCTACGTCTTCACCCTCTACGCGCTCGACGTCTCCGCGCTTGCGCTCGGCGATCGCTTCACCGGCGGCGAAGCGCTGGCCGCCATGCAGGGGCACATCCTCGCGCAGGCGTCGATCACCGGTCGCTATACGCTCAATCCGGCGGTCCGGTTGTAGTACTGAGCGGCCCGGACCCACGCCGTGCTCCGGGTCATCGGAGCGCGGCTGGTCAGACGTCAGGTGCGGCCGCGGCCGAATTCGCGGCACCGAGCCATGCGCTACGGCGCGCGACCGCCGCGGCGTCGGCGTCGGGAGCGACCGCGAGCCAGCAGGTGTCGATGGGCACGCCATCCAGCGTGACATCGAAGGTCATGAGTTCGTCGCGACGGAAGGCGACCACCGGGATCGTCTCGCTCGGCGCATGCCGGGCGAGGAGGGTGGCGACCCGTTCGGGGCTGGCCTTGAGGCCGGCGACGGCGACCAGCACGTCGTTGGCCGAGAGTCCGGCACGAGCGGCGGCGCCGGTGCGCGCGACGGCGGCGAGTTTTTGATCGGCCCCCACGCGGGCGCCCAGACTGGAGCGTGGGAGCGGGCCGCCGGCGGGCTTGCCGCCGCGATCCTGCGGGCCGGCGGCGGCGCGCAGCGCGAGCGTGACACCGAATGACGCGAGAAGGTCGGCGAGCGGCAGATCGTCGGTGCCGTCGACGTGGCGGGCGAAGAAATCGGCAAGGTCGCGCCCCGCGAGTTCGCTCGCGAGCTTCGCGATCGCGTCTTCGGGGACGCCGATTCCCGGCCGCCCGTAGCGCTCCCACAGCGCTCGCAGCAGGTCGTCGAGCGACGTGCGGCCTTCAAGGCGCAGCGTGAGGTCGAGGGCAAGGCCGACGAGCGAGCCCTTGGTGTAGTAGCTCACCACGGCGTTGGGCGAGTTCTCGTCTTGCCGGTAGTACTTGATCCAGGCATCGAAGCTCGACTCGGCGACGCTTTGCACGGCGCGGCCGGGCCCGCGCAGGACGCTCGTGATCGTGCGGCCGACGAGTTCGAGATAGCGCTCGGGCCCGATGACGCCGCTGCGCACGAGGGCGAGATCGTCGTAATACGAGGTGAATCCCTCGAATGCCCAGAGCTGGCGCGTGTACGCCTCGCGGGTGAGGTCGTAGGGCAGGAATGCCGCGGGCTTGATCCGCTTGACGTTCCACGCGTGAAAATACTCGTGGCTCGCGAGACCCAGGAAGCCCAGATAATCGTCGTCGATCTCCGCAGTGCCTGCCCGCGGCAACTGGTCGCGGCGACACAGAAGGCTCGTGCTCGAGCGGTGCTCGAGGCCGCCGTAGCCGTCACCCACGGCGGTGACCTGGAAGAGGTAGCGCGCGAAGGGCGCCTCGCCGAAGAGATCGACCTGCCACTGGCACACGCGGGCGAGATCGCGACCGACGCGGTCGAGATCGGCGACGTGTCGGCCGGTCACCGCAATCTCGTGCGGTCGCCCGCCAGCGGTGAATCCGGCGAGCGCGAAGTCGCTCACCTCGACCGGGTGATCGATGAGCTCGTCGTAGTTCGCGGCACCGTAGCGCCCGAAGCCGTAGGCCGGCGCATCGATGCGATCGAGGGTGGTCGCCACCCGCCACGTGCGTGCCACTGGGTCGGTCGGCGCGACGATGTCGACCGTGCACGGCGCGTCGGCGCGACCCTCCGGGCACAGGAACACGGCGGCGCCGTTGAAGTAGGCGCGCGTGCCGTCGAGGTACGCCGTGCGCACCGACAGGTCGTAGGCGTAGACCTGCGCGACGACGGTCACCTGGCCGGCGGCGGGAGCCACCTGCCACCTGTCCTTGGCGGTCTTGCGGATCGCGATCGGACCCGATTCGTCGCGGGCGCCGACGCTCACGAAGTGGCGCGCGAACTCCCGGATGAGGTAGCTGCCCGGAACCCATGTGGGCAGGACGAAACCCTGTCCGGTGGGGTCGGGAGCGTCGACGGTGACGCTCACCTCGAAGAGGTGCGCGGATGGATCGAGCGCGGCAATGCGGTAGCGGATGGGCGAACGGGCGGGCAAGCGGAACCTCGCGAAGGAAGTGGCGCCCCGAACACGAATCGAACGTGTGACCTGCCCCTTAGGAGGGGGCTGCTCTATCCACTGAGCTACCGGGGCACGTGGCGCGCCACGGCGGGGCGGCGCTGCGCCGCGACCGGCGGACCGTGGCGCCGGACATCGACGCGCGGCCATGGCGGGCGTGGGTTGCGCATTCTACCGGATGCCGCCGCCGGTACCCGCCCGGCGTCGGACGAAGCTCGCGTTACGATATGCGGCATGATCGCGTGGCTCCATTCGCGCACGCCGTTTCCGCCGGTGTCCGCAGCACTCGTCGAGCCGAACGGACTCCTCGCCGTCGGCGGCGACCTGTCGCCGCAACGCCTCGTCGAGGCCTACCGGCACGGCATCTACCCTTGGTATTCGCAGGGGCAACCGATTCTCTGGTGGAGCCCCGATCCGCGGATGGTCCTCTCGGTCGACGAGCTGCGGGTCTCGCGCTCGTTGCGGCAACGCCTGCGCAGTGGACGCTTCGAGGTGCGCATCGACAGCGCCTTTCGCGCGGTAGTGACGGCCTGCGCGCAAGCGTTGCGCGGTGGCCGGACGGGTACGTGGATCACCCCGGAGATGATCGATGCCTACGAGCGAATGCACCGTCTGGGCTACGGCCACAGCATCGAGGCGTGGCGCGGCGGCGAGCTCGTCGGCGGTCTGTACGGCCTCGCCCTGGGTCGCGTGTTCTTCGGCGAGTCGATGTTCACCCGCGAGCCCGATGCCTCCAAGGTCGCGCTGGTCGCGCTCGTGACCCATCTGCGCCGGCTCGGCGTGGGCGTGATCGACTGCCAGCAGGAAACGGCGCATCTCGCCTCGCTCGGCGCACGGCCGATCGCGCGGGCGCGATTTGCGGAGCTTCTCGCCGAATTGATACACTGCACCGACCCCCCGCCTGGCTGGCGCCCCGATTCGCAGGACGACGGCCGGGACATCGTATCGACCGCGTGAGCAAGCTCAACGATCTTCCGCTCGCGTCGCTGCAGTTCTACGCGACGGCACCCTACCCCTGCAGCTACCTCCCCGATCGGGCGGCCCGCTCGCAGGTGGCGACCCCGAGCCATCTCATCGACGCGCGCGTATACAGCGAGCTGGTGCGCTTCGGCTTCCGGCGCAGCGGCGCCTTCACCTACCGGCCACATTGCGATCATTGCCGCGCCTGCGTGCCGGTGCGCATCCCGGTCGCCGCCTTCGTCGCGAACCGGACGCAGCGCAAGATTGCCCGTCGCCACGCCGGCCTGCGCGTCACCCGGCGCGAGCTCGCCTATGATTCGGAGCATTACGCGCTGTACCTGCGCTACCAGCGGCAGCGGCACCCGGGCGGCGGGATGGATCAGGACAGTCGCGAGCAGTACCAGCATTTCCTCCTGCACAGCAACGTCGATACCGATCTCTTCGAGTTTCGGGACGGTGGGGCGCTGCGCATGGTGAGCCTCGTCGATCGCCTGGTCGACGGCTTGTCGTCGGTCTACACGTTCTTCGACCCGGCGCTGCCCGGGGCGAGCTTCGGGACCTACAACGTGCTCTGGCAGGTCGACCGCTGCCGCGAGCTGGGACTGCCGTACCTGTACCTGGGCTACTGGATCGCCGCCAGCCGGAAGATGGCCTACAAGGCGAGCTTCCATTCGGTCGAAGGCCTGCGTGCCGGAGGGTGGGCGCGGTTGTAGGGGGCGGGCGAGCGTCGGTAGTTCTATTTGTAGTATACATATAGACGCTGGCAATCGGATCCACGCCCAAAAACGAACGACTGCCGCACGGGGTACCCGTAGCCATGGGCAATCTTGTGCGCCACAATCCGGCCTGAAGTTGCATCCGACCCGTCCGATCCACCGTCGCCTGGAGGCCGAATCATGAACACAGTCGCTGGACTTCCCCGCCATGCCGATCCCGCCACGCTTCGTCAAGCGGAGGTCGAATTCGATCCATCCACGTCAACGCTCTACTGGTGGATGAAGCCCTCACCACGCCCGTGCTTCAACGCCGATCTCCTCCACGAGAGCATGCAATTCGAAGGCTCGATCCAGGCGCATCGCGGCTGGTTCCTCTTCGAGGGGCGGGAACGCAAGATCGAACATGCGGTGTTCGGCAGTCGCTTTCCCGGCGTATTCAATCTGGGGGGCGACCTCGAGTTCTTCGTACAGGAGATCATCCAGAAGAATCGGTCTCGCCTGCATGCCTACGCGCACGCCTGTATCGAAAACATGTATCGGCGGATCAGCGGTTACGACGCGCAGATCGCCACGTATTCGCTGGTGCAAGGAAAGGCATTCGGCGGCGGCTTCGAGTGTGCGCTCGCGAGCGAGTACCTCGTGGCCGAATCCGGCGCCACGTTCTCGTTTCCCGAGGTGCTGTTCAACATGTTTCCCGGGATGGGCGCGCTCACGCTGCTCAGCCGCCGGATCGGTCTTCGCAAGGCCGAAGAATTGATCATGAGCGGGCGGGTGTATACGGCGGGCGAGATGCACGAGATGCACGTCGTCGACGAAATCGTGGCCGACGGACAGGGGCTGGAAGCCGTCAACGGCTTGATCCGGTCGCGGCAGCGCCGGCGCAACGCCTATCGCGCCGTGTCGCAGGCAAAGCGCGCCTGCCAGCCGATCAGCCTCGGCGAGATGCAGACGGTGGTCGATATCTGGGTCGACGCCGCACTCGCCCTCGAGAATCGGGACTTGCGAATGATGGCGCGATTGGCGCGAGCGCAGGACAAGACCGTGAGCTCGGCGAAGTTCGCCGAGGCCGAATCGTTTCTAGACGTCGAAGCGGCCAACCAGTGAAACGCGCGTGGACGAGTCGACTAGAGCGAGACGCGGTGGTGCGTGTGTAGATACGCGTCCAAGTGCGCGAAGGTGTCGGTCATCGCGGTGCGAAGACGATTCGCGAGCTGGACAGTCGCTTGCGGGTCGTCGCCCGCCGAGCTCTTCGTCGACTCGCATAGACCCGCAAGGCGAGTGGCGCCAACGCCCACGGCCGCGCCCTTCATGGCATGAAGGATATCGGGTATGTCGGTATCCTGATTCTCCGAAATGGCGAGTTCCAGGCGCGCTTGCAGTCCGCGAAAGTCGCCGACGAATCCGCGCAGGAGTTTGGCCATGAAGTCGGGAGTGCCGGAAATCTCTTCGAGTTCTTGCAACCGGTCGTAATCGAGCGTCTCATCATTGCGCGCACGGGCCGAACCGGCCGCCCGGTTCGTCTCGGGTGGGTGGGTGAGCGTCGAGGGCGGCTGACCAGCGTTCGCGCGGGGCCCTGCTTCCATCGACGCGCTTCGAGCCAACGCGTCCATCCTGCGGATCAGCGCGGCCGCTTCCAGCGGTTTGCCGAAGAAATCATCGGCGCCAGCCGACAGCGCGCGGTTGCGGGCGTCGAGTGTCACCGACGCGGACAGCACAATCAGCGGAATACGCCGGCCGACCGGCTCCATCATACGGATTGCGCTGACCACCTCGAGCCCGCTGCGCAGCGGCATGTTGAAGTCGATCAGTGCCATGTCGGGAGCGTCGCGTTCGTAGGCGTCGAGCGCCTGCTCGCCGTCGGTCGCTTCCACGGTGGTGTGGCCGGCCGCGCCCAAGAGGCGGATGAGAATGGCGCGGTTGGTCTGATTGTCATCGGCTATCAGGACATGCAATCGACGGCGCGCCTGCCGGATGGCCTTGGTGAGGTCGGCGCGTTGCTCTTCATCGCTGGCGGCGCTCGCAGTTGCCGCGTGGATTGCATTGGCAACCACCCGTGGGTCGAGGGGGAACAGCAAGACATGAGCTTGCGGGATGCTCTTGACGCGCGCGCTGTCGACGACGTCGAGCGGATGATCGACAACGTGGAGCAGCGCGGGCGTACGATTTCCAAGCCGCTGCACTGCGACGGCAAAACACGAGCACGCGGTGTCCACGCTATCGGCCACCACGATGGCACGAACCTCGATGCCTGCGCGGAGCATGGCGTCGAGCTTCGAACCAAAGGGCTCCGATGGAGCAATGATCTCCACCGTCGCGCCAACGGGCTTGAGCTTCGGCAAGACGAGTTGTCCCCGGCCCTCGGCGGCTACGACCAGGATCCGGCCGCGCGACGCAGCCGGCGGCTCGCCATCGGTCGTGCTGGATACGTCGCGCAGGAACGGCAACTCGACCCAGAACGTCGATCCTTCGCCGAAGGTGCTGGTCACTCCGATGCTGCCACCCATCAACTGGACGAGTTGCTTGGCAATCGTCGTCCCCAGGCCGCTACCACCGAATCGCCTCGTCGTCGATTGATCCGCTTGGACGAATCGATCGAAGATGCGTGGCAATGCCTCCGGGGCGATTCCCACCCCGGTGTCCCGGACCTCGAATCGGACCGTGACCCCCTCGGGCGTTTCCTGTTTGCGAGTGATGTGGATGCCGACCTCGCCTCGCTCGGTGAACTTGATCGCGTTGGTGAGGAGATTGAGCAGCACCTGGCGCAAGTGATGCGGATCCCCTTTGAGCCGGTAGTCGATCTCGGGATCGACCGAGGCGTGCAGCATCAGCCCCTTTTCCTGCGCGTGTGGACGCAACAGGGCGACGAGGCCGCCGATCGTGCCGTGCAGATCGAAACTCGTCACTTCCACGGTGACTCTGCCGGCCTCGATCTTGCTGATGTCGAGCACGTCGTCGACGAGCGAGCGCAGTACCGTCACCGAGTGGCGCAGCAGGTGGGTCAGTTCTTCTTGCTGCGCGGTGAGGTCGGTTGCTTCGAAGAGATCGACGACCCCGACGATTCCATTCAGCGGCGTCCTGATCTCATGGCTCATGTTCGCCAAGAAGGTCGACTTCGCGATGTTCGCTTCTTCCGCGCGCGCACGCGCCTCGTGGATGCGCTTGAGCAGCGTCGATACATAGACGGGAAGGACCAGGAGGGCAATGAGGAGTCCGACCCCCTCGACACGCCGCTCTTGCCAATACGGGACCAGGACGAGGATCCCCGCCAGTCCGGCGACGCACATCGCCTGGCAGAGGAACAGGTACCTGCGCCCGTATCGGAAGCCATTGCCGAAGGTGATGAAGAGGAAGATGCCAATGACGAAGAATCCATATGCCTCGGCAACGCTCATGTACCAGATGCATCCCGACGCGTCGGCGATCATGCCGACGATTCGTCGTGGCCGATTCGGTGCCGGGTCGACGCAGATCGTGACGAAGATCGCGACGGCGATGGCCAGGAAGCTGGCGAGAACCCAAGCAACATGAAGATCGGCGTCGGTCCAACGGGTGGCCCCGTCGTGGAAGGTCGTCATGTACGCCAGGACCAGTCCGACGATGGCGATCCTGAGCAACGCCTGCTCGTGCTCGCTGTCGGGGCGCGCGGCCAGCCGTGCCTTGAGGCGAGCGACGAGCGACATCGGAGGTGGCACGGGGGAGATCACCGGCGGATGGCGAGATGAGGGTTGACGCCGTAAAGCAGCATTTGTGCCATTTGGTTGACGGCAGGTGACGGCTCGCGCTCACTTGCCGCGCGTGGCGGACGACCGGCGCGGGCTGGCCGGGCTTTGCCGCCCACCGCACATCGCACCCATGTTGCGCCGCATTCGGCGGAATTGCGATAGCGTAGGATGCCAACCTCCCGTAGCGCGGCGCCGGCGAAAGCCGTGGAGAAAGGATACATGGTGACCCCGGTATCGTCTGTAGACTGCT
>JBDHRR010000076.1:0-17468 GCA_039807685.1 Burkholderiales bacterium
CGAAAGCAAGCGCTGGGCGGGCGTGGTCGCGGACAACAAGCTCAAGGGGGCCCAGTGAACGACCACCGCGCCACCGGCAGCGGGTACGGGACTCGTCGAGCCGGACAACGACGCAGCGACATGCGGTCGCCGCGGAGCACCGCGCGCGGCCGCGGAGGCTGCCGGTGACGCCGGCCACGAACCTGCTCGTCATCATGGACGACGAGCACAACAAGAAAGTCCTGGGCTGCAACGGGCATCCGCTGGTGCGCACGCCCAATCTGGATCGGCTCGCCGCCGCAGGCACGGTCTTCGACAATGCGTACTCGAGTTCACCCATCTGCGTGCCGGCGCGCGCGGCGTTCGCCACCGGGCGCTACGTCCACGACAACCGCTGCTGGGACAACGCGATCGCCTACGACGGTCGCATGCCGAGTTGGGCGCATCGGCTGCGCGACGCGGGCCACGTCGTCACGTCGATCGGCAAGCTGCACTACACGAACGAGGAGATCGACGCCGGCTTCACCGAGCAGATCATCCCCATGCACATCGAGGCGGGCGTGGGTGACCTGTACGGACTCATTCGCGATCCATTGCCACGGCGCCACCAGTCGGCGGATCTCGCGCGCAGCATCGGCCCGGGCGAGAGCAGCTACACGCGCTACGACCGCGACATCACCGAGCGCACCGTCGCTTGGCTGCGCAACGACGGCCGGCGCGCGCACGCGAGGCCGTGGGTTCTCTTCACGTCGTTCATCGCGCCGCACTCGCCGCTGATCGCGCCGCCCGAGTACTACGCGCTGTATCCGACCAGCAGCATCGAGCTGTCGCGCAAGCGGGTGCCGTACCACCCGTGGATCAAGGCGTGGAACGAGTGCTATGGCTTCGACGATTATTTCGAGAGCGACGAGCGGCGGCGCGTCGCCGTGGCGTCGTATTACGGCCTGTGCTCGTTCCTCGATGCCAACGTCGGGCGGATCCTCGCGGCGCTGGAGGAGACCGGCCTCGCGGCGACGACGCGGGTGATCTTCCTCGCCGACCATGGCGACAACCTCGGCGCCCGCGCGCTGTGGGGCAAGTCGACGATGTACGAGGAGTCGGCCGGGATCCCGGTGATCATGCGTGGCCCGGGCATCGCCGCCGGATCGCGCGTGCAGACGCCGATCTCGCACGTCGATTTCCACCCCACGATCACCGCCAGCGCCGGCGATCCGGCGCTGAGCGACGGCCTGCCGGGCCGATCGATCTTCGAGATCGCGCGCGAGGCCTACGACCCGACGCGCAGCGCCTTCAGCGAGTACCACGCCGCGGGTGGCGTGAGCGCTGCCTACATGCTGCGCCGCGGACCGTACAAGTACATCCACTACACGGGCTTCGCGCCCGAGCTCTTCGATCTCGAGCAGGATCCCGAGGAGACGCGCGATCTCGCGGGCGATCCGGCGCATGCCGACGTGCTGGCCGATTTCGATCGCGCGCTGCGCACCATCTGCGATCCGGAGCGCACCGACGCCGACGCCAAGCGCGACCAGCAGGCGCTCATCGCGGCGCACGGCGGCGTGCAGAAGATCCTCACGCGCGGCGGCAGCAGTTACACGCCGATTCCGGGAGAGGCCGTCAATCTGCTGGGCAACGCCCCCGCCCGATGAGCGGACGGAGCCCGCGTCACTCCTGCTGGAACGCGTAGATCGCGGGCAACCGCAGGATCTGCGTCAGCTCGTCCAGCGCGCGTCGCGACTCGTCGAGGAGCGCCGGGTCGGCGAGGTCGGCCGGCGCCAGCCGATCGCGGTAGCGGCGGCGAATCCACGCCTCCAGCGCCGCGGCGAGGGCATCGTCGAGGAAGACGCCGGCGCTGATCGCCGCGCGCTCGGCGGCGGTCAACGGGACGCGCAGTCGCAGGCAGGCGGGCCCGCCGCCGTTGCGCATGCTCTGGCGCAGGTCGAAGCTGATCATCTCGCGCAGCGGGCCACCGCTCGCGAGCAGGCGCTCGAGGTACGCCGCCACTCGCGGATGCTCGCCGCATTCCGAGGGCGCGACGAGGAGCATGCCGCCGTCGATGCGCGGCAGGAGCTGGCTGTTGAAGAGGTAGGTCGCGATCGCCGCGGCGAGCGCCACCTCGTCCTCGCGCACGACGACCGCGGTGAGCGCGCCTTGCAGGCGACGCTCGAGATCGGCGATCACGCTCGCGCCATCGATCCACGCCTTGTCGTGACAGAAGAGCACCTGACCCTCGCCGACTGCGATCACGTCGTTGTGGAAGACACCGGCGTCGATCGCATCGGGGTTCTGCTGCACGAATAGCGTTCGCTCCGGGTCGAGGCGGTGGCGGCGGGCGATCGCCTGCGCGGCCTCCAGCGACTGGCGCGCCGGGAAACGCCGGGGCGCGCCGCCGTCGCCGTAGGCCCGGCGTCCGTACACGAAGACGTCGACGTCGCGGCCGTCGGCAGCGACGAGGCGGGTGTGATTGGCGGCGCCTTCGTCGCCGATCTGCGGTGACGCCGGGAGCGGATCGTGCACCGTGAAGCGCGCAGGGTCGGCGAAGACCGCCCGGAGAATCCGGGTGGTCGTCGGCGCTTCGAGCGCGCGGTGGAACTGCGTCGCGAGATTGGCCGGCGTGAAGTGCACGCGGCGGTCGGTGGTCGCCGCCGAGGCGCTCACGGTCGCGGCATTGGCGGCCCACATCGCTGCTGCCGAGGCGCAGGCGGCAAGGAGCGACGGCGCATCGCGCGCAGCCGTGCGCAGCACGGTCGGCTCGTCGCCGGTGAAGCCCAGTGCGCGCAGCGCGGCGACGGCGGGTCGCTCGTGCGGCGGCAGCACCGCCTGCGGATAGCCCCGGGCGGCCAGCGCGCGCATCTTGGCGAGCCCCTGCAGCGCGGCGTCGCGCGGATTCGAAACGCGTGCCGCATTGCGCGTGGCGGCGAGGTTGCCGCGGGCGAGGCCCGCGTAGTTGTGCGTAGGGCCAGGGATGCCGTCGAAGTTGACGGTTGCGGTGCCCGTCTGCGCAGCGCCGGTCATGACGGTGCGGCGAGGTGCGCGACCGCGCGCACGCCGGCGACGGCAGATCCGGGTGCGCTCATCGATCGCGCGGCGCGAGCGGGACGGCGCGCACGCTGTCGCCCTCGCCGACGCGCAGCATCGCCGCTGCGTAGGGCAGCAGTGAAAGGCGATCGGTGCGGGCCGGGGCCGCGACGACGGCGGCCCGGAAGTCGGCAAAGCGCCGGTTGCACACCAGCCACGCGATGTCGTCGGTGACGCTGTCGGGGACCGGATCGTCTTCGTCGAGCGTGACCGGCAGCACCTGCGACTGGCGCACCGCGTGGATGTTGTCGCGGAAGCACTCGAGCGTGGGGCCGGCATCGAAGATGTCGACGTAGCCTTCGTAGCGGAACCCCTCCTGCTCGAGCATCGCGCGTGCCGGCACGGTGTCGGCGTGCACCATGCCGATCGCGGCGCGCGCAGCCGACGGCAGCAGGTCGGCGTACACCGGGTGCCGGGGCATCAACTCGGCGATGAACGATTTCTGGCCGAGGCCGGTGAGGTAGTCGGCGGTCGAGTACTCCATCGCGAAGAAATGGCGGCCGAGACCCTCCCAGAACGGACTCTTGCCGTCGGCATCGAGCGAGCCGCGCAGTTCGGCGATGATCTTGTCGGCGAAGCGATCGGCGAACTCGGCGATGAAGAGCAAGCGGCACTTGGCGAGCAGCGCGCCGTTCTTGCCGTGGCGGTACGCCTGGTCGAGGAAGAGCGAGCAGAGCTCCGAGTTGCCGGTGTGGTCGTTGCCCAGGAAGAGCGTCGGCGCCGTGGTGTACACGCCGAGCTGGCGAGAGGCGTGGACGAGCGTACCCACGCGATAGTTGTACCAGGGCTCGGCCAGCCCCACCGCCGCCTCGATGGCGCTGATGCCGACCACCGTGTCGCGGCTGCCGCCGGCGCCTTCCACGAGGACGAAGACGTAGCACGCGTCGGCGCGCTTCGCTTCTCCGGCAAAGGACGCGAGCGAGCGCTCGATGCGCGCGGCGAGGCGCGTCCGGTCGGCGGGCAGCGTGGTGAGCCCGGTCCCGGTGCGCTCGGAGAGCGCGAAGATCGCTGGCAGGTCGTCGCGGGCAATCGGCCGCACGTGGAACATCGTCGCGCGCCGCCGTCCGCGAGTGTGCGCTACTGCAGCGCCTGGTCGAGCGCCTTCTCGAGGCGCGCGAGCCCTTCGAGGATCTCGTCGAGCGAGATGACGAGCGACGGCGCGATGCGCACCACGTCGGGCCCGGCGACGAGCAGCATGAGCCCCGCGTCGCCCGCCGCGCGCACCACGTCCATCGACTTCCCCTTCCACCGCGTCGCAAGCTCGCAGCCGATCCACACCCCTTCACCGCGGAGGTCGGCGAAGACCTCACGGCGCGCGTTGATGGCTCTCAGGCCTTCCATGAAGAGCGCGTGCCGCGCCTTCACGCCGTCGAGCACCTCGGTGGTGTTGATGACGTCGAAGGCGGCGCCGCCCACCGCGCAGGCGAGCGGATTGCCGCCGAACGTGGTGCCGTGCACGCCGACGCCGAAGGCGCTCGCGACATCGTTGGTCGTCAGCAGGGCGCCGATGGGAAAGCCGCCGGCCAGGCCCTTGGCGCTGGTCAGGAGGTCCGGGACGATGCCCTTCTGCATGTACGAGAAGAGCGTCCCGGTGCGGCCCATGCCGCTCTGGATCTCGTCGAGGATGAGGAGCGCGCCGTGCGCCGTGCACAGGCGACGTGCCGCCTGCAGGAACGCCGGGGTGCCGGGAGTCATCCCGCCCTCGCCCTGCATGGGTTCGAGGAGGACCGCGCAGATCTCGTCGCCGGCTTGCGCGAACTGCGCCTCGAGCGCCGCCACGTCGTTGTACGGGATGTGCGTGATGCCTTCGGGATTGGGGCCGAAGCCGCTCGCGTACTTCGCCTGGCCGCCGGCGGTGACCGTGAAGAGCGTGCGCCCGTGGAAGGAATTGAGCGTCGAGATGACGCGGATCCTCTTCGGCCCGAAGCGATCGTGCGCGTAGCGGCGGGCGAGTTTCAGCGCCGCCTCGTTGGCCTCGGCCCCGGAATTGCAGAAGAAGACGCGCTCGGCGAAGGTATGGTCGACGAGGCGGCGGGCGAGCCGCAGCGCGGGCTCGTTGGTGAACCAGTTCGAGACGTGCCACAGCGTGTGCGCCTGTTCGGTGAGCGCACGCACCAGCGCCGGGTGGCAGTGCCCGAGCGAGGTCACCGCGACACCCGCCGCGAAGTCGATGTACATCTTGCCGCCCTGGTCCCACACGCGGGAGCCTTCGCCGCGCACCGGAACGAACGACGCCGGTGCGTAGATCGGCACCATGAGTTCGTCGAACATCGCGCGGGTGACCGGCAGCGTCGCGGCGGCGGACGGCACGATCCCGGCGTCGCGCCGGGCGCTGGCGGCCACGCGGGCCTGGGTGGAGGCGTCGCTCATCGCAGCGGGGCTACGCGGGGGCGGTCGCGACCACCTGGATCTCGACCTTGTAGTCGGGGTGCGCGAGCGCCGCCTGCACGGTGGCGCGCGCGGGTGTCGCGCCGGCCACCACCCAGCGCTCCCACACCGCGTTGAGCGTCGGGAAGTCCGCCATGTCGGGCAGGTAGATGGTCGCCGACAGGATGCGCGTCTTGTCGCTGCCGACTTCCGCGAGCAGGCCGTCGATGGTGGCGAGCACCTGCTGCGTCTGCGCCGTCATGTCGGCGCTCTTGTCGTCGGCCACCTGCCCGGCGAGGTAGACGAGGCGCTCCCCGCCGCCGGGCGTGAAGACGACGGTGTCGGACAGGCGCTTGCCCGGGTGACGGCGTTCGATCGGCATGATTGTTCTATCCTTCGGGCGATGAGCAAGTGGAGTGGAGCATTTTAATGGCAATCGGTACCGACGCTTCCGGCGCGGCTGCAAATGCGCCGTCGCGTCCGCCGGGCGCGCGGGTGGTGCTGGCGGGAGCAGCGCTCGCCATGGCGCTCGCGGTGACGCTCGGCGCCTTCGGTGCTCACGCGCTGCGGGCGCGCGTCGTGCCCGAGAGGCTCGCGGTCTGGCAGACCGCGGTGCAGTACCACGCGTGGCACGCGCTCGCGCTGCTGGTGCTCGGCCTGCTGCTGGCGCGCGGGCCGGCGCCCCGCGGCCTCACCGCGTCGGCAGCGCTCTTCGCCGCCGGGATCGTCCTCTTCTCGGGAAGCCTCTATGCGCTGGTGCTCACCGGTGCCGCCGGCTTCGGCGTGGTGACACCGTTCGGTGGCGTCGCCTTCATCGCCGGTTGGCTGGTGCTCGCCTGGAGCGTGTGGCGAGGGTAGCAGCCGCGCGGGCCGCGGCGGTCAGTCCACCTTCGCCCCCGACGCCTTGACGATGCGCGCGTACTTGGCGAGTTCATCGGCAACGAAGCGTCCGAACGCTTCGGGGGTGTCGGGGCTGGGCTGCGCACCGTCGGCGACGAGCTTCTCGCGTACCTCCGGCGAGTTGAGGATCCGGGTCACGTCGGCGTTCCACTTGGCGATGACGGGGGCGGGCGTGCCCGCCGGCGCGAAGAGCCCGTACCAGGTCGAGATGTCGAAGCCGGGGAGGCCGGCTTCGGCCAGCGTCGGCAGGTCGGGCGCGAGCGGCGAGCGCTGCGCGGTGGTGACGGCGAGCGCCTTCAGCTTGCCGGCCTTCACCTGCGCCATCGCGTTGGCGAGATTGTCGAACATGAACTGCGTGTCGCCGGCCAGGAGCGCCTGGGTGGCGGGTGCCGCGCCCTTGAACGGGATGTGCACGGCGTCGGTCCTGGTGTCGACCTTGTAGAGTTCGCCGGCGAGATGACCGGCGCTGCCGTTGCTGCCCGAGCCGAACGAGAGCTTCCCGGGGTTCGCTTTCGTGTAGGCGATGAAGTCCTGCACGGTATTGACCGGTGAGTTGGCGTTGACCACGAGCACGTTCGGCGTGATCGCCACGCGCGTGATCGGCGCGAAGTCCTTCGCCGCATCGTAGGGCATGGTCCGGTACAGGTTCGGATTGACCGCGTGCGTCGACAGCGCCCCGAGGAGGATCGTGTAACCGTCGGCCGGCGCCTTCGCGACGAAATCGGCGCCGATGTTGCCGCCGGCGCCGGGCTTGTTCTCGACGACCACCGATTGTCCCCACAGGTCGGTGAGCTTCTGCGCGATGAGGCGGCCGGCGAGGTCGAGCGAGCCTCCCGGCGGGAACGGCACCACGAGCTTGACCGGGCGCGTCGGATACGCCTGCGCCGTCGCCGGTGCCGGTACGACGACTCCGGCCACCGCGAGCGCGACCACGAGCACTGCCCACCCACGCGCCACGTGACGCGAACCCTCGTTTTTCATGGAACCTCCCGGCCATTTGCAAATCGATACAAATTCTAGCAAGGCGGGGCGACCTGCGCCGTAGCGGAGGAGGGCGCTTTCCGCGCATAATTCGGGGTTCCCATCGCGTCGCGCGGTTCGCGACACACGGTAGCCGCTCGCCGGCGGCTGCCTCCGGCCCGTTGCCATCTTCTTCCTTCTCCGTCATCGCCTGCCCGCATGAGTCGAACTGCCGCCATCGTCACCTTCGTCATCGCGGTCGCCGCCGCCGCGGGCGGAGGCTACTGGTTCGGGATGAACCGCATGGGCGCGCCCGCGTCGTCGGCGCTGCCGGGGGGGAAGCAGGCGGGTCCCGGGGGGGGCGCGGGCCCGGGTGGAGCGCCGGCGCTGGTCGCGGTGGAAGCGACACGCGTAGTGCAGGCGCCGATGCCGCAGGCGATCACCGCGGTGGGGAGCCTGCGCTCGGATGAGTCGGTCACCCTGCGCCCGGAGAGCGCCGGACGGATCAGCGCGATTACCTTCAAGGAAGGCAGCCACGTCGCCAAGGGAACGCCGCTGGTCAAGCTCGATCCCGCCATTCCGGAGGCCGAACTCGCGCAGGCCCGCGCCAACCTGACGCTCGCCAAGGCCAAGTTCGATCGCGCGGTCGATCTCGCCAACCGCAGCTACATCTCGGGCCAGGCGCGCGACGAGGCGGAGAACAACTACAAGGTGGCGCAGGCGGCGGTGCAACTCGCCGAGGCGAAGCTCGCCAAGACGCAGATCGTGGCGCCGTTCTCCGGAATCATCGGCCTGCGCTCGGTCTCGGTCGGCGATTACGTGAAGGAAGGCGCCGACCTCGTCAACCTGGAGGCGATCGACCCGCTCAAGGTCGACTTCCGCGTCCCGGAGACGTACCTGCGGCAGGTGCAACCCGGGCAGACGATGCAGATCACGCTCGATGCGCTGCCCGGCAAGACGTACGCCGGCAGGGTGGCCGCCGTCAATCCGCTGGTCGACGCCGCGGGTCGCGCGATCGTCATTCGCGCGCAGGTGGCGAACCAGGACACCGCGCTGCGTCCCGGGATGTTCGCGCGGGTTCGGCTCATCACGAGCGACGACGCGCAAGCGCTCGTCGTTCCCGAGCAGGCGCTGGTGCCGCAGGGCACCGAGCAGTTCGTATTCAAGGTGGTCGACGGCAAGACCGTGCGCGCCAAGGTCGAGGTGGGCCAGCGGCGCGACAGCATGGTGGAGATCCGCAAGGGCCTCGTCGCCGGCGACGTGGTCGTCACCGCGGGACAACTGAAGCTGCGCGACGGGACCGCGGTGAAGATTGCCGAGGGCGCGCCGGCGACTCCGCGCCCGCCGGCTGCGGCGCCGTCGAGCGACGTCCAGGGCGCCGGCAGCGACGTGAGCCCGATCACGCCGGCGATTGCCTCACCGAAGGTAGGCGAATCCGTCCGCCCGCCGCGGACCTGAGCGGCCGCATCCTCGCCAAGCCCCGAGGCCATTCACCGCTGCCATGAGCCTGCCCGAGCTTTGCATCAAGCGACCGGTGTTCGCCACCGTGCTGTCGCTCATCATCCTGCTCGTCGGGTTGATTTCGTACCAACGCCTGTCGGTGCGCGAATACCCGCGCATCGACGAGCCTGTCGTGAGCGTATCGACGACGTACCGCGGCGCGTCGGCCGAGGTGGTGGAGTCGCAGGTCACGAAGATCCTCGAGGATTCGCTGTCCGGGATCGAGGGCGTCGAGATCATGACGTCGCAGAGCCGCTCGGAGCGCAGCCAGATCAACGTCCGCTTCCGTCTGGCGCGCGATCCGGACTCGGCGGCGGCCGACGTGCGCGACAAGGTGTCACGCGTGCGCGCGCGCCTGCCCGACGCGGTCGACGAGCCGGTCATTGCCAAGGTCGAGGCGGATTCCTTCCCCGTCCTCTACATCGCGGTGGAGGCGGGTTCGCTCACGCCGCTCGAGGCGTCGGACTACATCAGCCGCTACATCAAGCCGCGGCTGTCGGTACTCCCCGGCGCCGCCGACGTGCGCATCTTCGGCGAGCGGCAACTGTCGATGCGCATCAACATCGACCGCACGCGACTCGCGGGCTACAAGCTCACGGTGCAGGACGTCGAGGATGCGATCCGCAAGCAGAACGCCGAGATTCCGGCAGGGCGCATCGAATCGACCGCGCGCGAGTTCACCGTCGTCGCCGAGACCGACGTGCAGACCCCCGAGCAGTTCGGGCAGATCATCATCGCCAACGTCGCCGGCTACCCGGTGCGCATCCGCGACGTGGCGACGGTGTCGATCGGCGCCGTCGACGAGCGCTCGATCTCCCGCTACAACGGCAAGCCGTCGCTCAACATCGGCGTCATCAAGCAGGCGGTCGCCAATCCGCTCGAGCTTTCCAAGGCGGTGACCGCCGAGGTCGCGGAGATCAACAAGAACCTCCCGCCGGGGATGAAGCTCGTCATCGCCTACGACACGTCGGTGTTCATCGATCGCTCGATCAAGAGCGTGTTCAGCACGATCGCCGAGGCGATCGTGCTCGTCGTGCTGGTGATCTTCTTCTTCCTGCGCAGTCTGCGCGCGACGATCATCCCCATCGTCACCATCCCGGTGTCGCTCATCGGCGCCTTCGGGATCATGTACGCGTTCGGCTTCACCATCAACACGCTGACGCTGCTCGCGATGGTGCTCGCGATCGGGCTGGTCGTCGACGACGCGATCGTGGTGCTGGAGAACATCTTCCGGCACATCGAGGCGGGGATGTCGCGGGTGGACGCCGCCATCCAGGGCTCGCGCGAGATCGTCTTCGCGGTGATCGCGATGACGCTCACGCTGGCCTCGGTGTTCGCCCCGCTCGCGTTTGCCACCGGCCGGACCGGGCGCCTGTTCATCGAGTTCGCGCTGACGCTCGCCGGCGCCGTCATCGTCTCGGGCTTCATCGCGCTGTCGCTCACCCCGATGATGTGCTCGCTGCTGCTGCGCCACGAGGCGAAGCATTCGTGGATCTACAACACGATCGAGGCGGGGA
This sequence comes from Burkholderiales bacterium, assembly GCA_039807685.1. GTDB lineage: Bacteria > Pseudomonadota > Gammaproteobacteria > Burkholderiales > Casimicrobiaceae > VBCG01. Next base: position 10,299 of record JBDHRR010000076.1, read on the forward strand.
TCGAGGGTTTCACTCGCGGCTACCGCTGGCTCCTGGGTGCGGCGCTGCATCACCGCTGGGTCGTGGTCGCCGGCTGGGTCGTCACGCTGGTCATCGGCGCCACGCTCTTCGCGACGCTCAAGTCCGAGCTCGCGCCGACCGAGGATCGTGGCGTCGTCTTCGGCCTCGTCACCGCGCCGCAAGGCTCGACGCCGCAGTACACGGCGGACCAGCTGCGCCCGATCGAGGAGTTCTACAGCCAGGTCCCGGAGGCCTTCGCGTACACGGCGATCGCCGGTTTCCCGACAGTGGTCGACGGCAATGCGGTGCTGCGCCTGAAGCCCTGGGAGGAGCGCACGAGGAAGCAGCAGCAGATCGCCGACGAACTGCGCCCCAAGTTCGCGTCGATCCCCGGCGCGCTCGCCTTCCCGGTGAATCCGCCGTCGCTCGGCCAGAGCTTCCGCTCGACGCCGATCGAGTACGTGGTGATGGCGCAGGTGCCGTACGCCGAGTTGCAGCGCCTCGTCGATCGCTTCCTGGACGAGGCGCGCAAGATTCCCGGCGTGCAGAACCTGCAGACCGACCTGCGGCTCAACACGCCGGAGGTCCGGGTCAACATCAATCGCGACAAGCTGGGCGACATCGGCGTCAACGTGGACACCGTCGGCCGCACGCTGGAGACGATGCTGGGCGGGCGTCAGGTCACGCGCTTCAAGCGCGACGGCGAGCAGTACGACGTGATCGTCCAGGTGGCGCCGGTCGATCGCTCGACGCCCGCCGATATCAGCGACATCTACGTGCGGGCCCGCGACGGCGGCATGGTCCAGCTCGCCAACGTCGTCGACGTCCGCGAGAGCGTCGCGCCGCAGTCGCTCAACCATTTCCAGCGGCTGCGGGCGGTGAAGATCACCGGCACGCTCGCGCCGGGCTACACGATCGACGAGGCGCTGAAGGCGTTCGACCGCATCGCGCAACAGACGCTCGCCGGCGCGGCGCAGACGGGGCTCGACGGGCAGTCGCGCGAATTCCGGGCGTCGGGGAGCGAGATCTATTTCGTCTTCGTGCTGGCGCTCTTCTTCATCTACCTCGTGCTGTCGGCGCAGTTCGAGAGCTTCGTGTCGCCGTTCGTGATCATGCTCTCGGTGCCGCTGTCGATGGCCGGCGCGCTGTTCGCGCTGTGGGCCACCGGGGGCACGCTCAACATCTACAGCCAGGTCGGCCTCATCACGCTGGTCGGACTCATCACCAAGCACGGCATCCTCATCGTCGAGTTCAGCAACCAGCTTCGCGCGAAGGGCGAGCCGCTGCTCGAGGCGGTGCTCGACGCGGCGACGCTGCGGTTGCGTCCGATCCTGATGACGACCGGCGCGATGGTGCTGGGCTCGGTGCCGCTCGCGCTCGCGATCGGCGCCGGCGCCGAATCGCGCACGCAGATCGGCTGGGTGATCGTCGGCGGCATGAGCTTCGGCACGCTGCTCACGCTGTTCGTCGTGCCGGTGGCGTATACGCTGCTGGTGCGCGGGACCCGGCTCGCCGGCGCGGCCGCCGCGCCGCCGGGTGCGGCGGGCGAGGGGCACGCCGGGCCGCCGCGTCCGCTGCCGGCGCACGGCGCCGACTGAAGCCTGCGGGCGGCCGCGAGCTTCGCGGTGCCGGCGGCCGCCGTGGGTGCTCGCGATGCGGGTCTCCGGGAGCCGGCGTGCTGCGAGCCGGCGTGCTATCGTGCGCGCCGCGCCTGCACTAGAATTGCAGGCTCAAGAAGGCACAACCGCCCACTTCTGCTCAAGGAGGCACACCTCATGTCGTTTCGACCTGCACCCGCTCGCGGCCTGGTCTTTGCCGCACTCTTCGGGCTGGCCGGCGCCGCCAGCGCCGCCACCGACATCCAGTTCTGGCACTCGATGACCGGCGCCCTCGGCGATCGCGTCGTGAGCATCGCCGATCGCTTCAACAAGAGCCAGAGCGACTACAAGATCGTGCCCGTGTACAAGGGCACCTACCCCGAGTCGATGACCGCTGCGATCGCCGCCTATCGCGCGAAGCAGGCACCGCACATCGTGCAGGTGTTCGAGGTGGGTACGGCGACGATGATGTACAGCAAGGGCGCCATCAAGCCCGTCTACCAGCTCATGGCCGACGCCGGCCAGAAGTTCGACCCCAAGGCGTACATCTCGGCCGTCTACGGCTACTACGCCACACCGGACGGCAAGCTCCTGTCGATGCCGTTCAACAGCTCGACGCCGGTCTTCTACATCAACAAGGACGCCTTCCAGAAGGCGGGCCTCGACCCCAACGACCCGCCCAAGACCTGGGCCGCCGTGGCCGCCGCCGCGGCCAAGCTCAAGGTCAGCGGCGAGAAGTGCGGCTTCACCTTCGGCTGGCCGTCGTGGACGCAGCTCGAGAACTTCAGCGCTTGGCACAACCTGCCGTTCGCCACCAAGCAGAACGGCTTCGGCGGCCTCGATGCCCGCCTCGCGATCAATGCGCCGCTGCAGGTCCGCCACATCGGCAACCTCAAGGAGTGGATGGACAAGGGCTACGTCACCTACGCCGGGCGTACCAACGAGGCCGAGTCGAAGTTCTACTCGGGCGAGTGCGGCATGCTGATGTCGAGCTCGGGTGCCTTCGCCAACATCACGCGCAACGCCAAGTTCAAATTCGGCGTGTCGCAGATGCCGTACTACCCCGACATCCCGGGTGCGCCGCAGAACTCGATCATCGGCGGGGCGAGCCTGTGGGTGCTGAGCGGCCACAAGGCCGACGACTACAAGGGCGTGGCGAAGTTCTTCACCTTCCTGTCGAATCCCGAGATCCAGGCCGAGTGGCACCAGGCGACGGGCTACCTGCCGATCACCTACGCCGCGTACGAGCTCACCAAGAAGTCGGGCTTCTATGAAAAGACGCCGGGGCCGAACGTCGCGGTCGAGCAGATGATCGTGAAGACGACCAGCAATTCGCGCGGCATCCGGCTCGGCAACTTCGTGCAGGTGCGCAACGTCATCGAGGAGGAACTCGAGGCGGTGTGGACCGGCAAGAAGCAGCCGAAGCAGGCGCTCGACGACGCGGTCAGGCGCGGCGACGAGATCCTCGTCAAGTTCCAGCAAGCCAACAAGTGACGCTTTGCCGCACGGGCGGCGCCGGCCGCTCGTGCGGCTGCGCCGCCGCGCAGCGCCACGACGGATCGCGCCGCGACGTGATGGTTCCGCGTCCGGCGCGGAATCGCTGCGGTGTTGCGTGCTCGTCGCCGCGCGCCTCTTCCCTCCGTTGAACCGCGCATGTCCACCCAGAAACGGGTCGTCTTCAAATCGAAGTGGCTGCCGTACGTACTGGTGGCGCCGCAGCTCGCGATCACGCTCGTCTTCTTCTTCTGGCCGGCGGGGCAGACGCTCATCCAGTCGATGCAGCTCGAGGACGCATTCGGCGCCCACACCCAGTTCGTCGGCCTCGACAATTTCCGGACGCTCTTCAACGACGAGGGCTACCTCAACTCGTTCAAGGTGACCGTCGAATTCTCGGCGGCGGTGGCGATCCTCGGCTTGTCGGTCGCGCTGCTGCTCGCGGCGATGGCCGATCGCGTGCTTCGCGGCGCGACGTTCTACAAGACGCTCCTCATCTGGCCGTACGCAGTCGCGCCGGCGGTGGTCGCGGTCCTCTTCGTCTTCCTCTTCAGCCCCACGCTCGGCATCATCGCGCACGCGCTGGCGCGCTTCGGCATCGAGTGGAACCACCTCCTCGACGGCGACCAGGCGATGCTGCTCATCATCATGGCGGCGGTGTGGAAGCAGATCAGCTACAACTTCCTGTTCTTCCTCGCCGGGCTGCAGGCGATCCCGCATTCACTCATCGAGGCTGCCGCGATCGACGGCGCGGGGCCGTTGCGCCGGTTCTGGACGATCGTGTTCCCGCTGCTGTCGCCGACCACGTTCTTCCTCCTCGTCATCAACGTCGTCTACGCCTTCTTCGACACCTTCGCGATCGTCGATGCGGCGACCCAGGGCGGCCCGGCGCGTGCCACCGAGATCCTCGTCTTCAAGGTCTACCAGGACGGCTTCAAGGCGCTCGACCTCGGCGGCTCGGCGGCGCAGTCGGCGATCCTGATGGCCATCGTGATCGGCCTCACCGTGATCCAGTTCCGCTACATCGAGCGCAAGGTGCAGTACTAATCGGGGATCGGGGATCGGAACGACGTGCGGCGTGCCTACGACCTACAATTCTCGGACGCGGTTCGGCGCTTGATGCGCCGCCCATGCCGAACCTCTACCTTCACGCATCTGATTCCCGATCCCTGACCTCTGATCCCCGACGATGATCGAGCGCCGCCCCGCCCTTACCATCACTCGTCACGCGCTGCTCCTCGTGGGCATCGCGGTGGTCGCCTTCCCGATCTGGGTCACCTTCGTGGCGTCGAGCCTCACGCTCGATCAGGTGCTCGCGGCGCCGATGCAGCTGTGGCCGGGGTCGCAGCTCGTCGAGAACTACACGTACGTGCTCGGCCACGGCTCGACCAAGGGCGCGTCGGCGCCGGTCGGACGGATGATGTTCAACAGCCTCGTCATGGCGCTGTCGATCGCCATCGGCAAGATCGCGATCTCGCTCCTGTCGGCGTTCGCGATCGTCTATTTCCAGTTTCCGTTCCGCAACACGATCTTCTGGATGATCTTCATCACGCTGATGCTGCCGGTCGAGGTGCGCATCCTGCCCACCTACAAGGTCGTCGCCGACCTCGGCATGATCAACACCTACGCGGGACTCACGATCCCGCTGATCGCCTCGGCGACCGCGACGTTCCTGTTCCGCCAGTTCTTCCTGACCATCCCCGACGAACTCGCCGAGGCGGCGCGCATCGACGGTGCGGGCCCGATGCGCTTCTTCTGGGACGTCGTCGTGCCGCTGTCGCGCACGTCGATCGCCGCGCTCTTCGTGATCCAGTTCATCTACGGCTGGAACCAGTACCTGTGGCCGCTCCTCGTCACCACCGACGAGTCGATGTACACGACCGTGATCGGCATCAAGCGGATGATCACCGGCGGCGACGCCGCCACCGAGTGGCAGCTCGTGATGGCGACTGCGATGCTCGCCATGCTGCCGCCGGTGGCCGTGGTCCTGCTGATGCAGAACTGGTTCGTGAAGGGGCTGGTCGATACCGAGAAATGAGCGCGTGACGAGCGTCAACGCTCGCTCCCGATGTTCCTTCACCTACGTACGACGACGATTCCATGGCCAAGGTCGACTTTCGCGGCGTTCGCAAGACGTATCCCAACGGAGTGGCGGCGATCCACGGGATCGACGCCGCGATTGCCGACGGCGAATTCGCGGTCATCGTCGGGCCGTCGGGATGCGGCAAATCGACGCTGCTGCGGATGGTCGCGGGGTTGGAGGAGATCACCGGCGGCGAGATCGTGATCGGCGAGCGCGTGGTCAACGCGCTCGAGCCCAAGGACCGCGACATCGCGATGGTGTTCCAGAACTACGCGCTGTACCCGCACATGTCGGTGTTCGGGAACATGGCCTACGGCCTCAAGATCCGCGGCTTCGCGAAGGACGACATCAAGAAGCGCGTCGATCGCGCCGCCGAGATCCTCGAACTCGGCCCGCTCCTCGAACGCAAGCCGCGGCAGCTCTCGGGCGGCCAGCGGCAGCGGGTGGCGATGGGGCGCGCGATCGTCCGCGAGCCGGCGGTGTTCCTCTTCGACGAGCCGCTGTCCAACCTCGACGCCAAGCTGCGCGTGCAGATGCGCTTCGAGATCCAGACGCTGCACCGGCGGCTCGCGACCACCAGCCTGTACGTGACGCACGACCAGGTCGAGGCGATGACGCTCGCCGACCGCATGATCGTCATGAATGCGGGACGCGCCGAGCAGGTCGGCGCGCCGATGGAGGTCTATTCCGATCCGGCGACGATCTTCGTCGCCGGTTTCATCGGCTCGCCGGCGATGAATTTTCTGCCGGCGCGCGCCGAGACGGCGGGCCGCTTCACGCTCGACGGCGGCGGCAGCATCGCGCGGGCGCAGGTCGGCGCCACGGCAGGCGCCAAGGTGATGCTCGGGATCCGGCCCGAACACCTCCATCCGGCGACGGCCGCCGACGCGGTGATCGGCGGTCCGATCGCAATGATCGAGCAGTTGGGCGCCGACACGCTCGTGCACGTCGGGCACGGCAGCGCGACGGTGGTGGCGCGCATGCAGAGCACGCAGGGGCTGCGCGTCGGCGAAGCGCTGCATCTCGCCGTCGATCCGGCGCGCATCTTCGTCTTCGATGCGGGAAGTGGTGCCCGCGTGCGCTGACCTGGCATCGCCAACGCGTATCCTTGGTGCGCAACGCCTCCGTGCGGCAACCGGCTTCGCAGCGGTGGCGCTGATCGTCCGACAACCCGAACAGGACCCCGAGCATGGCCCATTCCCCTCGTCCGCTCCCCCCCTGGCCGTACCCCCGCTTGTGCGCGCACCGCGGCGCCGGCAAGCTCGCGCCCGAGAACACCTTGACGGCGATGCGCGTCGGCCACGCACACGGCTACGCGATGGTCGAATTCGACGTGAAGCTCGCCGCCGACAACGTCGCCTTCCTGCTGCACGACGCGACGCTCGAGCGCACCTCCAGCGGGCGCGGTCGCGCCGACGCGCTGCCGTGGCGCGAGCTGTCGCGACTCGACGCCGGCGGCTGGCACTCGGCCAAGTACGCGGGTGAGATGCTGCCGACGTTTGCGGCGATCGCCCGCTGGGCGCGCGCCCACGGCGTCGCCTGCAACGTCGAGATCAAGCCGACCCCCGGACGCGAACGCGAGACCGGCGCCGCCGTCGGGCTCGATACGCTCGCCCTCTGGCGCGATGCCGAGATCCTGCCGCTCATGTCGTCGTTCGCCGAGGAGTCGCTCGACGCGTGCCGGCTGGCAGCACCGGCGTTGCCACGCGCGCTCTGCGTCGAGGAACTCCCCGCGGACTGGCTCGCGCGGCTGCGGCACCTGGAGTGCGTCGCGCTCGATGCCGATCACAAGATCCTGACCCGCGAGGTGGTGGATACGGCGCGCCGCGAGGGTTATCGCGTGTGCACGTGGACGGTCAACGATCCGGCACGCGTCGCGGAGGTGGCGGCGTGGGGCGTGGATACGATCATCACCGACGCCATCGACGCGATTCCCGCGAACGCGCTGGACGCTGCGTAGGGCGCGCTGCGCCGCAGGGTTTCGGCGAGGTCGCC
>JBDHRR010000077.1:0-17450 GCA_039807685.1 Burkholderiales bacterium
GACGGCGCGGGCACCGGCGCTGCGGTGGGCGTCTCGGACGCCGCCGTGGCGGCCGGCGCCGGCGATCAGCCCGCCGCCGCCGCCGGCGCGATGACCGAGGCGATGCGCCCCGCCGGTTGCGCCATCCCGCCCTCGGACCACGACAGCAGCGTGCCCTCGCGCAGGATCGTCGTGCTGTCTTCGTCGGCCACGGGCATGACGGCGATGCCCTCGACCACGAGCACGTAGCCCGCGATGCGCAATTCGTCGCCCGCGGTGAGCACGCGCTCGTGGCCTCTGCCAACCGCCGTCCCGTTGACCAGCACGGCGACGGTGCTGCCCTGGTCGCGCAACGAGTAGCGCCCGGCGGCCTGCGTCACCACCGCGTGGGTGCGCGAAATCACGCGCTCCGGATCGGGCAGGACCAACGTGCACTCGGGCGAGCGGCCGATGCTGCCGCCGGCTTCGCCGAATTGCGCGCCGATCGCCGGTTCGACCGGCGTGCCCTTGTAGGTGATGACCTTGATCGTCAGCATGCAATGCCCCGTGTCTCGACGGTGCAGAATGGCGCGCGCGGCGCGCACTAGTCAAGTCCGGTCTGGCAGAATGCGCGTCTTCGCCCGCCGGGCTCGCCGTCTCCCACGCCTCCATGGAGCAACCGCACGCGGCGAGCGCGCCGCAGCACACCGTCGGCGACTTTGCCCGCGAAGTGGGTCAAGGCATTTCCTCGGCGTTCGTGCTGGTGGCGATGATGCTGCCGCTCGGGCTCATCGCCTTCGCCCCCCTCGGCGGCTACGCGGTGGAAGCCGGCCTGCGCGCGGCATTTGCGGCGGCCATCTTCGGGACCATGACCGCCTTCGTCCTGAGCGGTGCCTTGCTGCCCAACGAGGTGCCGCGCGCGTCGTCGGTCTTTCTCTTCGCTGCGTTCGTGCTGCGCCTGGCCGCCGATGGCGACCTGCGCGCGTCGCCATCGCAAGGCGTCGTCGAGATCCTCTTCCTCGCCGCGTTGTGCCTTGCGCTCACCGGCATCATCCAGATCGTCTTTGGGTTCCTGCGCCTCGGTAACGTGGCACGCTTCGTCCCGTATCCCGTGGTTGCCGGACTCATGAGCGGCCTCGCCATTTCGCTCGTCCTCTACGAACTGCCTGAGGTGCTCGGGACGCACGGCGGAACCGGCGAGGGCGGTGGCGAAGGCGGTCACCACGCCATCGTCAACGGCTGGGCGATCCTGGTGGCGATCGTGACGATCGTGACCTTTGTCCTCGTTCGCCGTCGCTGGCCACGCTCGCCGTCGAAGCTCATCGGGCTGGCCGCGGGCACGGTCGTGGCAACGCTCGTCGGCGTGCTCGTGAAGGGCGACGTCGGCCCCCGCGTGCCCTCCCTAGGCAAGCTCCCGCTACCGGACGCGTTGTGGCCGCTCATCAACGGCGATGGCGTCGCCCTCGCCATGGCGTTCGGCCCCGATCTCCTGGTCACCGCGCTGGCAATCGCCGTGGTTGGCTCGCTCGACAGCCTGCTCGCCGCGGTCGGCGAAGCGGATGGGCCGCTCGACACGGCGCATCACCCCAATCGCCTGCTGGTGGCGCTCGGCTGCGGCAACATCGTGTCGTCGCTGTTCGGCGGGGTACCGGTCGCCTACTCGTCACACCACGCGATCACCACCCACCATGCCGGCGGCTTCAAGCTCGTCTCGAGCCTCGCGACAACGGTGACGCTGGTCCTCCTCCTGCGCTTCGGGGGGGCGCTGCTGCACCTCATTCCGATTGCTGCGCTGTCGGCGATGATGCTGGTCATCGCCGTCGGTCTCATCGATCGCTGGGCGGGTACGACGATCGACCGGTTGCGGCGCGGCCAGTACGATAGTGAACTCCTCGTCAATATCGCGCTGGTGCTGCTGGTGGCGATCGTGACCATCGCCTTCGGGCTCGTGGCGGCGGTGGTGACGGGTCTCATCCTGTCGATGGGGCTCTTCCTCGCCGTCATGAACCGCTCCCTCATCCGTTCGGTGCAGACCGGCGCCACCCGCGGTTCGCGACGCGTGTATCCGCCGGAACAGGCGAGCTATCTGCGGGTCGAGGGCCAGCGGATCAAGGTCCTCGAGCTCGACGGCGCCATCTTCTTCGGGACCGCCGATCGCCTCGCCTTCGAGGCCTTGCGCGCCGCCCACGGCACCGAATACCTCATCGTCGACCTGCGCCGGGTGACCATGATCGACGCCTCCGGCGCGCTCATGCTCGGCAAGGTGCAGCGTCTGCTGCGCGAGCAGAACGTCACGACGCTCCTCGCCTACGTGTCGTCGACGAGTCGCCTCGGCCGCGCCCTTCAGGGCGCCGGCGTATTCGTACAACGGCATCACCCCGAGTGGTTCGAGGACACCGACCGGGCGCTCGAGTACGCCGAGCGCAGGATCCTCGCCGCGGCGCACATCGCCACCGACGAGAAGGAGTTGGCGATCGAGGACTTCGCCCTCTGCAAGCACCTTACGCCCGACGAGCTTCGTTTCCTGAAGCCATTCCTCGATCGCCAGCTCTTCGCGGCGCACGCCGCGCTCTACCACGATGGGCAACAGGGTGAGCGCCTCTATCTCCTCGCCCGTGGCGCCGTCAGCATCGTCGCCGAAGATCGGCAGGCGGGCGGCAAGCCGCGGCGCGTCGTCACGCTCGCTCCGGGAGTGATCTTCGGAGAGTCGGCGATGATCGAAGGCGGCACGCGCTCGGCGACCGCCGTCGCCGACACCGAGGTCGTGACGTACAGCCTCTCGCGCGCCAACCTGGAAACGATCCACCAGCGCAACCCGGAGCTCGCGCGTCGCCTCCTCCTCAACATGCTGGGACATCTATCGGGGCTGTTGCGGATGACGGCGACGCTGGTGCGCGACGCGAGCGAAGCGGTCGACTGATCGGCTGGCGACGGTCAGCGCGGCTTGCCCGCCGGTCAACGCGCGGCGTCGTCTGTCTCGGGTCGCTCGCCCGTGGCGTACGCGCGGCGGAACTCGCGCTCGAACACCGCCCAGAAGTCACCTTGCGCTTCGCGTGTCGTGTCCTCGTAGCTCTCGAGCAGGAGATCCCATTGGCGTGCCTTGCGATTCGCCGGGAGGAAGCGATCGAAGGCACCACCGCCCAGGCGCTCGTCGAAGGCATCGGGGGCAAACCGTGCGAGCAGTTGCTGCAATGCGGCGTGGATCCCCGCGGCAAGGCCGCGATCGTGCGCGCGCAGGTCGTCGTACGCGTCGGCGACAGCGCGCACCGGTGCCATCAGGTCCGCTCGCTCGGGTGCGAGAAGGTGGCGCAAGGCGACGTCCACATCCCACGCCGCTTTCAGCGGATTGACCGCTCGCGGTCCGATGATCGTCATGTCGGCGTGGATGTGGCTCTTCGCCTGCGCACGCAGGCGCAGCATGTCGACGGTGCCCTCCATCATCTCGCGCAGCAAGCGCCCGATTTCCTCCATCGTCCCGGTATCGAGGTCACGGGCGAGCGCGGCGTCGGGGATTCCCAAGCCGCGCAGGAATGCCTTCTCCAGTTCGCCATGACGTGCCGGGTCGTCGGCGACGGCAGTCGTGGTCGCAGTTGCCGCTGCAGGAGTCGATTCGTTGGCGATCATCGTCAGTGGCGCCCGGGTGCCCGACGGGAAATCGGCGCAGGCCCGAGTGGGCGAGCCCGATCTCGGGGACGCTGCGCAGTGTACTCCGAATGATCGCGCCGGTAGCGCGGAGGGCCGCCTCGCCGAACGCGGCGGCGTCGAGCGTGCGCCATTGCAACCTCCCGTTGCGCACCACGGGTTATCATGGGAGCGCCTCGTCCAACCCTCGCGCGCACGTCCCATGACCTTCACCGATACCGCGTTCTGGATCGCCCTCCTGCAAATCATCGGCGTCAACCTCGTACTCTCCGGCGACAACGCCGTGGTCATCGCACTTGCGGCACGGTCGCTGCCAGCGCGGCAACAGAAGCAGGCCGTGCTGTGGGGCAGCGGCGCGGCGGTGGTCATGCGGATCGTGCTCACCATCGTCGCCGTCGAGTTGCTGCGGCTGCCGTATCTGAAGCTCGTCGGCGCCGCACTGCTGTTGTGGATCGGCATCCAGTTGCTGCTGCCCGACGATGACGATCACGAGGGCAAGGCTACCGCCAATACCGGCCTCGTCGCGGCGATTCGCACGATCCTCATCGCCGACCTCGTGATGAGCCTCGACAACGTGATCGCAGTCGCCGCCGCCGCCAAGGACAATCTCACGCTGCTCATCATCGGGCTCCTCATCAGCATCCCGATCGTCGTCTTCGGCAGCACGCTGCTCATGAAATTCATGGAGCGGTGGCCGATCATCATCGTCATCGGCGGCGGTCTGCTCGGTTGGGTCGCCGGCGACATGGCGGTGAGCGATCCGGCGATCAAGGCCTGGGTCGATGCCAACGCCGGCTGGCTGCACTACCTCGCCCCTGCCATCGGTGCAGTCCTGGTGATCGTCGTCGGCAAGTGGCTCGCCTCGCGCGCCGAAGCGGCGGCGCAAGCGGCGCGGGTCGACCTCGCGCGCGAGCCCGGCAAGTCGCGCAGTTGAGACGGGCGTCGCGACGCTTCTCTCAGATCATGAGTTTCTTCAGCGTCTCGGGATTCTTGACGATCGCCTTTTGCCGCTGCGCGGGCGCTTCGTAGAGCGCGGCTGGCGGATTCGTCTCCAGGCGCGCCAATACCGCCGGATCGTCGCACTTCGCGTCGAAGGCCACGCCGACCTCGTCACCCGCCACCGCCCCCACCGCAAAGCACGGTTGGCCGAGCTTGGCGCCAAGCGGCTTCAGGATTCCGGCTGCGACCAGGTCGCCCGCCGGCCCGCTACCGGCGATCTGCAGGTCGAAGGTGTGCATACCCGCAATGCTCGCGGTCAGCACCGACGGCATGCCGACGATCTCGCGGCGCAGCGTCGCGTCGGCGACGCTCGCCGGCAGACCGGCCACCTTCAGCACGACGCGCCGTCCCTTGGGCTGCACGTGCGACAGGAAGAAGTCGCGCGAGAACTCGCTGGCGATGCGGGTGCCGATCGCCTGCAGCGCCAATTCCTCGCTTGCCCAACTCCCCTGCCCGGTCGGCAGCTTGGTGTTGTAGTAGATCTCCTCGCCGGTGGCGCGATCGATGGCCTTCACCGTCCAGCCGTTGAGCGCGTACTTGGTCACAGTGAGTCCGGAGGCCTCGAGCTTCATCGACAGGCGCTTGATGGTCGCCTCGCCCTCGACCACGAAGTCGGGACCGGCAGCGGGATCGCCGCTGCGTGCGCCATCCTCCGACCAGGTGCGAAAGCCGAAGGATTTGATGCGCTCCTTCAGGATGTTCTCGGCAGCGGGCGACGGTCGCGGCGGCGCTGCCGGCTGATCGGCATCGCGGGTAGTCACCCGCACGGCAACGCGCGGATCACCGCTCGCCCGGATGAATTCGATGCGCTCGTTGCGCGACATGTCGTTCAGCGACTTCTGCACCGCCTTGACGTTGACCACGGCCTCGGTGGTGAGCGAGGCGAGGCCATCCTTCCCCGTCTCCGGTGCACTCTCCCGCACGACCGTCGTGACGTAATCGCCGCTCCTGGCGAGGAGCCTGTCGCGCAGGAGGTCGTAGTTCTTGGTCACCGATCCCTGCTCGACCAGCAGATTCACCGCCTTCGCCACGAGTTGACCCCGCGCATCGGCGCGCAGGTCGGATTGCAGGAGCGCACGGTCGGATTGGTAGCGTGCATCGGCCGGGTCGGCGAAGCCGACGGCGGAAATGACGAGCTTGCCCGCATCGAGCGGCGCCGCCGGCGGTGGCGCGCCAGCGGTTCCGACTGGCGTTGCACTGGAGCTGCTGCCTGGGTGCGCCTCATTGCCCGGGGTGGCGGCGGTCGCCACCTTGCCCGCAGGGTCCGCGGTGAGAGTCGCGGCACCGGTGCCTGGCGCGCTTGTCCCGGCCGCGCTGGCGCTCGGTGCGCCGCGAGGCGAAGGGCTCACCGCAGTCCCGGCGAGCGCGTTCGATGTTGCCGGCGGGGGCGCGGTGCCCCCGCTGCGATAGGCGACCCACACCGATGCCGCCACCGCGACGACGACGACTGCACCCACGACGGCGATTGCCGGCAGTTGCGACTTCTCCGTCGCACCCGCGGATGCCGCGATTGCGCGTGGTGACGCTGCGATGCTCGCCGCGGCTCCGCTTGCCGCCGGCGCCGGCACCACGGTCGTCTCGCCGCTGCCGGTACCGAGCGGTGCCGTCGCGGCGGCCGCAGCCTGCAGCGCCGCGGCGAAGGCCTCCGCAGTGGCAAAGCGCTCGTCGGGCTTCTTGGCAAGCGCGGTGCGCACCACCGCGTCGAGTGCGCCTGGAATCTGCGCATTGAAGCGCGACGGCGGCAGGGGATCCTCCTCCAGGACCTTGCGCATGGTGATCGTCGCATTGCCGGTGAAGGGTCGCTCGCCGGTGAGGAACTGGTAGAGCATGACCCCGACCGAGAAGAGATCCGAGCGGCCATCGACCGGGGCGCCCAGGATCTGCTCCGGCGACATGTACGCCGGCGTCCCGAGCACGGTGCCGACCTGCGTCAGCTCCGAGGATTCGACGTGCGCGATGCCGAAGTCGGCGACCTTGGCGCTACCGTCGGGCTGGAGGAAGACGTTCGCCGGCTTGATGTCGCGGTGGACGACACCCAGTCGGTGCGAGTACCCGAGTGCGGCCAGGATCTCGCTCACGATGCGCACGATGTCGCGCAGTGCGAAGCGCTGATTCTCCTCGAAGTAGCTCTTGAGCTCGCGCCCCTTCACAAGCTCCATCGCGATATACGACACGCCGCCGTCCTCGCCGAAATCGTAGATGGCGACGATGTTGGGATGCGTGAGCTTGCCGGCCGCCTGCGCTTCGCGCCGGAAGCGGGCGAGAATCTCGGTCGCCTGCGCGCCCTGCAGTGCCTCGCGACGGATCGTCTTCAGTGCGACGGCACGCTCGATCAGCGGGTCGTATGCCTCGTAGACGATGCCCATCGCACCGCGGCCCAGTTCGCCACGGATTTCGTACTTGCCGAGCTTGGTCAAATCGGTCATGGAGCACTACGCTGCGTTGCCAGTATGGCGTGGGTTCCCGGCCGCCGTCGGCCGGGCGCGTCACTTGTACTTGTTGTCGATCTCCCACACCGACTTCTGGACGAGGCGCTGCACCATGGTGTCGAGGCCCGCCCCACCCTGCTGCGATTCGCGGGCGCCCAGCGCGCCGCTCGACGTGGCACCGACCTCCATCTTCTCCTCGGTGTAGCCTTGCGCGAGCTGCTCGGTGGTCTCGGCGTCGATGATCTTGTAGCGCATCCCGATCACCCACACGCTGGTCGCCTCACCGCTGTGCACCGAGCCCAGCGCCGTGCCGCCCACCGCGCCCGCCAGGGCGCCGCCCGTCGAGCCCGAGAACGCGCCGAGAAGTCCCGCGACCTGGCCCAGCGTGCCGCCGTCGAAGCTCTTCTGCGCGGAGGCGACCTGCTCGGTCTTCAGGATGTCGAACTTCACGACGTATTTCGTCGTCTTGACCTTGCCCATGCCGAGGTACTTGCGCGCGGCCTGCGGATCGCCGAGGTTGTAGGCGAGCTCGAACTCGCGCAGGACCGGACCCAGGTTGCTGCGCTCGAGCACCTTGAAGTTGGCGTTGGAGAGCTCGAGCTCGCCGAAGTCGGCGATGTTGTTCGCCGTGAATTTCTGCAGGAAGGTCGCGTTGTTGCTCTTGATCTCGCCTGGAATCACGATGACCTGCACACCGGGCTTGTTCTTGTTGGTGTAGTTGACCGCCTGGTACAGCGTCTTGTCGGCGCCCTGATTCGCCTGCTGCGACGTGGTGCCGCCGGCGGTTGGCGATGCGCTCTGGAATGTCGGTTGCGCGAGCGCAAGCGAAGCAGCCACGGCGAGCGTGGCGGCGACGCCGTGCTGCAGGGGGCGAAGTGGAATGCGGTGCATGCGTTTCTCCTGCGGACGATGGATCCTGGCCACGGTCGCCAGGCTTTGCTTGACGATCACTTCCGCTTCGCCGCGGGCGGCGTTGCGGCGTTGCGGCAATAGTCGCCGTACAGGCGGGCGACGATCTCGTCGGCCTGCTCGTTGACGAGGGTGAGCGCCATCTGTGCGACGTTGGCGCCGGCGTACGACGCGGCATCAGCGCCGACGTCGGAGATGATCTTCCCATCGCTCTGGACGAGCGTAAAGCCCATCGTTACCGTGACCTGGTTCACGGCAATGATGTTGTTCATGCGAGCGTCCGCAGTGATGAGGCCGCGCAGGATGAAGCTCGCCCCGAGGCGTCTCGCCGCCGAGAGCGCGGCATCGGGGTCGTTGCGAAAGTAGGCGTCGATCTCGGCCTGCTTGATCTGCGCGCGGATCTCCTCCGGCGTGTAGGTACGCAGCCCGAGATCGCGCAGCCGCCCATTGATCGCCTGGAAGTGCGGCCCGTAGTTCTGCTGCTGCGCCAGCACATACCCGTTCGATTGCTGCTCGCCGATCATCACCACGATCTTCTTGCCTTTGAGCTCGCTGCGACAGGGCGTCGAAATCTCGTAGGCAATGCGGTCCTCGCGGGCAGCCTGGGCAGCACGCTGGGTGGCCTGTGCGGGGTCTGGTTGTGAGAACTTGAAGCCCTGCGCACCGACCGTGGCGACGGCAACACCCAGCAAGACGCAGGACGACGCGATGGCAGCAAACATGAATCTGACCTACTCCATTGGGCGATGCCGGCGCGGCAGCGTCAGCGAGGGACGAAGGATATGCCACGGAGCCACGAAAATCCACCGTGTCATCATGGAGATACCCGGCGCCTGCGGCTGCCCGGCGGATGCGAGGCCGCCGGCACCGGAGATGCGACGTGCCGGCCGCGGCGATGCGATCAGCCGATGCGGCGATGCGGTCGCAGCCCGACCGTCGCGCCGTGCTGTGCTAACCTCACCTGCGCATGAACGAGGCCACCATCGTCCCAGCTACGCGGGGCGTGCCCGCCGTTGGCGGCGCGCTCGCCCGCTACCTCGGATCGCTCGCAGCGCGTTCGCGTGTCCCGTTCCGTGTCGTCTTCGTCGACGGCGCGGAATTCCGCAGCGGCGAGACTGAACCCGCATTCACGCTGCGTTTTCGCACCCGGCGCGCGCAGCTCGCGCCGGCGCTGTTCGGCCACCTGGGGCTTCTCGAGGCGTACTTCGACGGCGAGCTCGACGTCGACGGCGACTTCCCGCTCGTGTTCCGTGCGGGTATGGACGCCGCTTCCGACGCGAGCGACCTGCCGCTCGTGCGGTTGCGCAACTGGTGGCACGAGCGGCGCCACTCCAATGCGTCGATTGCCCGGGCCAAGGCCAATGCCGAGTACCACTACGACCTGCCGTACGACTTCTACCGGGTGTGGCTCGACACCGAAGCGATGATGTACACCTGCGGCTACTGGCGCGAAGGCGTGACGACGGTCGAGGAGGCGCAGCTCGCCAAGATCGACCATGTCTGTCGCAAGGTCGATCTCAAGCCCGGCGAGTCCATCGTCGACGTCGGCTGCGGATTCGGCGGACTCCTCTTCCGCGCGGTCGATCGCTTCGGCGTCGTCGGCACCGGCATCAATACCGCGTCGCGGCAGGTCGCCGACCTGCGCCGCGAGGTCGAGCGGCGTGGGCTTACCGACCGCATCGACATCGTCGAGTGCGACTTCCGTGAGATCCCCGGGCAGTACGACAAGCTGCTGTCGGTCGGCAGCGTCGAGCACGCCGGGCGCGATCAGCTCTCGGCGGTCATCAAGGGTCACGCCGACGCGATGAAGCCCGGCGCCCTTGGCCTCATTCATTTCATCGGGCACGTCGGCCGCTTCGACACCGAGTTCTACATCCGCAAGCACATTTTCCCCGGCGGTTGGATCCCGAGCCTCGCCGAAGCCATCGAGGCGATGGAACGGCACGGCCTCGAGGTGATCGACGTCGAGAACCTGCGCCGCCACTACGCACTCACCCTCGACGCTTGGGCCACCCGCTTCGACGCCGACTGGGAGACGATCCACGCGCAGGACCCAGTCCGCTTCGACGAGCACTTCCGTCGCAAGTGGCGTACGTATCTGTGGTCATGCGCCGAGATGTTCCGTTCGCCGAAGGGCACCACCCACCTCTTCCAGGTCCTCGTCGCCAAGGGGAACATCGGCAGCCACTATCCGATGAGCCGCGCCTTCCTGTACCGGGACGACGCACCGGCGCCGTCGTGACCGGGCACGCCGACAAGCGCGCCGCGCTCGTTGCCGCGCTGGCGGCCGGTGCGACCGGGATTGGCCTCGCGAAGCGCACCACGAATCTCTTCCGCGATCGCCAGCGCCGACGCGCACCGCGAATCGACCTGTCACACTTCGACGAGGTCATCGCGATGGATGCGGGCCGCGGGGTCGTCGAGGCCGAAGGGATGACGACCTTCGTCGATCTCGTCGAGGCCACGCTCGCACACGGCGCGATGCCGGCCGTGGTCCCGCAGCTGAAGTCGATCACGATCGGCGGCGCGGTCGCCGGGGTGGGCATCGAGGCGACGTCGTTTCGGCACGGCCTGGTGCACGAGAATGTCACCAGCATGGACGTGCTCACGGGCGATGGGCGTATCGTGACCTGTACGCCCGACAACGAGCACCGCGATCTCTTCTGGGGCTTCGCCAATTCGTACGGCACGCTGGGCTACGCGCTGCGCGTCACGCTGCGCACGCTGCCGGTCGCTCGCCACGTCCACGTCGAGCATCGTGAATTCGCCGAACCGGATGCCTTCTTTGCAGCCATTGCCGCGGCCCTCGCCGACACCACGATCGACTTCCTCGACGGCGTGGTGTTCGACCGCACCACGCAGGTGCTGTCGGTCGGCCGCTTTGCCGCGACCGCGCCGTACGCGAGTGACTACACGTTCGAGCGCATCTACTACCGGTCGCTGCGCGAACGTGGCGACGACTACCTCGCGACGCGCGACTACCTGTGGCGCTGGGATACCGACTGGTTCTGGTGCTCGCGCAACCTGGGCGCACAAAATCCACTGATCCGGCGTCTGCTCGGACGCCGTCGCCTCAATTCCATCTTCTACCAGAAGGTGATGCGCTGGAATGCGCGCTGGTGGCTCGGCGCCGCGCTCGAACGGGTGCGCGGTCAGCATGCCGAGTCGGTGATCCAGGATGTCGACATCCCGCTTGCCTGCGCTGCGGAGTACCTCGCGTTCATGCACGATGAGATCGGCATCCTGCCGATCTGGATCTGCCCGATCGCGCCGGCGCGGCCTGGGACGCACCATCCCCTCTATCCGCTGCGCGAGGGCGTGCCGTACGTCAACTTCGGCTTCTGGGATCGGGTGCGCTCGCGCGAGGCGAAGCCGCCGGGCGAACTCAACCGGCGCATCGAGCGCAGGGTATCGGCATTGGGCGGCATCAAGTCGCTGTATTCGGATTCGTATTTCACCGAGGAAGAGTTCTGGCGGATTTACGATCGTCGCGCCTACCGCCGGCTCAAGGAGATCTACGACCCGGCGGACAACCTCCCCGACCTGTACGCCAAGTGCGTCCTGCGCCATTGACGACAGCCGGGTATCGTCGACTCACGCGGCGCGAGATGCCAAGCGACACCCCGGTGCTCGCGCGCTGGCTCATCGGCAAGACGCTGGTGCGGGATGCCCCGCAGGGGCGCACCGCGGGCACCATCGTGGAAACCGAGGCGTACGTGCCGGGCGATGCCGCTGCGCACGCCTTCATCGGGCGCACCGCACGCAACAATTCGCTTTTCCTGCCGCGCGGACACGCGTATGTCTACTTCATCTACGGCATGCACTTCTCGCTCAACGTCGCCGGCGAGCGCGCCGGCGTCGGCGGTGGCGCGCTGATCCGGGCACTGGAGCCGATCGAGGGCATCCCCCTCATGCAGGCGCGGCGCGGCACGCAGCGGCTCACCGACCTTACTCGCGGGCCGGGACGCGTCGCGCAGGCGATGGGCATCGACCGCTCGCTCGATGGCGTCGACCTGTGCGTGCGCGCGAGCAGCCTGTGGCTCGCCGATGCCGTGCGGCCCGTGGGCGCGGTCGGCACCTCGGTACGGATCGGCATCACGAAAGAAGCGGAACGGCTCCTGCGCTTCTATGAACGCGGCAACCCGCACGTAAGCGGCGCGCGCAAGCTGCGCCTGTGAGTCTCCTGCGAACCGCGCTCAGTCCGTCGCGCCACCCGCTACCGCATCGCCCGCGGCCCCCGGCGCAGCCTCGGGCGCAGCTCCGAAGACGAGTGCATTGAGACGCCGCACGAAGGCGGCCGGGTCGGGCAACTGCGCGCCTTCGGCGAGGAGCGCTTCGTCGAAGAGCACGCTCGCCCAGTCGTCCACCCGCGCGTCGGGCTCACCCTCGATGCGTTTGACGAGCGCATGGCGCGGATTGATCTCGAGGATCGGCACCACGGTGGGCGCCTTCTGGCCCGCCGCCTTGAGGAGACGTTCGAGGTTGCCGGAGACCTCGCCCTCGCCGACGACGAGACACGCCGGCGAATCGGTGAGGCGGTGCGTCACCCGCACCTCCTTGACACGCTCGCCCAGCGCCCGCGCGAGACGTTCGGTCAAGGGCTTCAGGGCGGTGGCTTCCTGCTCCTGCGCCGCTTTCTCCTCGGCATCGGCGAGCGCCGACAGGTCGAGCGCGCCCTTGGCCACCGAGCGCAGCGGCTTGCCGTCGAACTCGGTCAGCGTGCCCGCTACCCACTCGTCGATGCGATCGGCGAGGATCAGCACCTCGATGCCCTTCTTGCGGAAGAACTCGAGGTGCGGGCTGCCCGCTGCTGCGGCGTAACTCTCACCGGTCACGTAGTAGATGGCCTCCTGCTGGTCCTTCATCCGCGCGACGTAGTCGGCGAGGCCGACGTCCTGCACGGCGGTGCCGGCGTGCGTGGACGCGAAGCGGACGAGCTTCGCGAGCTTGTCGTGATTCCCGTGATCGTCGACGAAGCCCTCCTTCAGCACCTGCCCGAAGGTGGACCAGAACGTCGCGTACTTCTCCTTGTCGTCGACGGCGAGCGATTCGAGGAGATCGAGGACGCGGCGCGTGAGCCCGCTGCGGATGGCCTCGACGTCGCGCGATTCCTGCAGGATCTCGCGCGATACGTTGAGCGGCAGGTCGTTGCTGTCGACCACCCCGCGCACGAAGCGCAGATACGGCGGCACGAGTTCGCCCGCGTCGTCCATGATGAAAACGCGGCGGACGTAGAGCTTGACGCCGTGGCGATGCTCGCGATCCCACAGATCGAAGGGTGCCACCGCCGGCACGTAGAGCAGCAGCGTGTACTCGGAGCGGCCCTCGATGCGCGCGTGCAGATGCGCGAGCGGCGCCGTGCCGTCGTGTGCGACGTGGCGATAGAACTCCTCGTACTGCTCGGCGGTGACGTCCTGCTTGGGCCGGGCCCAGAGTGCGCTCGCCTGGTTGACGGTCTCGTCGTCGGCCGTGGCCTTGTAGCCCTTCGCCTCCTCGTCCCAGACCTCCTTCTTCATCACGATCGGCACCGCGATGTGGTCGGAGTACTTGCGGATCAAGGCGGCGAGGCGATGCCGCGAGAGAAAATCGTCGTGCCCCTCGCGCAGGTGCAGCGTGATCTCGGTGCCGCGCTCGGGGCGCTCCGCGCGCTCGATGCCGTACTCGCCCTCGCCGGTCGACTCCCAGCGCACGCCGTCGCTCGCCGGCAGGCCCGCGCGCCGGGTGACGAGCACCACGCGGTCGGCGACGATGAACGACGAGTAGAACCCCACCCCGAACTGGCCGATGAGGCGCGCGTCCTTGGCCTCGTCGCCGGAGAGCTGCGCGAAGAATTCGCGGGTACCCGATTTGGCGATGGTGCCGATGTTGGCCACGACCTCGTCGAAGGACATGCCGATGCCGTTGTCGCGGACGGTGATCGTGCGGGCGTCGCGGTCGTAGGTGACGACAATCCGCAGGTCGGGCTCGCGTTCGTAGTACTCGGGGTGCTTCAGGGCCTCGAACTTCAGCTTGTCGACCGCGTCGGCGGCGTTGCTCACGAGCTCGCGCAGGAAGATCTCAGGGTGGCTGTACAGCGAGTGGATCATGAGCTGCAGCAGCTGCTTCACCTCGGCCTGGAAGCCGCGCGTCTCGGGGGCGGGCGTGGCGGCGGTATCGGCGGTCGTATCGGTCATGGCGGAATCGTCGTCCAAGGAAATGGTCAGCGCCGGGCGGGGCGCGAGGGTGCGGATTATGCCCAGAATTGGGGCCGCCGGCAGTGACATCAACCCTCGATCCGGGATCCTGGGACAGTCGCGTCTGCCGCGCGGGCCCACGAGGTCTTTCTTCTCCGGTCCGCTGCTCGGTCCCGTCTTCTTCGAATTCAGCGAACGCAAAGACAGCGAGGGCCAGGGCTTGGGCGGGAACGGTGCTGGCAGCGCGCTGGCACGGGTTTGCACGAATCCTCAACGATGGTACCGTAGTGCCCACGCAAGGCGCGCGGACGATGCGCCAAGGCGACCCGGCGATCGATCGGGCGCCCTTGCCCACCCGGAGGAGATCCCGCGCCCGCGGGACCGCTACATGACGATTCAAACCATCGTGAACGGGGTGCGCGCCGGCGCCCGCTTCTGCCAGCGCAGCATCGGCTGGAACCGCATTGCGCTGGCGCTTTCGCTGTGCATCATCGGCGCCGCCGTCGTGGTCCTGCACCGCATGCTGCAGGGCATCGACATCGACGATGTCGGATACGCGATCCGCGCCACGCCCTGGCCGAACATCGCGCTTGCCGCACTGTTCGTCGCCGCAGCGTACGGCACGCTCACCTTCTACGACTTCTTCGCCTTGCGCCAGATCGGCCGCAAGAAAGTTCCGTACCGGATCGCCGCACTCGGTGGCTTCACGAGCTACTCGGTCGGACACAACGTCGGCGCCACCGTCTTCACCGGCGGCGCCGTCCGCTATCGCATCTACTCGGCGCACGGCCTCGATGCGATCGATGTCGCCAAGATCTGCTTCCTCGCCGGCCTCACCTTCTGGCTCGGCAACGCCACCGTGCTGGGTCTTGGCATCCTGATCGATCCCGAGGCCGCAAGCCTGATCGATCGGCTGCCGCCCGCGATCAATCGCCTCCTCGCGATCGCCGTCCTCGCGGTCCTCGTCGCCTACGTCGCGTGGGTCGCCACCGGTGCTCGGGCGATGGGTCGTGGCGGCTGGCGCGTCCGTTTGCCGAATGGCCGCTCGACGCTCGTCCAGATCGCCATCGGCATCGTCGACCTCACCTGCTGCGCGCTCGCCATGTACGTGCTGATGCCGGCGACCCCGGGGATCGGCTTCCTGACGCTCGCCGTGATCTTCGTTTCCGCGACGCTGCTGGGCTTCGCGAGCCACGCCCCCGGCGGGATCGGCGTCTTCGACGCGGCAATGCTGGTGGCCCTCACCGCCTTCGATCGCGAGGAACTCCTCGCCTCGCTGCTGCTCTTCCGCCTGCTCTACTACATCGTCCCGTTCGCGCTCGCGCTCCTCGTTCTTGGCATGCGCGAACTCGTCGGCGCCGTCGGCAATCGGCGCCTCGCGGCGCTGCCCAACATCGACGCGGCCGGTCCGCTGAAGTCGGAGATCGACCGTCGGCCGCGTCGCTGACGCCGCTCCCGACGACGCCCTGCCAGTGGGAGGTCAGCGCTCCTTGCCGGGATCCTTGACGCGCTCGATGCGGTCGAACTCGACGTTCCACAGATCGCTGCCGCGCTTCTCGACCCGGCGCACGTAGACATCCTGGACGATGTCGCGGGTGTCGGGGTCGATCGCGATGGGCCCGCGCGGGCTCGTCGCCTTGAACGTCTTGAGGATCGCCATCGCCGCGTCGGCATCGATGGGCCCCGGCGGCGAGCGACGGATGAGCTCGTAGATCGCCGCCATGCCGTCGTACGCGCCCACCGCCATGAAATTCGGGCGTCCCGAGCGCGGCGCGACCTCGGCGACCGCCTGCAGGAACGCCTTGTTCTCCGGCGAGTCGTGCGCGGCCGAATAGTGCCCCGTCGTGATCATGCCGAGCGCCGCCTCGCCCAGGGCATCGAGCACGTGGTCGTCGGTGACGTCGCCGGTACCGATGGCTTTGATCCCGGCCTGCGCGAGACCCCGCTCGCGGTATGCCTTCATCACCGCGATGCTCTGCTCGCCGGAGGGGACGAAGATGAATACCGCATCGGGCTTCGCGTCCTTGACGCGCTGCACGAACGGGCCGAAATCCGGGTTCTGCAACGGCGTGCGCAACGACTCGACGACCGCGCCGCCACCGGCGGTGAACGTCTTCCTGAATGCCGCTTCGGCGTCGCTGCCCGGCCCGTAGTCGGCCACGAGCGTCACCACCCGCTTGATGCCGTTGCGCGCGGCCCAGGTACCGAGCGGCGCGCTCACCTGCGGCAGCGTCATCGAGGTACGTACGATGTACGGCGATCTGGTGGTGATGATCGAGGTTGCGGCATTGAAGATGACCATCGGCTTTTTCGCCTGCGTAGCGACGTCCGCCACGGCCAGCGCCTCCGGTGTCAACCCGAAGCCCGCGAGGATGTCGACGTTGCCGCGCACGGCGAGTTCCTGCGCGAGCCGCTTCGCGATCTCCGGCGAAGGGCCGCCGGTGTCGCGCAGGACGACCTCCACCTTGCGCCCGGCGACGGTGTCGCCATGGATCTTCTGGAATGCCTTGATGCCGACGTCGAACTGCTGGCCGTAATCGGCGAACGCGCCCGAGAATGGCGCGATCACCCCGATGCGCACGGGTTGTGCCAGCGCCACCCCGGGGAGCAGCATCGCCAGCAATACCGCTGCCGCGGCGCGCTTCATGCCTTTCCCTCGGCGATGCCCACCGCTTGCGGTGCCGCGCTACGCATCGCCGCCGACTCCGGCAACGGCATAGACGAATCCACTCGCCGCCGCCTGCCGCTGGGCGATGAGCGGGGCGTATTCCGGCGAGTGATACCAGCGCTCGAGCGCGGCCATCGATGGAAACTCGACGACCACCGGCCGGTGCACCACGCCATCGCCCTCCAGGACCTTGACCGGGCCGCCGCCCACCAGGAAGCGCCCGCCGTGGCGTTGGATCGTGGGCAACACCTGCGCGCGATACGCGTCGTAGCGGTCGGTGTCATGCACGTCGATGTCGGCGATGAGATAGGCAGCCATGCGTCGGTTCCTTCTGGTCGATGGTCAATCGAGACGAGTGAGTTCGGCGAGGTACAGGGCGCGCCGCCGGCTGTACGTCTCCGCCGACTGGCGCAACAGCGCGAGCGTGGCCGTATCGAGTTCGCGCACGACCTTGGCAGGGGTCCCCATGATGAGCGAGCGCGCCGGAAAGGTCTTGCCTTCGGTGACGATCGCCCCGGCCGCGACCAGCGACTCCTCGCCGATCACCGCGTCGTTGAGGACGATCGCCTGGATGCCGATCAGCGACCCATCGCCGATCGTGCAGCCGTGCAGCATCACCTGGTGACCCACGGTCACGTTGCGCCCGACCTGCAGCGGCACCCCGGGATCGAC
>JBDHRR010000206.1:0-3395 GCA_039807685.1 Burkholderiales bacterium
TGACCGCGCTCGCGATTCTCGGGGCGGCGTGGCTCGTCTTGGGCCGTCTCGACATCGTGGCCGTTGCCTCCGGCAAGCTGGTGCCACGCACCAGCCTGCGGATCGTCCAGCCCCTCGACGCTGGGCGCATTGCGGAAATCGCGGTGAGCGAGGGCGAATCGGTGATCGCCGGGCAGGTTCTCGTGCGCCTCGACGCCGACCTGCAGGAGGCCGATACGCGTGCCCTCCACAAGGAGGTCGTCCAGCGGACATTGCAGCTGCGTCGCATCGATGCCGAGGCCGACGACGTACCGCTGACGCGCGCCCCCGACGATTCCGAGTCCCTGTACGCTCGCGTCGACGCGCAGTACCGGGCCAACCGCGCTGCGTACGCGGATGCCCTTGCGCAGGAGCACGCGGCGATCCTGCGCATCCGTCAGGAATTGCGCGCGGCGCGCGCCGTCCACGACAAGCTCGTGCGCACGGTGCCCATCTATCGCACCATGGCCGACCGCTACACGACGTTGCAGCGCGAGGGCTTCGTGAGCGAACTGGCGGCGCTCGAGCGACAGCGCGAGCGGATCGAGAAGGAGCACGACCTCACCGCGCAGGCGCATGCGGTCGAGGGGCTCGAAGCGGGCCTTGCGCACGCCGAGCGGCGTCTCGCGCAGGTGACGTCAGCGTATCGCCAGCAACTCCACGCCGAGCGCGCGCAGGCACAGGCGCAGAAGCTCCGGCTCGACGAGGACCTTGCCAAGGCCGTCTATCGCGCACATGCGGTCGAGCTGCGGGCACCGCAGGCGGGTGTGGTCAAGGATCTCCTCACGCATACCTCCGGTGCGGTCGTTGCACCCGGGACGGTGCTGCTCAGTCTGGTGCCGGCGGGCGAGGAACTGCAAGCCGACGTGCTCGTGCGCAATCTCGACGTCGGATTCGTGCGTGTCGGCCAATCGGCACGGGTCAAGGTGGCGACCTATCCATTCCAGAAGTACGGCATCGTCGATGGTGTGGTGGTGCACGTGAGTCCGGATGCCATCGAGCCGGCGAGTGGCGCCGCACGCCCCGCGGAGAGCGAGAGCGGTGCTGTCGCCGCGTACCGCGCCCGCATTTCCCTCAGCGCGCAGAGCCTTGCCTTCGATGAGCAGACCCTGCCGCTGGTCTCCGGCATGCTGGTCGAAGGCGAGATCCGCCTCGGCGAGCGCTCGCTCCTCGAATACCTCCTCGCCCCCGTGCAGAAGGCTTGGCATGACGCCGCCCGCGAACGCTGACACCGAGGGACAGGGTGCTCGGCACCGGGCGCGGGCCGCGCCTGACACCGGCCTGCTCGCGCCGCGCGCCTTCCTCTGGGCACTGGGGAGCCTATGCAACCTGCACCGCAAGCCGTTCGACGCCAACCTCGTCGAGCGCAGCTTTCCGCCGCCGTGCACGCCGGTCACGCTGGTCGAGGCGTTGCGCCTGCTCGAACTCGACGCCCAGCTCGAGGCGCTGGCGTCGCGCGAACTGGCGCCATCGATGCTGCCTCGCCTCGTCTTCCTCACCATCGATGGCGCCGACCAGGCTCCCGCGACGGCGGATCCCGCGGGCAGCGACGGTACGGCGAGCGCACCCGCGGGCGCCGATCCGGGTGCCGATCGCGTGACGGAAGCCGCCGGCCCGTCGCTGTCGGGCTCTTCACCGCCACTCGTCCCCGCGCTTCTCGCGCGCAGCGAGGCCGATCGCGTACTCGTGTTTCTCGCCGGGAACAACGAGCCGCAGGTGATGCCGCGGGCGACCTTCGATGCACGCTACGCCGGACTCGGCGTCGCCGTCGATCGGATCGCAGCGCCCGCCACCGACCCCGATGCGTCCGCTCACGCAGCGGCCTTCGGCTTTCGCTGGTTCGTCGCCGAGCTCCTGCGCCACCGGCGCATCTGGCGCGACGTCCTCGTCGCCTCGCTCGTCATCCAGCTCATCGCGCTCGGCACTCCGCTGTGCAGCCAGGTGATCATCGACAAGGTGATCGTCCACCAGACGACGAGCACGCTCGTCGTCATTGCGAGCGCGCTCGCGATCTTCGTGATCTTCGGCGGCGCCTTGTCCTGGGTGCGACAGTACCTCGTGACGCACACCGGCAATCGGGTCGACGCCGTGCTCGGTGCCGCCGTCTTTCGGCATCTCCTGCGCCTGCCGCTGCGCTACTTCGAGCGGCGGCCGACCGGCGTGCTTGCGGCGCGTCTCAACGGTGTCGAGACCATTCGCGATTTCCTCACCGGGGCGGCGATCACGCTGCTGCTCGACCTGCCGTTCCTGCTCCTTTTCCTCGGCGTGATGTTCTTCTACAGCGCCTGGCTCTCGGCGATCACCCTCGTGGTCCTCGCGCTCGTCGTCGGCATCTCGGCCGCGGCCGCGCCGCTGTTCCAGGCGCGCCTCAACGAGCAATTCCTGCGCGGCGCACGCAACCAGGCGTTCATCACCGAGTACATCGCCGGAATGGAAACGGTGAAGGCATTGCAGATGGAACCGCAACTCGAGCGACGCTACGAGGAGTACCTGGCGTCGTACCTGCAGGCGAACTTCGCCACACGGCAGCTCGCCAACACCTACAACACGCTCGCCAACGGCCTCGAGCAGGTGCTGTCGATGGCGATCCTGTGCTTCGGCGCGTGGCTCGTGATGCGCGGTCCGGATTTCACGATCGGCATGCTGGTCGCCTTCCAGATGTTCGCCGCTCGCGTCGCGCAACCGATGCTGAAGCTCGTCGGCCTGTGGCAGCAGTTCCAGCAGGCGACGATCGCGGTCAGGCGCCTCGCCGACATCATGGACGTCCCGCCCGAGCCGTGGACCGTGGTGTCGACCCGGGACCGGGCCGGCGCCAGTGCCATCGAATTCCGCGACGTGAGCTTCCGGTATGCCGCCGATCGCACCGACGTGTTGCAGGGGCTGAATCTGAAGATCGCGCCGGGGGAGTGCGTCGTGGTGATGGGGCCGTCGGGCTCCGGCAAGAGCACGCTCGGCAAGCTCTTGCAGGGCTTCGTCTGGCCGACTGCCGGCCAGGTGCTGATCGATGGTCGTGACACGCGCCATTTTGCCGCCAATGAGTTGCGGGCGCATTTCGGCGTGGTGCCGCAGGACACCGTGCTCTTCTGCGGCAGCATCCTCGACAACCTTCTCCTCGCCAACCCGCTGGCGACCTTCGAGATGGCGGTGCAGGCGGCGCGCGTGGCAGAGATCCACGCTACGATCGAAGCGCTGCCCGCGGGCTACCGTACCGACGTGGGCGAACGCGGAGCGGGCCTGTCGGGTGGCCAGCGACAGCGCATTGCGATCGCCCGCGCGCTCCTCAAGCGCCCGCGTGTACTCGTCTTCGACGAGGCGACGAGCGGCCTCGATGCCGCGGTGGCAGACCATTTCGCCGCCACTATCGCGCGCTTCAAGGG
>JBDHRR010000078.1:0-17069 GCA_039807685.1 Burkholderiales bacterium
GTGCCTCGGGCGCGACGGCCGCCGCGAGGCGATGCGGACCGACGGCGAGAATCGTCGCCGCCACGGGCACCCGCGCCGTCCCGGTGACGACGAGCCCGTTGCCGGCGGAGTCGCGGGCGACCCGCCCCGTCGTCCCGACCTCGACAGCGCCGCCGCGCTCGCCCACCATCCGGGCCGCGGCCTCCGGCAGGAATGCCGAGAGGTCGACCGTCGGGAACACGAAATCGGCATCGGCGCCCGTGTGCCCGAAGGCCGCTTGCAGCACGTTGGCGAAGACCTGCGCCGAGGCCGCGGCCGGCGGCGTGTTGAGCGCGGCGAGGCACAGCGGCTCCCACAACCCTTCACGGACCCGGCGCGGCAGCGGCGTGAGCAGCGCCGCCACCGTTTCGGCGGCAGGGCGCCGGAAGCCGTCGCGTTCGAGCGCGCGCAGCCACGCGACGTTGGCCAACCGTTCACGCAGCGTCAGCCCGCGCGTCATGAACATGCCCAGCGCGAGCCCGAGGCGGGCCGGGGCCCGGCGCACGACGAGCGACAGCGCGCCGTCTTGCTTCGAAGCGAACGGCACGATGGCGAGCGGCCGGCGGCGGAATGCGCGAGCGTGGGGCGCCACCTGCCGTACGAGGGCGAGCGTGCTGCGGTAGGCGCCCAGCAGGAGGTGCTGGCCGTTGTCGAGCGCAAGACCGTCGCGGACCACGCGGCGCGCGCGGCCGCCGAGGAACGGTGCCGCTTCGTACACGGTACACCGCACCCCGGCCGCGGCGAGCGTCGCCGCGGCAGCGCAGCCGGCGTAACCGCCGCCGATCACCGCGACCGGCGCGCCGTCTTCCAGGCGATCCACAACTTGCGCAGCGGGGTGAGCGAGGTGCGCCGGTCGAGCACGCGGTAGCCGTCACGCGCGATCTCGCGCAGCAGCGTGCGGTAGATCGCCGCCATCACGAGGCCGGCCCGCTGTGCGTGCCGGTCGACGGCCGGCAGGTGGGCGAGCGCGCGCTCGTACCACGCCTGCGCACGGTCGACTTCGAAGGCCATGAGTTCGCGAAAGGCCGGCGAGTATTGCGCGCCGCGCAGCGCCTGCGCCGTCACCCCGAAGCGCGCGAGGTCCTCGTGCGGCAGATAGATCCGATCGCGCCGGACGTCCTCGCCGACGTCGCGGCAGATGTTGGTGAGCTGGAAGGCGATTCCGAGGTCGCGCGCGTAGTCGCGAGTGGCCGGGTCCGTGTAGCCGAAGATCTCCGCCGACAGGAGTCCCACCACGCCGGCGACGCGATGGCAGTAGACCTCGAGCCCGGCGAAATCGAGGTAGCGCGTCTGCGTGAGGTCCATCGCCATGCCGTCGATCACGGCGGCGAAGTGCTCCTGCGGCAAGGCGAAGTCACGTACCACGGGGACGAGCGCCTGGCCGACGGGATGCTCGGGGCTGCCGGCAAAGAGGCGCCCCACTTCCTCGCGCCACCAGTCGAGCTTGGCGCGAGCCACTCCGGGATCGCGCACTTCGTCGACGACGTCGTCGACCTCGCGACAGAACGCGTAGAGCGCGACGATCGCGCGGCGGCGCTCCGGCGGCAGGAAGAGGAAGCTGTAGTAGAAGCTCGATCCGCTGGCCGCCGCCTTGGCCTGGCAGTATTCGTCCGGCGTCATCGCGGCGGCTCCGCAGCGACGGCGGCGCGCGGGGGGACGAGCGTGCGCAAGGCGACCGCGCACCAGTCGGCGCCGCGCAATACGGGACGGCGGGTGAAGACATCGCCGCCGACGGCGTCGATGCGATCGAGGATGCGCGTGCCGCCGGCGATCACCGCGGCGAGTTCGAGGCGCAGCCGCCACGGCAGCCGGCGCGCGAGGCGGTGGCCCGATTGCAGCAGCGCGCGGGCGCGCGTCGTCTCGAAGGCCATGAGTTCGCGCCAGCGCGCATCGGCGCGACCCTGCGCGAGGTGGTCGACGGTGACCCCGAAGCGGGCGAGGTCCGCCTGCGGCAGGTACACGCGGTCCTTGCGCCAGTCAATCGCCACGTCCTGCCAGAAATTGGCGAGTTGCAGCCCGGTGCACACCGCATCGCTCGCCGCCAGGTTGTCGCTGGCCTGCGCGCCGCGATCGGCGCCGTAGAGCGCGAGCAGCAGGCGGCCGACCGGATTGGCCGAGCGGCAGCAGTAGTCGAGCAGATCGGCGTAGGTCGCGTAGCGGCCGGTGGTGACGTCCTGCGTGAAGGCCGACAGGAGGTCGCGCAGTGGTGCCATCGGCAGGTCGTGCGCGCGAATCGCCGCCGCCAAGGCGGGAAACGGCGGCGCGCTCGGTGTGCTGCCCGCTTCGATCGCATCGAGGGCGCGGCCGAAGCCGGCCAGCGCGGCGAGCCGGGCGGTGGGTGCCGCGTGACCTTCGTCGGCAAGATCGTCGGCGGCGCGGGCGAAGCGATAGATCGCGACGATCGCCGGACGCAGCGCCGCGGGGACCAGGCGCGAGGCCACCGGGAAGTTCTCGTAATGGCCGACAGTCACGCGGATGAGGTCCCTTCTCCTGCTATACTAACCCGTTTGGCAGAAGCGGCTTTGGCGTCCCTAACGGTCTTGCGCGAGGCTCGCGTGTGCGCCGCGAGGAGATGCCTGGCGGCGAGCGCCGGAGTCGGCAGGGCCGGTCGGCGAATGCGCAGGGCCAGCGCTGCCGGCGCCCCGTGTCACCCGCGAAAGTGGCGGAATCGGTAGACGCACCAGCCTTAGGAGCTGGCGGGGCAACCCGTGGGGGTTCGAGTCCCCCCTTTCGCACCACGAGAATTCCAGGACCCGCACCATGCAAAGCACGTTGGAGAATCTGGGCGAGCTCTCGCGCCGCCTGAGTGTCGCTGTTCCGCTCGCGCAGATCGAGGGCGAGGTCGGCAAGCGGCTCGCCCGCCTCGCCAAGAGCGTCAAGGTGCCGGGCTTCCGTCAAGGGCACGTCCCGCTCAAGATGGTCGAACGGCAATACGGCTCGCAGGTTCGTTCGGACGTCATCAGCGATGCCGTGCAGGCGAGCTTCGCCGACGCGATTCGCGAGCAGAACCTGCGCATCGCCGGCTATCCGCGAATCGAGCCGGCCGCGAATCCGACCGCGGCGGACGCCGCGCTCGAATTCTCCGCGGTCTTCGAGGTGTATCCGGACATCGTGCTGGGCGACATCGCGGCGGCGACCATCGAGCGGCCGCAGGTCGAAGTGACGCCCGCCGATGTCGACCGCACGCTCGACGTGCTGCGCCGGCAGCGCGCGACGTTCCATCCCTCGCCGGATGGTGCCACCGGTGGTGACCGGGTGAAGGTCGACTTCGCGGGCACCATCGACGGCGTCGCCTTCGCGGGCGGCCAGGCGACCGATTTCGACATCGTGATCGGCGAGGGCCGCATGCTGCCCGAATTCGAAGCGGCGGTAACCGGCATGCGTGCCGGCGAGCAGAAGACGTTCGACCTCACCTTTCCCGCGGATTACCACGGCAAGGAAGTCGCCGGCAAGACGGCGCGCTTCGAGCTCACCGTGAAGGACGTGGCGCGGCCCGACATTCCAGCGCTGGACAGCGCGTTCGCGACCGCCTTCGGCATCAAGTCGGGCAAGCTCGATGACCTGCGCGCCGAAGTCGAGAGCAACCTGCAGATCGAATTGAAGCGCAAGATCGCGACACTCCTGCGTGATCAGGTGATGCGCGTGCTGCGCGAGCGGGCGAGCCTCGTGCTCCCGAAGTCGCTCGTCGAGGGCGAGGTTCAGCAACTCATGCGCCGCCTGGCGGGCCAACTCCAGCAGCAAGGCATGAAGCCCGAGGACATCAAACTCGAGCCGACCATGTTCGAGAAGCAGGCCGAGGACCGCGTGGCGCTCGGCCTGATCCTGGGCGATCTCGTGCGCAACGAGAGTCTGGAGGCGAAGCCCGAGCAGGTGAAGGCGATGGTGCGCGAGCTTGCACAGACGTACGAGCAGCCCGAGGCGGTGGTACGCTGGCACTACGAGAAGCCCGAGCGGCTCGCCGAATTCGAGAACCTCGCGGTCGAGCACAACGTCGTTACCTGGGTGCTCGGCAAAGCGCAGGTCAAGGAGGTTCCGGCGTCGTTCGAGGATGTCGTCGGGACCCCCGGACGCCAGTAGGAGCGCGACGCTGCGCTCGTGCGAGCCGCGCCGCTGCGCGCGCCGCCGTTCGACCGTTCAATCTTTCCTGGGATGCGATCCGTGATTCCTGCCAGCCTGCAAGGCCACTTCCACGACCCCACCGCGCTCGGCCTGGTGCCGATGGTGATCGAGCAATCCGGCCGTGGCGAGCGCGCCTACGACATCTATTCGCGACTGCTGAAGGAGCGGGTGGTCTTCCTCGTGGGGCCGGTCAACGACGCGACCGCCAACCTCATCGTTGCGCAGATGCTCTTTCTCGAGTCGGAGAACCCGGACAAGGACATCCACTTCTACATCAATTCGCCGGGCGGCTCGGTATCGGCGGGGATGGCGATCTTCGACACCATGCAGTTCATCAAGCCCGACGTCTCCACGCTGTGCGTCGGCATGGCCGCGAGCATGGGGGCCTTCCTCCTTGCGGCCGGCGCCAAGGGCAAGCGCTTCGCGCTGCCGAATTCGACGATCATGATCCACCAGCCGTCGGGGGGATTCCAGGGCCAGGTCTCCGACATCGAGCGCCACGCCCAGTACGTCATCGACCTGAAGCACCGCTTCATCTCGCTGATGGCAGGATTCACGGGACGCCCGGCGGAGCAGGTCGAGCGCGACCACGACCGTGACAATTTTCTCTGGGCGGATGCGGCGCAGGAGTACGGTATCATCGACAAGGTCTTGCAGAACCGGGTATCCGGCGCGTAGAGTTCCCAACGCTGCTCCTGAGATTCCCACGATAGGTTGTTGAATGGCCGAAAAGACTTCCGGCGACAAGCTCCTGTATTGCTCGTTTTGCGGCAAGAGCCAGCACGAGGTGCGCAAGCTCATTGCCGGGCCGTCGGTATTCATCTGCGACGAGTGCATCGAGCTTTGCAACGACATCATCCGCGAGGAGGGTGCCGGGACCGAGGCCGCGCCGGGGTCGCGCAACAAGCTGCCGACGCCGCGCGAGATTCGCCAGAGCCTCGACCAGTACGTCATCGGCCAGGAATTCGCGAAGAAGATCCTCTCGGTTGCAGTCTACAACCACTACAAGCGGCTCGAGGTCGGCGCCAAGGAAGACGAGGTCGAGCTCACCAAGTCGAACATCCTGCTGATCGGGCCGACCGGCTCCGGCAAGACGCTGCTCGCGCAAACGCTCGCCCGCCTGCTCGACGTCCCGTTCGTCATCGCCGACGCGACCACGCTCACCGAAGCGGGCTACGTCGGCGAGGACGTCGAGAACATCATCCAGAAGCTCCTGCAGAAGTGCGACTACGACATCGACAAGGCGCAGCGGGGGATCGTCTACATCGACGAGATCGACAAGATCTCGCGCAAGAGCGACAACCCGTCGATCACCCGTGACGTGTCGGGGGAGGGCGTGCAGCAGGCGCTGCTGAAGCTCATCGAAGGGACGATGGCGGCGGTTCCGCCGCAGGGTGGCCGCAAGCATCCGAACCAGGAGTTCGTGCAGGTCGACACCACCAACATCCTGTTCATCTGCGGCGGCGCCTTCGACGGGCTCGACAAGATCATCCGGCAGCGCACCGCCAAGACCGGCATCGGCTTCGGCGCCGAGGTCGCAAGCCCCGACGATCGCAAGAGCGTCACGCTCCTGCTGCGCAGTGCCGAGCCGGAGGACCTCATCAAGTTCGGGCTCATCCCCGAATTCGTCGGCCGGCTGCCGGTGGCGGCGACCCTGGACGAACTCGACGAAGCGGCGCTCATCGAGATCCTGGTCGAGCCCAAGAATGCCCTCATCAAGCAGTACCAGAAGATGTTCCGCATGGAGGGTGTCGAGCTCGAGATCCGCGAGGCGGCACTGCGCGCCATTGCTCGCAAGGCGCTCGCTCGCAAGACCGGAGCCCGGGGCCTGCGCTCCATCCTGGAGCAGGTGCTCCTCGACGTGATGTACGATCTGCCGTCGCTCGCCAATCTCACGCGGGTGGTGGTGGACGAGTCGGCGATCACCCACGACGGCAAGCCCCTGCTCATGTACGCCGACCCGCCGAAGGTCGCGGCGCGCTCGTAAGCCCCTGTTTTTGAAGGTCTCGGGCTTCACCCTTCGTCCGACGGCTTGATGGGTCGGGCGAGCACCCCCACGTTTCGAGCAAGTATCCTTCCGAAGGTCGCCTCATGTCCCAGGACGCACCCGTACCCGCCACCGACCTGTCCGCGCTGCCGCTGCTGCCGCTGCGCGACGTGGTCGTTTTCCCGCACATGGTCATCCCGTTGTTCGTGGGGCGGCCGAAGTCGATCAAGGCCCTCGACATGGCGATGGAGGCCGGCAAGCACATCCTCCTCGTCGCCCAGCGCCAGGCCTCGAAGGACGATCCGGCCGCCGCCGACCTCTACGAGATCGGCAGTGTGGCGACGGTGCTGCAGATGCTGAAGCTTCCCGACGGCACCGTGAAGGTGCTTGTCGAGGGCACGCAGCGCGCGCGCATCGCGAGCGTGGTCGATCGTGGTGAATACCTGGTCGCGCAGGCCGTGACACTCGCCGGCGAGCCCGGCGGCACCAACGAGGTCGAGGCGATGCGGCGGGCGCTGCTCGCGCAGTTCGACCAGTACGTGAAGCTCAACAAGAAGATCCCGCCGGAGATCCTCACCTCGATGTCGGGCATCGACGATGGCGGGCGCCTTGCCGACGCGATCGCCGCGCACCTGCCGCTCAAGCTCGAGCAGAAGCAGCAGATCCTCGAGATGAGCGAAGTGGGCAAGCGTCTCGAACATCTGCTGGGCGTCATCGAGGGTGAGGTCGACATCCTGCAAGTGGAGAAGCGCATCCGCGGGCGCGTGAAGCGCCAGATGGAGAAGAGCCAGCGCGAGTACTACCTCAACGAGCAGGTCAAGGCGATCCAGAAGGAACTGGGCGAGGGCGACGAGAACGCCGACCTCGACGAGATGGAGAAGAAGGTCAAGGCCGCGCGGATGAGCAAGGAGGCCGAGGCCAAGGCGGTGGGCGAGTTGAAGAAGCTCAAGATGATGTCGCCGATGTCGGCCGAAGCGACCGTCGTGCGCACCTACATCGACACCCTGACGTCGCTCCCGTGGCGCAAGAAGAGCAAGATCAGCAAGGATCTCGCGCATGCGGTCAAGGTTCTCGACACCGATCACTACGGCCTCGAGAAGGTCAAGGAGCGGATCATCGAGTACCTCGCGGTCCAGCAGCGCGTCGATCGCCTGAAGGGGCCGATCCTGTGCCTCGTCGGGCCGCCCGGGGTCGGCAAGACCTCGCTCGGACAGTCGATCGCGAAGGCGACCGGTCGCAAGTTCATCCGCATGTCGCTGGGCGGCGTGCGCGACGAGGCGGAGATCCGCGGTCACCGGCGCACGTACATCGGCTCGATGCCCGGCAAGATCCTGCAGAACATGACCAAGGTCGGCGTGCGCAATCCGCTGTTCCTGCTCGACGAGGTCGACAAGATGGGGCAGGACTTCCGCGGCGATCCGTCGTCGGCGCTCCTGGAGGTGCTCGACCCGGAGCAGAACGACACCTTCGTCGACCACTACGTCGAGGTCGAGTACGACCTCTCCGACGTGATGTTCGTGGCCACCGCCAACACCATGAACATCCCGGCGCCACTGCTCGACCGCATGGAGGTCATCCGCCTCTCCGGCTATACGGAAGACGAGAAGATCGCCATCGCCAAGCAGTACCTCGTGCCGAAGCAGATGAAGAACAACGGCATCAAGCCGGAGGAACTGCACGTCTCCGAATCGGCGCTGCGCGACATCGTGCGCTACTACACGCGCGAAGCCGGGGTGCGCAGTCTCGAGCGCGACATCAGCAAGATCTGTCGCAAGGTGGTCAAGGCGCTGCTCCTCAAGGAGAGCGCGGGGAAGGCGCGCAAGAGCAAGGCGCCGATCGAGGTCGCGTCGAAGAACCTCGACAAGTACCTCGGCGTGCGCCGGTTCACGTACGGCATTGCCGAGAAGAAGAACCAGGTGGGCCAGGTCACCGGGCTCGCGTGGACCGAGGTCGGCGGCGACCTCCTCACCATCGAAGCGGTTTCGCTGCCGGGCAAGGGCAAGACCACGAGCACCGGCAAGCTCGGCGACGTGATGAACGAGTCGATCGCAGCCGCGCTGTCGGTGGTGCGGCATCGCAGCCGGCAACTCGGCATCCCGCAGGATTTCTACACGAAGACCGACCTGCACATCCACCTGCCGGAAGGCGCGACACCGAAGGACGGGCCGTCGGCGGGCGGTGCGATCGTCACCGCGATCGTGTCGATTCTCACCGGCATTCCGGTGCGCTGCGATGTCGCGATGACCGGCGAGATCACGCTGCGCGGTGAGGTGCTGCCGATCGGGGGCTTGAAGGAGAAGCTCCTCGCGGCGGGGCGTGGCGGCATCAAGACCGTGCTCATTCCCGAAGAGAACGTGAAGGATCTCGCGGAGATCCCCGACGAGATCAAGAATCGTCTCGACATCCATCCGGTGCGCTGGATCGAGCAGGTGCTGGCACAGGCGCTCGAGCGGCAACCGGCGGCACTCGCCGACGACAAGGCCGAAGGCGAACCACCGCCGGTCCCCGCCGCGCCTGCTGCCGACGACAAGACGCCCGCGCTGAAGCACTGACGCGCGCGGTCACCGTCGACGCACGAAGCGTGCCGCAGCGCGGTGGCGCCGCGACACGCCGTGCGTTTGTGCGCGCGGTCGCCATCAGTAATGCCGTCGCATCAAGCACGTGCGCGCGCTAGTTCGCAGTCGACGCGAGCGCGCGTTCGTGATCGGCAACGAGCGTACAAGTGTCGTGACGCATCGTCATTCTTGACCGCGCATATCGCGAACGTTATAAAGACCTTTCTGCTGCGATGATCGCCGCCGCGACGACATCGTTCCGAACCCTTCGGTGCAACTCGTGTGATAAGGGGAGTGTGGTGAATAAATCCGAACTGATCGACGCCATCGCCAAGCACGCCGACATTTCCAAGGCCGCGGCCGGCCGCGCGCTCGATGCCACCGTCGATGCCATCAGCGGCTCGCTCAAGAATGGTTCGATGGTCACGCTGGTGGGCTTCGGGTCGTTCTACGTGGGCAAGCGCAAGCCGCGCGCGGGGCGCAACCCGCGCACCAACGAGCCGATCGCGATCGAGGCCGCCAAGGTGCCGAAGTTCCGCGCTGGAAAAGCACTCAAGGATGCGTTAAACTAGCCAACTTCGCGCGGCTCGCGTGCCGGATCAAGGAGCCTGCGAGGGACGCGCGGACGGCAATCCGCGCCAGCGCTACGGAGCAAGGGTGCTTAGCTCAGTTGGTAGAGCGTCGCCCTTACAAGGCGAATGTCGGGAGTTCGAGCCTCTCAGCACCCACCAGTTCGCCGGGTCGTCGCATCGCCGGGTGGATGGCATCGTCGACCGCAGTATCTTGCAGGAAACGTCGCGCCGCCACGGCAGCGTCATCGGAGTGGTAGTTCAGTTGGTTAGAATACCGGCCTGTCACGCCGGGGGTCGCGGGTTCGAGTCCCGTCCACTCCGCCAACACCCCGTTTGCTTTCCATCGCTGCGCGGCGCGCAGCCGTCGGCGCTCCGCAATGCCGCCCACGCATGGAAGTAGCGATCCTGCTGCTGCTCATCGTCTTCAACGGCATCTTCGCGATGTCGGAGATCGCGCTCGTCACCGCCCGCAAGGCGCGGCTGCAGAAATTCATCGATGACGGGGATGTCGCGGCGATCGCAGCGGCGCGCCTGGGTGAGGACCCGACGCGATTCCTGTCGACGATCCAGATCGGGATCACTTCCATCGGCGTGCTCAACGGCATCGTCGGCGAAGCCGCATTCGCCGAGCCTTTCGCGGCGTGGCTGACCACCTTCGGCATCTCGGGGCGCGCCGCCAATCACGCGGCCACCGCGCTGGTGGTCGTCGTCGTGACCTACTTCTCGATCGTCCTCGGCGAACTCGTACCCAAGCGGCTCGGACAGACCAACCCAGAGGCCATTGCCCGGCTCGTCGCGCGGCCGATCGGCTGGCTCGCAGTGGCCACCAAGCCGTTCGTGTGGCTGCTCACCAAGTCGACCAGGGCGCTGCTGCGACTGCTCGGCGTGACCGAGCGGATCGGCGTGCCGGTCACCGAGGAGGAAATCCATGCGGTGCTCGCCGAGGGGCGCAGCGCCGGGGTGATCGAGACGCAGGAACACACGATGCTGCGCAACGTGTTTCGCCTCGACGACCGGCAGATCAGCTCGCTCATGGTGCCGCGTGGCGACGTGGTCACGCTCGACGTCGACGCGCCGTTCGAGGAGAGCCTGCGGATCATCGAGACGTCGGATCACGCGCGTTTTCCGGTGGTGCGCGGCGGTTTCGACGACATCCTGGGCGTGCTCACCGCCCGCCGCTTCCTGGCCCGGATGGCCCACGGCGAGCGTCCCGATCTCACCAAGGATTTGCGCACGCCACTGTACGTGCCGGAGACGGTGACCGGCATGGAACTTCTCGACAATTTCCGCTCGTCGGGCGGCCAGGTCGCGTTCGTCGTCGACGAGTACGGCGAGATCCTGGGGCTCGTCACGCTGCAGGATCTCATCGAGGCGATCACCGGTGAATTCCAGCCGCGCAATCCCGATACCGCCTGGGCGGTGCAACGCGACGACGGGTCCTGGCTCCTCGATGGACTCATTCCGCTGGTCGAACTCAAGGACCGCCTCGGGCTCGCCGAACTTCCCGAAGAGGAGCGCGGCCGCTATCACACGCTGGGCGGTCTCTTCATGCTGCTGACGGGGCACCTGCCGCGCGAAGGCGAAGCGGTGGAGTGGGGCGGCTGGCGTTTCGAGGTGGTCGACATGGACGGCAAGAAGATCGACAAGGTCCTCGCCGTTGCGCTGCCCAAGGATGCGGTCGAACACGATGGCTGACGCGCTCGCCATGAGCGTCGCGGCACGAGGGCGCGGCGATTCGTCGCTCGGTGCGCGGCGCTCCATGTATAATTTCGTCAAAACAAACAGTTAGCCAACCCTGCCGTCCGTGTCACGACGCGCGTAGCGCCGTTGCGGATGGCCGCCTTCGCGAAGCAGGCCGCCTTCGCATGCCAGCCAAGAACCGTCCATGTTCGACCTCGTCACCAAGCACAAGCGCGTTGCGCAGTTGATCCTCTTCCTGCTGATGGTCCCGTTCGCCTTCTTCGGCGTGGACTTTTATTTTCGCGGCGGCGGGCTGGAGGGCATGCTGGCTACGGTCGGCGGCGAGAAGATCACGGAGAACGACTTCAACGACGCGATCCGCGAGCAGTCCGACACGCTGCGCCGCCAGCTGGGTGCCAATTTCGATCCCAAGATGTTCGAGAATGCGCAGGTGCGCTTCGCGCTGCTCGACAACCTCGTCAACCAGAAGCTGGTGTCGAACAAGGCGCGCGACGAGAAATTCCGCGTCTCCGACGCCCAGTTGCAGCAGTACATCGCCTCGATCCCGACGTTCCAGGTCGACGGTCGCTTCAACAACGACCGCTACCGCATGTTCCTCGCGGCGCAGAACATGCCGGCGCCGTACTTCGAGCAGCGTCTGCGGCAGGACCTCACGACCGGCGCGGTGCAGGATGCGATCACCCAGGGCAACATCGTCGCGCATTCGTCGGCAGAGCGTTTCATCGGTCTGCTCGAGCAGCAGCGGGAGGTCGCGCTGGCGACCGTCGACATCGACCCCTTCCTCAAGGACGTGAAGGTCGACGACGCGCAGGTGCGCGAGTTCTACGACAAGAATCCGGCAGCGTTCCAGGTACCCGAACAGGCGAAGATCGAGTACCTGCTGCTCACCCCCGATGCGCTCTCCGCGCAGGTCACGGTGACGCCCGAGGAGGTGCGCAAGCAGTACGATGCGAGCGCCGCCCAATACACGGCG
This sequence comes from Burkholderiales bacterium, assembly GCA_039807685.1. Classification (GTDB taxonomy): domain Bacteria; phylum Pseudomonadota; class Gammaproteobacteria; order Burkholderiales; family Casimicrobiaceae; genus VBCG01. The sequence continues at coordinate 11,926 of JBDHRR010000078.1, forward strand.
CCCGAGGAGCGCTCGGCGTCGCACATCCTGATTCCGGTCGCGGCCGATGCCAAGGAGGACGCCATTGCCGCAGCGAAGAAGCTCGCGGACGAGATCTACGCGAAGGCGAAGGCCAATCCCGCGAAGTTCGCCGATCTCGCAAGGGAATTTTCCAAGGATCCGGGATCGGCCGCGCAGGGCGGCGACCTCGGCAGCTTCGCCCGCGGCTCGATGGTGAAACCCTTCGAGGACGCGGTGTTCGCTGCGAAGACGGGTGATCTGCTGCCGCCGGTCAAGACCGAGTTCGGCTGGCACGTGATCAAGGTCACCGGCGAGCGGGCAGGGCACACGCGGCCGTTCGACGAGGTGCGCGCGCAGATCGAGGCCGAGCTCAAGAAGCAGAAGGCGGCGCAGAAATTCGCCACCGCTGCCGACCAGTTCCAGAATCTCGTCTACGAGCAGGCCGACAGTCTCGCCGGCGCCGCCAAGGCGCTCGACCTCAAGGTCGAGACGACGCCGGGGTTCGTCACCCGTGCGCAGGCGCAGGCGATCGGGCTCGGCAGCGCCAAGTTCGTCGATGCGCTCTTCTCGCCCGAGTCGATCCAGGGCAAGCGCAATACCGAGGCGATCGAAGTCGGAACCAACGCGCTCATCTCGGCGCGCATCCTGGAATTCAAGCCGGCGGCGCCGCGTCCCTTCGACGAGGTGAAGGGAGAGATTCGACAGCAGCTCGTGCGCAAGGCGGCGAGCGAGCTCGCGCAGAAGGCCGGGCAGGCCAAGCTCGCCGAGCTCAACGCGGGCAAGAGCGACAGCGGCGTGGGGCTCACTTTCGGCAAGCCGATCACGGTCGGCCGCGGTCAGTTCCAGCCGGGGCTGCCGCCCGACGTTCTCAATCAAGTATTCATGGTCGACCCGCAGAAGCTCCCCGCGTACACTGGCGCCACCAACGAGCGCGGCGGCTTCTCGATCGTGCGCGTGCTCAAGGTGGACACCCCGGCAGTGGCCGACAAGGCGCGCGTGGACGCCGCGTCGGAGCGGCTATCGAGCGAGGTGGGGCGCGAGCTCTTCAATGCCTACCTCGCGAGCCTGCGGGCGAAGACCGAGGTGAAGATCAACCAGGCTCAGCTCGACAAGCGCTGACGCGTCGATCGCGCTGCAACTGAAACGGGCGCCGCAGCGCCCGTTTCGATGTGCGAGGGTTGCTCAGCCCGGACAGTTGGCCTTGATCCAGGCCTCGACCTCGATCCGTTCGCGACGCCGGGTGGCGTCGTCGACGACAACCGCCTCTCCCTTCTCGTTGTGCCGCACCATCGCGACCTGTTCCGCGGCGAGGGTGCGCACGTTGGAGCGGGCCCGATCGCACATCTCGATGAGCTTCGCCTGTTTGATCCGCTCGGCATCGGACTTGGTCTCCGCCTTCGCGGCATCGGTCTGCCGTTTCTTGAATTCCGCCTCCTTCGCCGCGAGGTCCTTGACGGCGTTCGGATTCGACGGTGGCGCCGCTCCGCTCACCACCTCGTACTTCTCGTTGCCCGAGGGCGGTTGGTCGGAGTAGACGACGCGCCCGTTGGCGTCGGTCCACTTGTACAGTGCGGCGGCGGCGGAGCCGGCGACGAGCAGCCCGAGTACGCAGGCGGCGAGCGCCACGGCTCTCGACCAGGGCGGGTAGTGGCGGTTGGGTTCGAGATTCACGACCGGTCTCCTTCGCGGCACGCGCGTCGGCGCGCCTTTTCCTGCACGCGCCGCAAGGTAGCGCGGGAGGGCGCCGATCGTCAATCCCGATGCGGTCCCGATGCGGCGACATCAATGCCGCCACGCCGCGACCGACCGCCGATCCCGCGTCGCAACGCAAGCTCGCCACCGCGGCGTGCGGGGCCCGCGTGTATAATCGATTTTTGCGCACAGGAGAAATGCACATGCGTGTCGTCTGCAAAGCGCTGACTTTCGACGACGTCCTGCTGGTCCCCGCGCATTCCCTCGTCGTTCCTCGCGACGTTTCGCTGGCCTCCCGCCTCACCAGCCGCATCACGCTCAACATCCCGCTCGTCTCCGCGGCGATGGACACGGTCACCGAGGCGCGCCTCGCCATTGCCATCGCGCAAAAGGGTGGCCTTGGCATCATCCACAAGAACATGTCGCCCGCGAAACAGGCGGCCGAGGTCGCGAAGGTCAAGCGCTTCGAGAGCGGTGTCGTCAAGGATCCGATCACGATTCCGCCGTCGATGACGGTGCGCGAAGTCCTCGAGCTCACGCGCAAGCACCGCATCTCCGGACTTCCCGTCGTGGCCGGCAAGCGCGTGGTCGGCATCGTGACCAACCGCGACCTGCGCTTCGAGACGCGCCTCGACCAGCCGATCGCCGACATCATGACCAAGGGCGATCGCCTGGTGACGATCACCGAAGGTGCCGACGTCGAGGACGCCAAGGAACTCATGCATCGGCATCGCATCGAGCGGGTGCTGGTGGTCAACGGCGACATGGAATTGCGGGGCCTCGTCACCGTCAAGGACATCCTGAAGGGGATCGAGCATCCCGATGCGTGCAAGGACGAGCACGGGCGGCTGCGCACGGGGGCAGCGGTGGGAACCGGGCCCGACACCGACGAGCGCGTCGAGGCGCTGGTCGCCGCCGGCGTGGACGTCATCGTCGTCGACACCTCGCACGGGCACTCCGAAGGCGTGCTGCAGCGAGTGGCGGCGATCAAGAAGAAGCACCCGGCGACGCAGGTGATCGGCGGCAATATCGCGACTGCCGCCGGCGCCAAGGCGCTCGCCGACCACGGTGCGGATGCGGTGAAGGTCGGCATCGGCCCCGGCTCGATCTGTACCACGCGCATCGTCGCGGGCGTCGGCGTGCCGCAGATCTCGGCGATCCAATTCGCGATCGAAGGGCTCGCGGCGAGCGGCATCCCGGTCATCGCCGACGGTGGCGTGCGGCATTCGGGCGACGTGGCCAAGGCGATCGCTGCCGGGGCATCGTGCGTGATGCTCGGCAGTCTCTTTGCAGGCACCGAGGAAGCGCCCGGCGAGATCGAGCTCTTCCAGGGCCGTTCCTACAAGAGTTATCGCGGCATGGGGTCGCTCGGCGCGATGCAGGAAGGCAGTTCCGACCGCTACTTCCAGGATGCGGAAGGCGAGGACGCCGCCGAGAAGCTGGTGCCGGAGGGCATCGAAGGGCGCGTCCCGTACAAGGGGGTGCTGCATTCGGTGATTCACCAGCTCATGGGTGGCTTGCGCGCATCGATGGGGTATTGCGGCTGCGGCACCGTCGACGAGTTGCGGACCCGCGCCGAATTCGTCGAGATCACCTCGGCGGGCATCCGCGAATCGCACGTCCACGACGTGCAGATCGTCAAGGAAGCGCCGAACTACCGCGTGCAGTAACGGCACGCACAGGAGACGCAGGGAGGCAGGGAACGGCGGGAACCGAGGTCTCCTCTGCGTCCCTGCGTCTCCTGTGAACAGGACCCATGCCAACCCGGAACCATTCCCGCATCCTCATCCTCGACTTCGGCGCGCAGTACACGCAACTCATCGCGCGCCGGCTGCGCGAGGCGCACGTCTACTGCGAGATCCATCCCTACGATGTGTCCGATGCGTTCGTGCGCGACTTTGCGCCGCGCGGCATCGTGCTGTCGGGAGGCCCCGAGAGCGTGACCGCGGCCGACACCCCGCGGGCGCCGGCCGCGGTGTGGACGCAGGGCGTGCCGGTGCTCGGCATCTGCTATGGCATGCAGACGATGGCGGCACAGTTGGGCGGCAGCGTCGAGCGTGGCGCGGTGCGTGAGTTCGGCTACGCCGAGGTTCGGGCACGCGGGCATTCGGCGCTGCTGCGCGATCTCGACGATCGTCGCAATGCCGAAGGGCATGGATTGCTCGACGTGTGGATGAGTCACGGCGACAAGGTCATCGCGCTGCCGCCGGGTTTCAAGCGCATCGGCTCTTCGCCGTCCTGCGATATCGCTGCCATGGCCGACGAGTCCCGGCACTTCTACGCGGTGCAGTTCCACCCGGAGGTGACGCACACGACGCAGGGCGCCGCGATCCTCGCCCGCTTCGCGCACGACATCTGCGGGATCGGCGACGACTGGAACATGCACGACTACGTCGGCGAGGCGCTGGCGTCGATCCGTGCGAAGGTCGGCGACGAGGAAGTGCTGCTGGGGCTCTCCGGTGGCGTCGACTCGTCGGTCGCGGCGGCACTCATCCACCGCGCGATCGGTGATCGCCTCACTTGCGTGTTCGTCGACCACGGCCTGCTGCGGCAGAACGAGGCGCAGCAGGTCATGCATACGTTCGCGCAGAACCTCGGCGTGCGCGTGGTCCATGTCGATGCGAGCGAGGAGTTTCTCGCCGCCCTCGCGGGGATCGCCGACCCCGAGGCCAAGCGCAAGATCATCGGCAAGCTCTTCGTCGACGTCTTCCAGCGCGAAGCGACGAGACTCGCCGGCGTCAAGTGGCTCGCACAGGGCACGATCTATCCCGACGTGATCGAATCGGCCGGCGCCAAGACGGGCAAGGCGCACAACATCAAGTCGCACCACAACGTCGGCGGGCTGCCGGAGACGCTGCACCTGAAGCTCCTCGAGCCGCTGCGCGAACTCTTCAAGGACGAGGTGCGCGAACTGGGTCTCGAGCTCGGACTGCCGCGGGACATGGTGTTCCGCCATCCGTTTCCCGGGCCGGGCCTGGGTGTGCGGATCCTGGGCGAAGTCACGCGCGAGCGCGCCGATCTCCTGCGTCGCGCCGATGCGATCTTCATCGAGGAACTGCACGCGGCGCGCGACGCCGACGGCCGGAGCTGGTACGACCGGACGTCGCAGGCCTTCGCCGTGTTCCTGCCGGTGAGAAGCGTCGGCGTGATGGGCGACGGACGGACCTACGAGAACGCGGTCGCGCTGCGCGCGGTGCAAACGACCGACTTCATGACCGCGCACTGGGCACCATTGCCGCACGAACTGCTCGCCCGGGTCAGCAGCCGCATCACCAACGAGGTGCGCGGCTTCAACCGCGTGGTGTACGACATCTCCGCCAAGCCGCCGGCAACGATCGAGTGGGAATGATTCGGCGTCTTTCAGGGTCGATCGGGGTCTATCGAAAATCTCTGCTAAGTGCTTGTCCTGTATAGAGAACGTCTGTCGGGATCTATCGACATCTATCGGGGTG
>JBDHRR010000207.1:0-3357 GCA_039807685.1 Burkholderiales bacterium
GACCCTCTATTCGGGGACGACCGACCCGTTTTCGCAGCGCTGCCGCATCGTGCTGCACGAGAAGGGCATGGATTTCCAGATCATCGACGTCGACCTCGATCACAAGCCCGAGGATCTCGCCGTGATGAATCCGTACAACCAGGTCCCGGTCCTCGTCGAGCGTGATCTCGTGTTGCACGAGTCGAACATCATCAACGAGTACATCGACGAGCGCTTTCCGCACCCGCAGTTGATGCCGGCCGATCCGGTGATGCGCGCCCGTGCGCGCCTGTTCCTGCATCGATTCGAGAAGGAGCTCTTCGTGCATATCGAAGCGCTCGAGGGCAACAACCAGAAGAACGCCGAGAAGGCGCGCGGCCTGGTGCGCGACGCGCTGCTGCAGATCACGCCGGTGTTCGCCAAGCACAAGCACATGCTGGGCGAGGAGTACTCGATGCTCGACGTGGCCATCACGCCGCTCCTCTGGCGGCTCGATTACTACGGCATCCAGATGCCCAAGCAGGCGGCGCCACTCATGAAGTACGCCGAGCGGCTCTTCGCGCGGCCGGCGTTCTCGGAGGCGCTGACCTCCGCCGAGCGGGGGATGCGCAAGTAGGCGCATGGCCGGGCCTGGCGCTTGACGCCGCGGCGCGCCTGCGTAATATGCTCAGCACTCCATGTCCGAGCAATCCGCCAAGCCGTATCTCATTCGCGCCATCTGCGAGTGGTGCGGCGACAACTCGCTGACGCCGTTCCTCGCGGTCAAGGTCAACGGCGATACGCGAGTGCCCGTCGCGTACGTGAAGAACGGCGAGATCGTGCTCAACGTGAGTGCGAGCGCCACGCGCAAGCTCACGATCGACAACGAGTGGATCCATTTCACTGCACGCTTCAACGGCGCCTCGCAGGAAGTGGCGGTGCCGATCGGTGCGGTGGCGGGGATCTTCGCCAAGGAGACCGGCTACGGCTTCGCATTCAGCGCGCCGGCCGATCCGGTCGCGGCCTTGGGAGCGGTGACTACGCCGCGTGAGCCCGACCCGACCCCGCCGAAGGATACCAGGCGCAAGCCGCGGCCGCCGCACCTTTCGATCATCAAGTAGCGCGCCTTGGCGCGCGCAGCCGGCATAGCTCAGTTGGTAGAGCAGCGGTTTTGTAAACCGTTGGTCCCGGGTTCGAATCCTGGTGCCGGCACCATTCGCCCAGACCCGGGTCGACGCCGCACGCCCCGAGCCGTGCGCCGGCCGCCGGTATTGCGGGCCCGAGCGGCGGGCGCGCGGGAATCGATGCCGGCCGCCGCTGCGGCGTGGAGCCGATTGGCGATGCGGTACCATGTCGAACGTATGTTCGATCGATGCCGCGCATGACAGCCCTTGCCTCGGGCATTGCAACCCGCCACGACCCGACCCCCGCGCAGCAGGCCGCCATCGCACACGGTGATTCGCCGCTCCTGGTGATTGCCGGTGCGGGGACCGGCAAGACCGCGACCCTCGCCCGTCGCGTTGCGCAGCTCATCGGCAGCGGTGCTGACCCGACGCGAATCCTGCTCCTCACCTTCACCCGGCGCGCCGCGGTCGAGCTCGAGCGCCGTGCCGGCCACATGGTGGCGCGCCACTTTGCGCAGCGCGGACAGGATGCGATGATCAGCCTGCCCTGGGCCGGCACCTTCCACGGCGCCGGCGCAAAACTGCTGCGTAGCTTCGCGACCGACATCGGACTCGCCGCCAATTTCACGATCCACGATCGCGGCGACTCCGAGGACCTCATGGCGCTCGCGCGCCAGGGGCTTGGCATCGACGTCACGCGGCGCCGGTTTCCCTCGCCCGCCACGTGCATGGCCATCTATTCGCGCATCGTCAACGCGGACGAGCCGCTCGCACAGGTCGTGCGCGACGGCTTTCCGCGCTGCGCCGATTGGGTGGACGCACTCGAAGCGCTGTTCGGCGCCTACGTCGATGCGAAGCAGGTGCAGCACGTGCTCGACTTCGACGACCTGCTGCTGTACTGGGCGGCGATGCTCGCCGACGAGACGATCGCGCCGCGCGTGCGCGAGCTGTTCGATCAGGTCCTGGTCGACGAATACCAGGACACCAACCGCTTGCAAGGGACTATCCTGCGGCGCCTCAAGCCGGATGGTCGCGGCGTGACCGTGGTCGGCGACGATGCGCAGGCGATCTACGGTTTTCGTGCCGCCGACGTGCGCAACATCCTCGACTTCCCGGCGCTTTTCACGCCTCCCGCGACGGTGGTGAAGCTCGAGGCCAACTACCGCTCGTTGCAGCCGATCCTCGACGCCGCCAACGCCCTGATGGCGCAGGGCACCGAGGGTTTCGCCAAGACGCTCACGGCGGTGCGCGGGGCCGGCGAGCGACCGCATCTCGTCAGCGTGCGCGACGAGGCCGACCAGGCGCGCTTCGTTGCCGAAGAGGTACTCCTGCAGCGCGAGTCGGGGGTCGCGCTCAAGCAGCAGGCCGTTCTCTTTCGCAGCGGGAGCCACAGCGCAGCGCTCGAGCTCGAGCTCGTCCGCCGCAACATTCCATTCGTGAAGTACGGAGGGCTCAAGTTCCTCGAGGCGGCGCACGTCAAGGACCTGCTCGCGCTGCTGCGCTTCGCGCACAACCGGCGCGATCGTCTGGCAGGTTTTCGTGCCGTGCGTCTTGTCGCGGGCATTGGCCCGGCCACCGCGCAGCGCGTGCTCGATGCCATCGATGCCGCCGGCGCAACGGCCGACGCGTTGCTCGCCGTGCCCGTACCGCCGGCGGCGAGCGATGGCTGGCGTGGCCTCGCGGCAATGTGCGCCGCGTTGGGCGCGCCGGCAAGCGCGTGGCCCAACGAGTTCGACGACGTCGCTGCGTGGTACGACGCGCAACTCGCGCGTCTGTACGATGACGCGGACATGCGCAGCGGCGATCTCGTCCAACTGCGCCGCATCGCCGCCACCTTTCCGTCGCGCGAGCGCTTCCTCACCGAGATCACGCTCGACCCACCGGCGGCGACCTCCGATCGGCCGGCAGCACCGTCACTCGACGACGACTACCTCGTGCTGTCGACGATCCACTCGGCCAAGGGACAGGAGTGGCGCAGCGTGCATGTCCTGAATGCCGTCGACGGCTGCCTGCCGTCCGACATGGCCACCGGCAGCACGGCGGGGATCGACGAGGAGCGCCGGCTTCTCTACGTCGCGCTGACGCGGGCGCGGGATCGCCTCACCGTCATCACGCCGCAGAAGTTCCACGTGACGGCGCAATCCCGTCACGGCGATCGGCACGTCTACGCGTCGCGCAGCCGCTTCCTCACGCCCAGCGTGTGCGGACAATTCGACGAGATCGCCTGGCCCGTCGCGGACGGCGCGACGGCGCCGATCGCGAGCGGCGCCCGCGT
>JBDHRR010000208.1:0-3348 GCA_039807685.1 Burkholderiales bacterium
CACGCTACGTGCGATCTTGCTCGCGCTCGCGCGTACGGTCGGAATCGTCCTTTGCCGGCGTGACGGCCGCCGTCTTCTTGCACTCGTCCGGTTCGATGGCCGCCGCGCCCACACGCGATCCATGGCGCCGCGTCCGGTGCGGCGGCGCCACGTCGCGCGCCTTGGCCGGCGGACGCCAGACCCGGTCCTCGCGCGACGGCGCGACGCCGCCGGCAAGCAGCGGGCGCTCCCGGTACCGATCGAGTTCGCCACGCCACCACAGCCGCACCGGCTCGACGAGGCTCACCTCGCGGGCGCCGCTGGCCGCATCGCGATAGGACGTGTCGTAGCGCCAGCGGCGCCAGGCGCACAGGTAGCGCATCCGCAGCAGCCGCACCGCGTCGACGAGTTGCGGATACCCGGGCGTGCGCCACAGCGCGCGGCGAACCGCACGGTGTACGCGCGTCATCTTCCTGCGGTAGAGCGACCCGAAGAGCGTGTCCCCGGCGACGATCCACGCGCGCCGCACCACGGGCACCAGGAACGCCACCGGAAACACGATGAGCAGGAAGTGCAGGTACACCTGGCTTGCGATCAGCGCCGCCACGATCACGAGCTTCCACACGAGGTGCAGATCGACCCAGGCATTGCGAATGCGAGTGATGACGACCCGCAGCCGATCGCGCCAGGTGTGCGCGCGGTGGATCTTCTCGTCGCTCAGGATGACGCTCCCGGCGTAACCCAAGCCGACGCCGGCGAGCGCGCTCGCCACGCGCGCCGCACGACGCATTCCGATCGCCCGCGCTATGGCCGCGGCGAGCTCGCCACCCGCCCGCCACAGCGAGTTGACGATGAAGGCAACGCCGTTCCACACGAGACGGGTCGCGGCGCCGATGACCTCGTAGCCGGTGAAATGATCGACCGCCACGAACACGACGATCGCGATCACGACGACCCAGATGAGCCAGGTGCGGCGAGCCTTCCTCATCCGCGCATTGTCGCGCAGTGCGCGCGCCGCTGTCGCCGACGACGGCGCACTGGTGTCGTGGCAGGAGGCACCCGCCGTCGGGCTACACGCGGCGCCGTCCGCGCGGCCCTGCCGGGCGCGGCCGCACTGCGCGACCGCGTCGGCTACGGAGTCGCCGCGCTCAGCGCTGCAGGCCGGGGAGGTAGCGCGCGATGTCGCCCATGACCTTCTGCATCGACTCGAAGGCATTGCCGCCGGCACCGACCACGCCCTGCATGGCCTTGATCACGTTCTGTGCCTGCGACAGATCGGGCATCATCGCCATCGCCGCCTGCGCCTGGCTCGCGCCGGGCGTATTGCGCGCCTGCTCGTCGAGGATCACCCACAGACGCTTCTGCATCTCGGAGATGAGTTCGAACATCTGGCCCCAGTAGCGCATCGCGTGCTCCATCGCTTCCTGCGAAGCGACTTGCCCTGCCGCGATCATCTCGCTGGGGTTGGTCGCCTCGGCAGCCGCCTTGGCCGCCTTGCGGCTGCGGCTGCGGCTCTCTTCCTCCGAAGCGAACTGCAGACGCCGGACCTTGGCGGTGTTGTCGAGCGCGGCGTCGATGATATCGAGCGCAATGCGCGCGTTCGCACGGTACAGGTCGAGTGCCTGTTCCGGCGTGAGCGGCTTCATGTGTGCGAGGTCGAGTTGCGGCACTGCCGCGGGATCGAACGCCGCGAACGCGCTCGCCGGCGCTGCGGATGCGCTCGGCTTGGCAGTCTTGCGTGCGCTCTTGTGTGCGGACTTGCGCGCCGTCTTCTTGGCGGGTGCCCTGGTGGCCATGGCTTGCTCCTCGTTGGGTAAAGGGAAACGACAGCACGGCGAATCTGTCCGCATGAGACTCCCATCCATGGATGGGGTCAAGGCGCCATGCACAAACCGGCAGCGTCGATCCTGCGTGCTAGCATCGACGACTCCGCGCGCGAGTGAGCGCGCCACGAGGCATAGGGAGGAGTACGCATGACGAGCGTCAAGGAGCGATTCGGTCGGCCGCTGCGCCTCGGCATCGTCGGCGGCGGGCCCGAATCATGGATCGGCCGCATGCATCGCGGTGCGGCCGAGTTCGACGGCTGGTGGCGCTGCACGGCTGGCGTGTTCTCGAGCGATGCGGCGCGCTCGCGCGCGGCCGGAGTGCAACTCGGCTTCGATGCCGCACGCAGCTACGGTACGGTCGAGGAGATGCTCGCGCAGGAAGCGAAGCGGTCCGATCCGATCGATGCGATCGCCATCATGACCCCCAACGACACGCACTACCGCTACGCGCGCGCGGCGCTCGACGCCGGCCTCGACGTCGTCTGCGACAAGCCGGTGACGCACGATTTTGCGGAAGCCTGCGATCTCGTCTCCCGGGTGCGCCGCGGCGCCCGTGTGTTCGCCATCGCCCACGGTTACTCGGCGTATCCGATGACGCGCCACGCGCGCGATCTGGTGCGCGACGGCGCGATCGGCGCCTTGCGCCTCGTGCAGGTCGAGTACATCCAGAGCGGCATGGCGACGCGACTGGAAGACGGACCGCAGAACAACCGCACGCGCTGGCTCCTCGATGCCGGGCGCAGCGGGCAGGCGCTGGTGATGGGCGCGATCGGCTGTCACGCGCAGCACCTCGCATCGTTCGTGACCGGGCAGCGCATCGCGCGCGTTGCGGCGGACGTGGGCGCGCTCGTTCCCGGCCGCACGGTCGTCGACTACGTGTCCGCGCTCGTCCATCTCGACGACGGCACGCGCGGCACGTTCACCGTCACCCAGGCGGCCGCCGGCGGCGAGAACGACATCCGCCTGCGCGTCTACGGCGCCAAGGGCATGATCGAGTGGTGGCACCGCGAACCGTCGTACCTGCGGCTTGCGCTGCAGGGCGAGCCCGTACGGGTGATCGGCCGCGGCGACCCGTTCCTGCCGCCGTCCACCGTTGCGCTCGGTCGCACGCCGCGTGGGCACCCCGAGGGCCTGCGCGAGGCGTTCGCCAACATCTACGCCGAAGCGGCACAGGAACGGATGACGCGCGCGCTGGGCGAGACGATTCCCGACGCGCCGTATCCGCGCATCGAGGACGGGGCGCACACGATGGCCTTCATCGAGGCCTGCCTGCACTCGCAGGCGAGTGGCGGCTGGGCGGGCGTGGCGCAACTGCCTTTGCCATAATGGCGCAGCACCCCGCCTGACGCCTCGCGGCGCGGGTCCCACCTTCCGGCCAGCGACGATGAAATACAAGGATTACTACGCGATCCTCGGCGTCCCCCGCGACGCCGCGGTGGACGACATCAAGACCGCGTATCGGCGGCTCGCCCGCAAGTACCATCCGGACGTCTCCAAGGAGAAGAACGCCGAGGAGCGATTCAAGGAGGTGAGCGAGGCCTAC
>JBDHRR010000209.1:0-3338 GCA_039807685.1 Burkholderiales bacterium
TGACCCTACGCAGCACCGGCCGCACACCGCGGTCACGATCGCCGAAATCGGCGGTCACGATGATCCGAAACCGCCGGTCACGATCAACCGAAATGATCGGTCACGATCGCCGAAATACGCAGCGCGTTCGCGCGCAGTCCGCTGCAGGCGCGTCTCGGGTCGCAATTTGACGCAAATTAGCGAAATTATCGTCGTTCGATAATCTTTCTAAACTCTGTATAACTCAAGCATGAATCCGATCAGGAACCCTTTCGCGCCCGGTGCCGGCACGCCGCCGCCAGAGCCCGCGGGCCGCGACGAGCTTCGCCAGATCGTCCGAGTCGCCATCGAACGGCTCCGCCTCGGACGCCCGGCCAGGAGCATCCTGATGGTCGGTCTTCGAGGCGTCGGCAAGACCGTGCTGCTCGATCGCATGCGCGAGGACTCCGAGGCGGCAGGCATCCAGACGGTCCACGTGGAGGCACCCGAGGGGCGCTCGCTGCCGGCGCTGTTGGCGCCGCAGCTTCGTGTTGCCCTGCTCCGGCTTTCGACGCACGAGAATACGAAGGAGTTGGCGAAGCGCGCGCTGCGCGGGCTGGCGGGTTCGCGAAGGCGCTGAAGGTCAAGTTCGGCGACATCGAAGTCGGCATCGACTATGAACCGGAACCCGGGCTCGCGGACAACGACACGGCGTTCACCGTCCCGCTCTTCGACGCGTTCATGCGGCGGATCATGCCCGGCGACGATTGGAAGGGGTAGCCTCCGCTACAGGACATTCCTCTTCCCGCCGCGCCCTACTCCTTCCGCGTGACCGACGCGAGCAAGCCGAGGAGGTCGATCGGCAGCGGAAAGACGATGGTCGACGACTTGTCGCCAGCGATGGTCGCCAGCGTCTGGAGGTAACGCAACTGCATCGACTGCGGCTGGCGCGAGAGCATTTCGGCCGCCTGCATGAGCTTCTCGGACGCCTGCTGCTCGCCCTCGGCGTGGATCACCTTGGCGCGCCGGTCGCGCTCGGCCTCGGCCTGCCGCGCCATCGCGCGCACCATCGTCTCGTTGAGATCGACGTCCTTCATCTCCACCGTCGACACCTTGATGCCCCAGGCGGCGGTCTGCGCATCGAGCACGAGCTGGATGTCGTGGTTGAGCTTCTCGCGTGAAGCGAGGAGGTCGTCCAACTCGTGCTTGCCGAGCACCGCGCGCAGCGTCGTCTGCGCAAGCTGGCTCGTCGCCTCGTAGTATTTCTCGACCTGGATCACCGCCTTCTCCGGATCCATGATGCGGAAGTAGACGACCGCATTCACCTTCACCGATACGTTGTCGCGGGTGATGACGTCCTGCGGCGGCACGTCCATGACGATGGTGCGCAGGTCGATGCGCACCATCTGCTGCACGCCGGGGATGAGGAGGAAGAAGCCGGGCCCCTTCACCTTCCAGAAACGGCCGAGCATGAAGACGACCGCGCGCTCGTACTCGCGCATGACCCGAAACGACATCAGCACGAGGATCAGGATGATCAGTGCGAAAATGCCAACTCCCAATGCGAAGGTCATGGTGCGACTCCTTCCTGGCTACGTACCCAACGGCTCGCGGATGGGCTCGACGGCGAGCACGAGACCGTCGCGGGCGGTGACGCGCACTTCCTGGCCACGCGCGAGCGGCACGGCGCTGCGCACGCGCCACTGCTCGCCATGCACGCGCACCCACCCCTCCGCCTCGATGTCATCGAGCGCCACACCGACGCTGCCGACGAGTCCCTCGCTGCCCGTGGTGATCGGTTGCCGGCGAGCCCTCAAGGCGACGCCGGCGATGACCAGCATGAAGAGCACCGAGACGATCGCAAGCGCACCGATCAGCACCGGCGAGATGCCGAAGCCTGGAACGTCGGTGTCCATGAGCATGACTGCGCCGATGGCGAAGGCGACCACGCCGCCGATGCCGAGCGAGCCGAACGTCGGATAGAACGCCTCCGCGACCATGAAGGCCACGCCGAGGAGGACGAGCCCCAGACCCGCATAGCTGATCGGCAGCATCTGCAGCGCGAAGAGTCCCGTGAGGAGGCAGATCGCGCCGAGAACGCCGGGCACCATCATGCCCGGCGTGGTGAACTCGATGATGAGGAGATAGACGCCCGCCATGAGGAGCAGCAGCGCCACGCTCGGGTCGGTGACCACACCGAGGAAGCGCGTGCGCCAGTCGGGCTCGATGGTGACGATCGTCGCGTCGCGCGTGGCCAACGTGTGCTTGCCCGACGCGGTGGTGATCTCGCGTCCGTCGACCTTGGCGAGGAGGTCACGCACGTCGTCTGCCATCAGGTCGACGACGTGGTCCTTCACCGCTTCCTCGGCGGAGAGGCTCGCCGCCTCGCGCACCGCCCGCTCCGCCCACGGCGCATTGCGCCCGCGCAACTGCGCGAGCGAGCGGATGTACGCCGAGGCGTCCTGCAGCTGCTTGCGCGCCATCGCCGAGGCCTCGCTGGCGCTGTCCGCGGCCTTGGCCCCCTTCTCCTTCGCCGCCGGCTCCTTGGGCGCCGCTTCCGGTGTCGCGAGATTCACGGGCGTGGCGGCGCCGAGGTTGGTGCCCGGCGCCATTGCCGCGAGGTGACTCGCGTAGAGGATGTACGTCCCCGCGCTCGCCGCACGCGCGCCGCTCGGCGCCACGAAGGATGCGACCGGCACCGGCGAGGCGAGGATGTCCTTGATGATCCTGCGCATCGACACGTCGAGACCACCGGGTGTGTCGATGGTGAGCACGACGAGTTGCGCATGCTCGTCGGCGGCACGGGTCAGCGCACGACCGACGAAATCCGCCGTTGCCGGACCGATCGCTCCGGTGAGCGGCACCACGACGACCTCGCCGGCGGCTGCCGCGGCCATCGCCGGAAGCAGTCCGAGCAGCGCGATGAAGAACGCGCGCAATGACCCTGTCATCGTAGTGGCGCCGCGCAGGAAGCGAATGCGTCGACGCAAGCTCGATTATTGCAGACTTGTGGCGCTGCGTGCCGTTGCGGCCGACCCGGCCGCAACCGCGTCTCGATACAGAGCACCGATCTCATCCGCATGGCCGATCAAGTTTCAGCCTTCCTGGCGTCCATTCTTTGCGGACATTCGGTTCGCGGGCGCCACTCGCTCGGGAATCACGATGAATCGCCGCGTGCAGTCGGGATCGACGATGCGAAGGAAATTCCTGATACTCGGGCGGTATCTCGGACATCTCGTGATCGGCGCGGCGATGTTCACATCACTTCTGCTGGTTGGAATGACGCTGAACCTCCTCGTGAAATGAGCCACCCGTCATTGCCGACCCATCGTTCACTACGTTGATGGGCCTCGTCGAAAGGCTCATACTCTACTGCGATG
>JBDHRR010000210.1:0-3330 GCA_039807685.1 Burkholderiales bacterium
TTCGTCAGCCGCGAAGGCACCAAGCTCGTCAAGCTGGTCGAGGCCACCAACGCCGAGCGGCCGGTGCCGCTGATCAGCTTCGTGGCGCGGCAGCGCGACCTGCGCGATCTCGTCGGCGGCGACCTCGCCGGCGTCGTGCAGTTGCAGTTCAGCGACGTGCTGAAGCACTGGGAGGCGCGCTTCCACCGCATCACGCTCGAAGACCGCAACCTGCCGGCCATCGCCGAGAAGCGCGTGCTGCGCCCGGTGGACGAAGTGGCGCGGCAGACGCTGCAGGCCGCCTTCGACGACGTGCTGAAGGTGCGCAAGGACGTGCTCGACACCTTGCTCACGACGACGGCCGACCGCGAGATGTTCCGCAAGGTTTATCCGTTCAGCCCGGCGCTGGTGCAGACGTTGATTGCGGTGTCGGCGGCGCTGCAGCGCGAGCGCACCGCACTCAAGCTGATGCTGCAATTGCTGGTGGATCGTCGCGCCGACCTCGAGCTCGGGCAGCTCATCCCCGTCGGCGACCTGTACGACGCCATTGCCGAGGGCGACGAGCCGTTCTCGGAAGGCATGCGCCTGCACTTCGAGAACACCAAGCGCCTGTACCGGCAGCGACTGCTGCCGATGCTGGAGCGCCAGCGCGGCGTGACGTGGGAGGCCGTCCAATCCGGCAAGGCCGATGCCACGGCGGCAAGCAACCTGCGCAACGATGCGCGACTCCTCAAGACGCTGCTGCTCGGGGCGCTGGTGCCCGAGGTGGAATCGCTCAAGGGCCTGACCGCGCAGCGCCTGGCGGCGCTGAACCACGGCACGTTCCGCTCGCCCATCCCCGGGCGCGAGGCGCAGGACGTGCTGCGCAGGTGCCGCGACTGGGCGGCCGAGGTGGGCGAGATCAGGATCACCGAGGACCAGAACCCGGTGATCTCGATCCACGTCACCGGCGTCGACATCGAGCCCATCCTGCGCGCGGCCGAGGCCAACGACAACACCGGCAATCGCCGCAAGAAGATCCGCGAGACGCTCTTCGAGCAGCTCGGCATCGCCGACGGCGGTGGTCTCTTCACGACGTACGAGTTGCTCTGGCGCGGCACGCGGCGCGAGGTGGAGGTCCTGTACGAAAACGTCCGCGAGATGACCGACGACCGCCTGCGCGGGCGCTCGGGCGCTTGGACGGTCGTGATCGACTTTCCGTTCGACGAACCCAACAAGGGACCGCAGGATGATCTCGCGCGACTGCGCGAGTACCGCGGCGGTGACACGCGGACACTGGTGTGGCTGCCCTCCTTCCTGAGCAACAAGGCTCTGGCGGAACTGGGTCGTCTGGTGGTGCTCGACACCATCCTGCAGGGCGAGCGCTTCGAGAGCTACGCGACCCACCTGTCGTTCGTCGACCGCGTGCAGGCCAAGGCGCTGGCCCGCAACCAGCTCGACCAGCTGCGCATCAAGCTGCGCTCGCAGCTCGAGGTGGCCTACGGCATCAGCAGCGAGCCGCGCGATGCGGTGGCGAGCCCGCTCGGCGCGGACGAGCACTTCCAGTCGCTGGATCCGACGCTGTCGCCACGCGCCCCGGTGGGCGCCGATTTCCGCGGCGCATTCGACGCGCTGCTGGGACAGCTGTTCGCGCACCAGTACCCGGCGCACCCCGAGTTCGACATCGAGATCAGGGCCGGCGTCATCAAGAAGGTGTGGCCCGAAGTGCAGAAGGCCATCGAATCGCCCGGGCAGCGCGGCTTCGTGCAGGACACCTCGACGCGCCGGCTGGTTCGCAGCGTCGTCAACCCCTGCCGGCTTGGGCAGATGGGCGAAACGCATCTCTTGATCGAGCCGCACTGGCAGTCGCGGTTCGCGCAGAGCCACGCGCGCGAAGGCGGCGGGCCGATCACGGTGGCGAAGCTGCGCCGCTGGATCGATGAGCCGTTGCCGATGGGCCTGCCCACCGAGGTGCAGAACCTCGTCATCCTCGCCTATGCCGCAGCGACCAACCGCCGCTTCACGCTGCGCGGCGGGCCGATCGAGCCCACGATCGACACCCTTCCCGACGAACTCGAGCTGCGTGAGCAGGCACTGCCCAATGCCGCCGACTGGGAGACCGCGTTGCACCGCGCGTCCAGCCTGTTCGGGCTGACGCTGGCGCAAACACTCAATGCCGCCAACGTGGGCCGCCTGGTCGATGAGGTGAAGCAGGCCGCGCTCGGCAAGCGCGAAGCCGTGGGCACGCTGGTCGCGCAGCTTCGCGATCGTGCGAGCCGCTACGGCGCCGGTCTGGCGGGCCCTCGCCAGCAGTCGGCGGAGTCGGCGCAGGCGCTGCTCGCCACCCTCACCCAGGCCGCAGAGGGCGATGTGGTGTCGTCGCTGGCCGCTGCCAGTTTGAGCACGTCGGAGGCTGCGGTGAGCCGCACGCTGGGCCAGGCGCCGGCCTGCGCCGACGCCCTCACGAACTGCAAGTGGCAGCTCTTCGACGTGGTCCGCGATCTCAAGGATCATCGGCGTGACGCCGCCTCGGGAATCATGAACCGCCTCGTCGAGCTCCTCACGGCCGACGAGCATGTCGTCCCGCTCAAGTTGCGGCTGACAGAACTCGAACGCGATGCCATGCAGTTGCTCGCGGCCGCCACGCCGCCCCCCGCGGCGGCACCCGTGCCGCCACCGGAGCCAGCACCCATCCCGCGCGGCGCGACGCCGACACCCACGCCGCCGGCATTCCCGCCGGTGCCGGACTTCCATGGGCCGGAGGTGGTCGAAGAAAAGCAGGCCCTGCACTTGAGCGCGGCCGCGGCCGTCGCGGAGCTTGAAGCATTGAAGGCCCGCATCGCGCGCGAGCGCGACCTCGAGCTGACCTTGAGCTGGCGACTGGAACGCAAGGGTACGAAGTCATGAGCGCACCGGGCCGCTGCCATGCGCGCATGCTCCGCCTCGGGGAGTCGACGCCGCAGGCATCCAGGAGGCATCGGTGAGCCTGTCGATGCCGCAGATCGCGGCGCAGGTCGACCGCGTGCTGGCGAGCGACCCGTCGGCGTTCGCCGTGGCGATTCGCGCCAAGGCGCGCCAGCCCTGGCCCGAGGCACTCGCCCAGCGTGGGCGGCGGTTCGCGCTGCGCTGGTGCGCATCGTCCCTGGCCATTCGGGAGGCGCTGTGCGACGTGGAGCGTGAGGACTCCGCTGCGGCGGGGCTGGTGGTCATCACGCCGCTGGCGACGCACGAACTCGCCGACGACATCGCCGCGCGCCTCGCGCGTGGCCGGGTATTCCAACCCGAAGGCTGGGATCTGGTGCGCCAGTTGTTCCAGGCCCGAGAGACCGACGCCCGCTTGGGGCGCTACGCGTGGATGCCGCAGGCGCTCAT
>JBDHRR010000006.1:0-62865 GCA_039807685.1 Burkholderiales bacterium
AGCAGGATGTGGCCGATGGCCACGGTGCCGGAATAGCCCAGCACCGCGACCGAACTGCCCGATCGCTCCTGAACCGCCGCGAGCGCCGCCGTCATCGTCTGCGCGCCGGCGAGACCACCCAGCAGCAGGACCGGATTGACGTTCAGCACGTAGCGGCCGAAATAGAGCCCGACGAATAGCGGTACCAGAGTCACGATGACGCCACCGAGAAAGAGGCCCAGACCGGATTCGCGCACGGCCCCCAGGAAGTGGGGACCGGCACCCAACCCGATCATGGCGACGAAAGCCGCGAGCCCCAGCGCGTTCATCAACGCCACCGCGCCCGATGGAATGCGGCCGAACCACGGCCGCACGGAATGGATATACCCGACCACGAGACCCGCGAGCAGCGTACCGACGCTCGTCCCCATCGCAATCCGGATTTCGACGAGCGGTACGACGACGACCAGGCCGACGAGCGCGCCCGACACGATGCCGAGGCCGAGCGTGACGAAATCGGTCGCATCGGTCGGCAGCACCGTCTGGCCAATGGCTTGCGCCGCGCGCAGCACGGCCTGCGTGCGCCCGGAAAGGTGCACGACGTCGCCGCGCTCGATGCGCGTGCCTGGTGCCACGGGCAGCGCGTGGCCCCCGCGCGTGATCCCGCGCAGGAACACGCCGCGCAGCGGGGTGTCGGTCTGCGCGATCTCCAAAACCGTCTTGCCGCGGATCGCCGGGTTGGTCACGAGCACGCCGCAGGCCATGACGGGGACGTCGAGCAGTTCACGATCGTCGACCTCGACTGCGCCCGCCCGTCCGATGATGTCGGTGAGAATGTCGCGTCGACCCGATACCGCGAGAACGTCGCCCGCGGCCACGACCATGGCGGCCTCGGCATCGATCAGCGCGTCGCTGCGCCGAACGCGCTCGACGAAGATGCGCCCCTGCGGCACCATCCTCTCGACGTCGTCGATGGTGCGTCCCACGAGACGGCCGCCTTCCGCCACCCGGTAGGCGCGCAGTTCGAATGGCCGCCACGCCGATCCAGCCCCGCCGTCGCGGCGATCGATGCCGAGTTCCCTCTCCGCAGCCTCGGCCTCACGCTTCAGATCGATCCGCAGCAGCTTCGGTCCGACAGTTCCGCAGAACACGATGACGCCGAGCGCGCCGAATACGTAGCAGAGCGCGTCGGCGACCGCGACATGGCCCACGAGACGGCTGCGCTCGGCCTCGGGCAGGGGTAGCGAGTTGATCGCCTCGGTCGCCGTGCCGATGGCCGGAGACTCGGTCAAGGCGCCGGAGAGCAGGCCGGCAGCAAAGCCAGGATCGAGATCGAGCGCGCGGGCAACCGCGTAGGCAGCGCCGAGGCCAGCGACGTTCATCGTGATGGCAAGGATCGCCCAGCGCAGGCCATCGCCCTTCATCGCCTTGAAGAATTGCGGCCCCACCGAGTAGCCGATCGCGAAGAGGAAGAGCAGGAACATGATCGCCTTCGCGGTCGACGACACGGGCACCGGAACGACGGTGCCGACGAAAAGTCCGACCAGGAGCGAGCCCGTGACCGGGCCCAAGCCGAAGCCGCCGATCTTGAGCGCGCCGACCCAATAGCCGACGCCGACGACCAGAAACACCGCGATCTCGGGATACTTGGCGAGCGTCGCGGCAATCCAGGTCACGACGCGCTCCGCCCACCAGCGCGACGCTTGGCGGGGGGCGCCTTCGCGGAGCCGGATGCCTTGCTCGCCCCCGCGCGCTTCGCCCCCCCGCGGGCCGGGGTGCCCGCGCCCTTGGCGGCTTCGTACGCCTGCCGATAGCCACGCGCGATCGCGCGCACCGCGCGGCCGATGTCGTCATAGACATGGTCGTCGAGGTTCGCGAACGAGATGCGCACCGACCAGTCCGGCGCCGCGAACCCACTCCCGTTGAGCAGTACGATGCCGTGGTCCTCGGCAAGCCGGAACACGATGTCGAGCGGATGCACGTTCTCCTTCATCCACGCGACGATGTCTTCGCCCAGGTACTTCCGCGCCCAGAACTCGAAGTCGATCAAACCGTAGTAGTAGTCGTACTCGTCGTTGGACCCGACCTCGATGCCGAGCCCTTCGATCGTGGCCTGAAAGCGCTTCTTCACGATGCCGATGCAGGCCTTCTGGTAATCCTTCCGCTCGTCCATGAGCTCGTAGAGCGAGAAGAGCGACATCATGACCTGCTGCGGCAGCGACAGGCCTGCGGTGTGATTCAACGCGACGTCGCGGCTGTCGGCGACGATGCGGTCGATGAAGGCGAGCTTGCGGGGCTCGAGCGTGAGGCCACCATAGCGCTTGTCGAGGAGCTTCTTGATCGGCTCCGGATGCCGGGCGATCATCGCGTCGAGGATGTTGTCCTCGTGCACCGCCACCGTGCCGAGCCGCCAGCCCGTGCAGCCGAAGTACTTGCTGTACGAGTACACGCCGATGGTGTTCCTCGGAAACGCCCCCATGAGCGAACGGAAGCCCGGCACGAAGGTGCCGTAGACGTCGTCGGTCAGCAGGATGAGGTCCGGTCGCTTCTTGAGCACGTCGCCGATCTTGCCGATGGTGCGGGCGTCGAGCGCCACTGCGAAGGGGTTGCCCGGGTTGACGATGAAGAACGCCTTGACCTTCGGATCGAGGAGCTTCGCGAGCTCCTCGTCGGGATACTGGAACTTCGCCTCCTGCTTCGCCTGCACCTCGACGAACTCGAGGTCGTAGTCCTCGAGATGCGACATCTCGATGTACGGGGTGAAGATCGGCGTGCCGAGCGCAATGGTGTCCCCGGGATTGAGGATGCGATTGCTCTTCAGAGACTTGAAGATGTAGCACATCGCCGCGGTGCCGCCCTCCACCGCGTAGAGCTTGAACTTGCCCTTCGGACGCGGATGGCCGCACATCGCCCACTGCAGGTATTCGTGGACGATCTGCTCGTTGTGCACGAGCATCCGATCGGGGACCGGGTAGTGGTCGCCGATGATCGAATCGACGAGTTCGTGCACGAAGGCGTCGGCATCGAATCCGAATTTCTTCACCGCCCACGGCACCATCGTCCGCAACATCGGCGCGCCGGGCATGTCGTCGTGCTTCGCAAGCCAGCCGTCGAGGCGGCTCGCGATCCCGGGGGCCTTCGGCATGCCGCCCACACCCGGCGGCAGGTCGAGCACCCGCTTGCACTCGGTGACCGCGAATTGCCCGAGCAGGAAGAACGCCTCGCGCGGCTCGGTCGCCACCCAGTTGGGGTTGCCGCGACCGGCATTCAGATACGAGATGGACGATTCGACTGCGGCCTTGGAAGCCGCCTTCTGGAGGAAGTCCTTGATCTCGAACGGTCCCAGCTTCTCGTACTGCTTGAGCTTCATGTCGTCCATTCGAATCTCCTTGCGGGCGCGATGCGCGAAGTGTCGAGCCTCAGGCGAGCAGCATGATGACGACCATGCCCCAGATCGTCAGCAGCGTGTTCCCGACGGCGTAGGTGACGGTGTAGCCGAGCGCGGGGATCTGGCTCTTCGCCTGGTCGCAGACGAGACCGAGCGATGCCGTCGTGGTGCGCGATCCGGAGATGATCCCGAGGTTGAGCGCGTCGTGGAAGCGGAACACGTACTTCGCGGTGTACATGCCGAGAACCAGCGGGATCGTCGTCGCCACCACGCCCCAGAGGAACAGGCCGATGCCCTGGGTCTTCAGACCATTCACGAAACCGGGGCCGGCGGAGATGCCGACGATGGCGATGAAGATGTTGAGGCCCACGGAGTTCATGAACCACACGGTGGGTGTGGGGATGCGACCGAAGGTCGGACGCACCGACCGCAACCACCCGCCGATGATCCCCGCGATCAGCGCCCCGCCGGCGGTCGACAGCGTGAGCGGCACCCCTGCCACCTTGAACATCAGCGCACCGATGAGGCCGCCAACCACGATGAACGCGCCGACGAACGCCATGTCGGTGACATCGGTCGGGCGATCGGCCACGCCCAGCATCTTCGTCGCAGCGGCGACGTCCTGGGTACGGCCGACGAGGGTGAGCAGATCGCCGCGATTGATCTCGGTACCCGCCATGATCGGAATGTCGGTCGCCGTCACGCCCCGCGTGATCTTGCGCAGATACACGCCGCGCGCTTCGGTGCGCGCCGCCAGCTCGGCGAGCGTCTTGCCGTCGACGGCCTTGTTCGTCACCAGAACGTCGACGCCCTCGACCGGCACCGCGAGCAGCTCGCGATCGTCGACCTCGACTACGCTTTGCAGCGCCCGGATGAGCACTTCGCGCTCGCCGGCGACCGCCACCACGTCACCATCGGCGAGGACGACGTCCGCGGTAGCGTCGATGATCTGGCCGCCACGGCGAATGCGCAGGATGAACACACGCGCTTCGGGCACCAGCGCCTCGGCCTCGGCGACGCGCAGACCGACGGCCTTGCCGCCCGGCTTCACCTGATAGGCACGCTGCACCCACCGATACCAGCCCGTGCCCGGACCGCTCGCCTGCTTCTTGGCACCACCGAACTTCTCCTCGTAGTCCTTGCAGGCGGCCACGAGGTCGATACCGAGAAGCTTCGGCCCGAGGATGGCGATCACGATCGCCGAGCCCATGGTGCCGAACATGTACGTCACGGCATAGGCGATCGGCATCGAATCGAGCATGGCCTTCGTCTGGTCGGCCGCGAGACCCAGCCGGTTGATGGCGTCGGTCGACAGCCCCATCGCCGCGGAGATCGTCTGCGATCCCGAATACAGCCCGGCGGCATAGCCAAGGTCATAGCCGGCGATCTTCGCGACCGCCACCGCGACGACGAGGCTGAATACGCACTGCACGGCGGAGAAGATCGCCTGTGGCAGGCCGCTGCTCGCGATGCCGCGCACGAACTGCGGGCCGACGCCGTAGCCCACGGCAAAGAGGAACATGAGGAACGAGAACGCCTTGAGCGGCTGGTTGATGGTGATCCCGATCTGCCCGATCACCACGCCCGCGATCAGCGTGGCGGTCACCGACCCCAGGCCGATGCCCTTGAAGGTGAACTTGCCGAAGTAGTACCCCAGGCTCAACGCGAGAAAGATCGCGATCTCGGGGTACTGCTTGAGCGTATCGAACAGCCACTGGATCATCTCGTTCTCCTTGGGACCATGCGGTCTTCGCGAAATCAGCGCCGCCCACCCACGCCGGCGTGCGCCGCCAGCGCCTCGGGCTTCAGCAGTTCGAGGCCGCGCGCCGCGTTGAAGCCGTGGATCTCCTTCACGTCGAGCTTGCGCATGAAGGTGATCGTCTCCGCGGTGATGACCTGCCCGGGCACCATGATCGGAAAGCCGGGCGGATACGGGATGACGAACTTCGCGGAGACGAGCTCGGGGCCGTTCGCGAGGCGCGCGTCGATGCGAGGGTCGGACAGCTTGAGGTACTCGCAGTTGGCCGCGTCGTACGCCATGTAGTACGCCGCGCGCATGTCGCCTTCGGAGGTCCGGCTCTTCGGGTCGCGGCGGAACGCATCGTGGAAGCGGCTGAAGTCGGGCAGATCCGGCACGTCCTCGACCAGCGACCTCACGCGCGCCGCGAAGGCGGCGCGTTCGTCGGCGCCACCGTCGGCGAGCCGCCGATCGATCGCGTGCGCCATGTCGACCAGAGCCTTCAGCAGGTGCGCCATGTCGCTGCGCGTGTTGTTGATGTTGATCTGCACGAGCACGCTGTTGCGCGACGTCTTGTTGATCTGGATGTCGTAGGCGTTGGCGAGCAGCGCCTTGAACTGCGTCCCGTCGTAGCCCGCATTGCCGCAGAGCAGCGTGATGCGGGTGGGATCGAGGAAGAACTCGTCATCACGGATTGCCGCGAGCGCGGACGCGAGCGTGCGCTCGGACTCGCCGAAGTCGGCGAACCCGGATTGCCGATACGGCGCGGGAATCATCTGCGCGGGCGTGGCCGCGCAAAAATAGCGCGAGATCACCGGGTGGGCATTGATCTCGCGCCTCATTTCCACGGACAACTGGATGGCGCGCTGGACGAGCTCGTAGCCCTCGAGCTCCATCTGCCGGCGCGCGAGGTCGATGGAGGCGATGATCTGCAGGTTGGGCGACGTCGACGTGTGCGTGAAGAACGCCTCCTTGAACGCCGCCTCGATCGTCTGGAAGTCCTGATCCGCAACGACGATGATCGAGCCCTGGCGCAGCGCCGACATCGACTTGTGCACCGAATCCGACTCGTACACGCGAATGCGCACCTGGTCGGGGTCGGGCAAGAGCGACGTGGTCGCGAGCTTCTCGCCCTTCGGGTCGGTCTTCGCGAGGCTCGCGGCGTGCGCCGCGTAACGCTTGCGATAGTCCGGGCTGCGCATCATGTCGCGCAGTCGCGCCGCGGCGCCCATCGCCGTGCGCCGGCGCAGGAACGGGGAGAAGCGCGCGTAGCCGAACCAAGCCTCGTCCCACAGGAAGACGAGATCGGGCTTGATCGCGAGGCACTCGAGCATCGTCCGCTCGACGTTGGCCACGTGGCCGTCGAAGGTGCAATTGGTGAGCACCAGCATGCGCGCGCGATCGAGCTTCCCTTCCGCCCTGAGTTGCAGGAGCGCTTCCTTGATCGGCTGGATCGCGAGGCTGCCGTACATCGAGTACTGCGTCAGCGGAAACGCGTCGATGTACAGCGGTTCGGCGCCGGCGAGCACGATGCCGTAGTGGTGCGACTTGTGGCAGTCGCGGTCGATCAGCACGATGTCGCCCGGGCGCAGCAGCGCCTGGTGGATGATCTTGTTGGACGTCGACGTGCCGTTGGTCACGAAGAACGTGCGATCGCCGCCGAACGCCCGCGCCGCGAGGTCCTGCGCGCGCTTGATGTTGCCGGTAGGCTCGAGGAGGCTGTCCAGCCCGCCGGTCGTCGCGCTGGACTCGGCGAGGAAGAGATTCGCGCCGTAGAACTCACCCATGTCGCGGATCCAGTTCGACTTGAAGATCGACTTGCCGCGCGCGACCGGCAGCGCGTGGAAGGTGCCGATCGGTCGAGCGGCGTAGCGCTTCAGGTTGTCGAAGTACGGGGTCTCGTAGCGCTCGGCAACGCCCCCGAGGACCGCGAGGTGGATCTCCATCGGCTCCTCGACGCCGTAGAACACGCGCCGCACCATGTCCGCGTCCTCCGCGCCGGCAAGCTTGCCGACGTCACGGTCGGTGACCATGAAGAGATCGAGCTCGGGTCGCAGCGCGTGCAGCAGCCGGCAGAGCGGAACACCGAGGTCGGCCGACCCCGAGTGCTCCGCTTCCGGCACGTGCAGCGACAGAAGCTCGCGCAGGGCCGGCGACGACAGTTGCGACGCGAAGGCGAAGCCCTCGATCGCCACGACCGACTGGAGGTTGGTGTTGAAGAGCGCCGCGAGCAGCGCATCCTCGAAGCTCCCGACGACCACGGGCTCGTACTGGAACGCGTCCTCGTCCCGGCGCAGCCGGCGGAAGGCGTCGCGCAGCTGCGGCCACGTCGAGCGGCCTCCGGCCGCGACGATCAGCACCTCGAAGTACGGCCGCCGCGCCTGCCCGCGTCCCATCGACGGCGGCAGGAAATCCGGCAGGCGGGCTTCGGTCTCGTCGTCGGCGCTCCAGGCCTCGCCGTCGTCGCGGTAGCCGTTCGACATGAGCGCGCCGCTGATGCGGCCGACGAGGCGCGCGAATCCCGTGCCGTCGCCTGAACGCAGGCGCGCATCGACCTGGCCCATGAGGTGCGGGCCCGGATAGCCGTTCAGTTCCTCGATGGGTCCGAGCGTCGCCAGTGCTGCGGCAGCCCGGTCGCGGAGCGACGCGTCGTCCGCGCGCGCTTGCAGCGCCTTCGCGACGTGGTTGAGCTCCCGCCAGCGATCGATACGCGCTTCCGCCGCGGAGAAGAACTGGCTGAAGCCGCCGCGTGGCGACGCTTGGGTGGGTGTGGCTGCGCTCTCGTGCATGACGACGTCTCCCGAGGGATCACACGAGGGCGGTCCGAACCGTGGCCTGGAGCACGCAGGACCCGCGCTGCGCCACGCGGATCACGAACGCCCCTCCTCGCAGCGCGGATCATTGATCACGTCGCTGGAGAGCGTCCTTGCAATTCTCGACAAATTGGCCGGCGACCCGCGTCGGACCGGCATGCCGCCCCGCGGCGGAAAGGCGAGGCAGCGACACCGCGAGCTGCGCGGCGACCGCCTGCGCAGCGCGGCGTTCGGATCCGGCGACCCGGCGGCCACCCGCCGTGCGGATGCGCGACGTGCCTGACCGAGTGGAGCGCGCGCCGACGGACTGCGCCGGGCTTCGCTAGGTTCGTGGCTCCAGCGGTGCGGATTGCGCGTGGACGTGGGTCGCCCGCGCGCCATGAAGCGAGTCGCGACGCCACTTACCCGGCGTCTGGCCCGACCAGCGGCGGAAGGTCCGCTGGAACGCGCTCAACCCGCTGTAGCCCAACACCAGCGCAATCTCCTCCATCGGGATTTCGCCGTCGCTGAGGAACTGTTGCGCCATCTCGAAGCGTACGCCGTCGAGCACGGCCTGGAAGCTCGTACCAAGCGCCTTCAGGCGGCGATTCAGCGTGCGCCGGTGCAGTGCCAGGAGTCGCGCAACGTCGTCCCCCGAATGCCGTCCCATGATGAGCAGCGTGCGCAGCGAACGCACGACGCGATCGAGAAAATCGCCGGGCCCGAGCGCCAGCGCCTGATCTTCCAGCGCCGCACGGCGAGCGCCATCGGCACCGGAGATGCGGTGGGCGAGCCACTCGCTGCGGAAACGCAGAACGGCACGGTCGGCGTCGAAGCGCGGCATGCGGCGCAGGATGCGCCGGTACTCGTCGGCACACGCCGGACGCGCATGCGGCAAGAGGATGGTATCGACCGGCGACGCACCGCCGCAGAGCTCACGGAGGTAGTTGCATCCGCTCGCGAGCGCCGCACCATAGATCTGTTCGCTCCCCTCCACGCCAGGAAGATAGATCGCATAACCGAAGTCCGCGGCGACGTGGTGATCGATCAGGTACGCGATGCCGCCACCGCTGTTCAACCGCTGGTAGACGGTGAACGTGCGCAGCGCCTCGCCGACCGTCGCACAGTTGAGCGCGATCTCGCCAATCAGTCCGAGATCGCGGAACTGCCATTGTTGTCCGCAGACGAGTCCGAAATAAGGACAGCGCGTGTGCTGCGCGGCGACCTTCAGCACGCGACCGAGCGCCACGTACGGAATCCGATGACCGGGATCGTCGAGCGCGGAAGCGTCGAGTCCCGCCTCCGCGAGCACGGCGCCGGGATCGGCCCCCATGCTCGCAACGAGCCTGGGCACCGTCGCGAAGCCGCCGACGCGCTGATCCGCCAGGTGGTGGCGAGAGTCGGAAAACGTGCTTCTGGAACGTGACATGAATCCGAAGGCCTTACGGAGACGCGTACCTGCCTGAGCCTGCGGCGCACGCGGATGATGGCTCGGGAGTTGGCGCTCGATCGGTCGCGCGCGACGGCAATTATCGTCGCAGAATGTCGTGAATTGCAAAGACAGCACGATGCGGGGCAACCGACACTTCGACCCCTGGACACCCCCGGACGAACGGTCCGAACCGACGCAGGAGAATCCATCATGAGGACGACGACCGCCACCTTGCTGTTGATCGTCGCCATGGGCGTTGCGAGCGCGCAGCAACCCGTTGCGGCGCAGTCGAGCCCAGGCAACGAGGCCGCCGCGAAGACGCAGCGCAACGCCGAACGACAGAAGGATCTCAAGGCCGCCACGAAGGGGGCCGCGGAAGGGTACACGATCCCGGCCGGCGATGCCGCCGCGAAGGCGGCGGCGCGCAAGGATGAACCGAGGGTGGCGCCCGATGCCGCTTCCAAGCGCGGCGCCGTGAAGTCGGCCACGTCCGGTACGGCAAAGGGCTACACGATCCCGGCCGGGGACGCCGCCGCAGCCGCAGCGAAGGACAAGTCGGCGCGGACGCCGGCGCCGAAGGCAACAGCGGGTACGCCGGAAGCGAACAAGGTCGTCCCATAACGGCATCGCGAGCCGCGGACATCCGGATCGCATGCAGGCGCACTGATCACACGACAACCGGCCGCGCAACGGCGCGCCAGCATCGCTTCCGACCGAGGCGGCCAAGCACGCGCACCGGTGCACAGAGGCAGCGCGCGCGTGGCCCGACCGCCAACGGTTCCAGGTCCAAGGTGGGTGACGCGCTCGTCGGCAGCCGCTACGCGCTCCATGTCGCCCGACGCGGCATGCGCGAGAGCAGGCTCGCGTCCGACTATCGTGCGGTCCATCCCGGCGACAGTGAGCTCGATGCCCCCTCGGACGATCCCGTGGGCTACGTCCACTCCTACGAGGTGGGCAGCACGGCCGACGGCCCCGGGCTGCGTTTCGTCGCCATTCTGACGGGATGCCATCTGCGATGTCCGTATTGTCACAACCCGGATGCGTGGCACAAGTACAACGGCCATCCCGTCACGGTCTCGCGCGTCATGAGGACCATCGGTCGATACGCAACCGGACTCCGGGGCTCCGGGGGCATCACCCTGTCCGGCGGCGAACCCCTGCTCCAGCGCACGTTCCTGCTGGAGGTCCTCCGGCAGTGCCGGGTGCGCGGCCTGCACACGTGCGTCGACACGGCGGGATACCTCGGCGACGCGTTGACCGACGACGACCTCGAGCTCATCGACCTCCAGCTCCTCGACATCAAGGGGGGGAACCCCGCGCGCTACGGTCCGCACGCCGCCGCGTGGCTCGATCGCGCCACCCACCATGCGCAGCGGCTCTCGGCACTGGGGCGCCGCGTGTGGCTGCGCTACGTCGTCGTCCCCGAGCTCACGAGCGGCGTCGACGTGGTCGAGAGTGCCGCGCGATTCTGCGCGACGTTGAAGTCGGTCGATCGCGTCGAGATCCTGCCGTTCCATCAACTGGGGCGCAGCAAATGGCAACGGCTCGGGCTCACCTACGCGCTTGCCAAGACACGCGTTCCGGATCAGGCGCTCGTCGAGCGTATCCGTGCGCAGTTCCAGAGTCACGGACTGCCGGTCGCCTAGCGGATTGCATATGACCCTCCGACACCACGCCCGGGTGCGATCCAGCGCCTCGTGGCAACCTCGTCGACGGCATGGGACCCACCTCGTGTCAGGGGCGGAACCACGCGTTGCCGACCACGAAGTACACCGCGGTGGTACCGGGACTCGCGGCAATGTCGATGCCCACGTGCAATCCGAATCGCCGCGCGAGCTCGTAACGGAAGCCGGCACCGCCGCTGCCGACATCCCGCGTGGACGATGTGCCGTGGCTGCGTGTCCAGGTGCGACCTGCCCCGCCGAACGCGACGATGCTCCAGCGGCCATGGAACTGCCAGCGCGCCTCGATCTCGATCGAGCCGGCCTCGTCTCCCTGGTAGCGCACGGCCGGCACGCCACGCAGCATGACGAAGGGGCGCAGAAAGAAAGGCGTCTCGTCCGACGACCATGCGAAGTTGCCGCGGGCGCCGAGGAACAGGTCGTTGCGCACGGGATGCCAGCCGATCACGGTCTGGTCGAAGCGCTTGAATTCCACGGTCGCACCGAGCGCATCACGCGACGCGAGATACGCCGACTCGGCATAGACGCCCCGCGTGGGCGTAAAGATGTTGTCCCGCGTGTCGTACTCGACGATTGCCGTCGGCGCGGAGATCGTCATGCGCACGCGATCGGCGAGGCCGGGGAAAAGCGGCGTGTCGCGAAGCCGCGGATCGACGCTCGCATACACGTAACGCACACCCACGGCCCACGGCGATCTCGGCGCGAGCTGCCAGTTGACCTGGCCCACGGCGCCCGACGCTTCGAGCGTGTAGCGCACGGCCTTGTCGCGTGCTTCGCGATCGCCCGACAGCCCGTAGAAGTCGAGATTCACGGTCCCCGTGCCTGCCCCAACGAGCGTGCGCAAGCGGCCGTCGTGCCACCGACTGACGTCGCCCGCGAAACCCATCCACGTCCCGTTCTCCGTCGCGAAGCCGCCGATCCCGGAGATGTCGGGACGCGACCAGCCCTCCGCGCCGGCGTCGCGCCGCGGACGCAGGAAGAGGCCCGCTGCGCCGCCGCCGTAACCGACGGCGGGCTCGGTGATCACGATGGGGATCGGCAGGACGCCATGTGCGGTGGCGAGGAACTCGGAAACGTCGACCTGTCCGTCCTCGGGGTCGAAGAAGCGCGTTGCCACCGACGGACGCAGGTCGCGATTCGCGGGCGCGTCGGCACTGACTTGCGGTTCCTGTCCACGCGCGGGTGGGGCAATGCCGGGCAACGGCATGAAGAGCAGCAGCGCGACGCGCATGATGCAGCGATGGCGAGACATTCCTGGCATGGCGATCGGGTGCGATGGAGCGCGAAAGGGTGGCGGGCGTTCGGGAACGATCATCCAGGCGCGGCCACGGCATGGTGCCACTGGCATGCGGCGACGCCCGTGATCTCGCGCATGATCGGTCGCATCTGCGATACGTGGGTCGCATCGCGCGAGGGAAGCCAAGTGTGAACGATCTTCCTGCAACCGATATCGACGTGCCGCCGCTTGCACCAAGCGGGACGGCCCCACGCCACGTCCAGAGCGCGTCGCGCCACGCTCGCGCGCGCTGCTCCGACGCGTATGCGTGGCCGATGACCGCGCGTCTCGCGGTACCGGACGCGCGCCACCTGCGCCTGGCTCGCGGCGACGTCCTGGTGCGCAGCGGCGCCCCGTTCGCGGGTCTGTACATCCTCCGCAGCGGCTCGTGCAAGCAGGTGGCGGTCAGTCCCGACGGCGAGGAACACATCCTGGCGTTCTGTCACCCCGGGGACGTTCTCGGGCTCGAGGCTCTCGCCGCCGGCACGCACGACGCCACCTTGTGTGCAATGGAGACGATCACCTGCTGGCATGCGTCTGCCGCGCACGTCGAGCGGCTCCTGCGCGAGGACTCGGCGTTTGCCGCCACGCTCGCCCACACACTGTCGCAGGCGTTCGGCCGGGCGATGCGCCGCGAGCTGCGTCTGGGGACGATGACGGCCGCGCAGCGGGTGGCGTCGTTCCTGCTCGATCTCGTCGACCGCCATCACGCGCTCGGCTTCGCGCGCGACGCCGTCGAACTGCGGATGACACGTGCGGAGATCGGCAGCCATCTCGGCGTGTCCGCAGAAACCGTGAGCCGCACGCTCGCCCGCTTCCATGTGCAGCGCCACATCGCCGTGACGGGCCGCAGCGTACGCCTGTGCGACCGAGCGGCACTGCTGCGCGTGCTCCTGCATCGTGACTGAGCATCGCGCTTCCCCGGTCGCCGCGCGATCGTCCCGGACACGCGCGATCGTTGCGTCGTGGTACTGGCGCGCCCGCAATTCCGGTGCAGAATGCGCACCCCACACCATCGACCGTGCGCCCGGGCGCGGAAGCGATCGCGAGTTGTACGCCCCCGTGGAGAGCTGTCGATGCGCGCACAACGGACCCAAACGCCCATGGCGTTCCTCGACGAAACACCGCACGCGTGCGGCATGCGCGGAAGGAAGGAGTGACACGAGCCCATGAAATCCACGCCGAAGAAGATCCTTGCACGATGCCTCGTGACGCTTGCCTGCGTCGCGCCGTTGCCGTCCGTGCACGCGCAGGTGGCGGCGGCGCCAACTGGGGCGGCCGGCGCCGTCGCGCCTGGAACGACGGCCGCGCCCGCGTTCTCGCAGCAGGAACTCGACCAACTCGTGGCGCCCATCGCGCTTTATCCCGATGCCCTGCTGACCCAGGTGCTGATGGCCTCGACCTACCCCTTGGAAATCGTGGCTGCGGAGCGCTGGATCAAGGCCAATCCCGGACTCAAGGACAAGGCGCTCGAGGATGCGCTGCAGGGCCAACCCTGGGATCCCGCGGTGAAATCGCTCACGGTCTTTCCGCAGGTCCTCACGATGATGAGCGACAAGCTCGACTGGACACAGAAGCTCGGCGACGCCTTCCTCGCCCAGCAGAAGGACGTCCTCGCCACCGTGCAATCGCTCCGCGGCAAGGCGGTGGCGCAAGGCTCGCTCAAGGATTCGAAGGAGCAGACGGTCGCGACCACCCAGGAGAACAACACGACCGTGATCAAGATCGAACCCACGAACCCCGAGGTGGTCTACGTTCCGACGTACAACCCGACGGTGGTGTACGGCGCGTGGCCATACCCGGCATATCCACCGTACTACTGGTATCCGCCGGGGTACGTCGCTGGCGGTGCGCTGCTCGGCTTCACCGCCGGCGTGATCGTCGGCGGCGCGCTATGGGGTGGAGTGAACTGGGGTCATGGCGACGTCAACGTGAACGTGAACCGCTACAACAACTTCAATCGCACCAACATCAGCGACGGCAACTGGAATCACCGCCCAGAGCACCGGGGCGCCGTCCCGTATCGAGATCAGGGGGTCGCGAAGCAGTACGGGCGTGGGCAGACGGCTGACGCGGCGTCGCGCGACGCGTTCCGTGGACGGGCCGACAGCGGTCGCGAGCAGATCCAACGCGGTGAAGTGTCGCAACGCGATATTGCGGGCAATCGGGCGGGCAGTGCCGATCGCGGCCCGGCGGGCATCGGCGATCGTAGCGCGGGAGGCATGGGCGATCGCGGTGCCGGTGGTGCTGGCAGCCTCGGCGGTGCGGGCGTGGCGCAGCGCGACGTCAGCGGCCGCGGCAACTCGGCCTTCGATACGCGCGGGGCCACGCAAACGCGCGATTACAGCAACCGCGGTGCCGCGAGCATCAATGCGTCGCGGGGAGCAGGTGGCGCGGCCGCCGCGCGCGGGGGTGGAGGTGGGGGCGGCGGTGGCCGCGGCGGTGGCGGTGGCGGACGTGGAGGTCGGCGATGAGTACGAGCACCCATGACGAGGCAATGGCAATGCGCACCCTTGCTTCCGTTCGGTTTCCGGTCCGCGCGCGGCAGTGGTTCATCCGATGTGCCGCCATCCTCGGCACCCTGCTCGCTGCGATGCCGGCCATGGCCGCGCCACCGCCTCAACGGACCTTCGCGACCCCCGACGACGCCGTCGCCGCATTGATCGCGGCAACCCGGGCCAACGACGCCAACGCCCTGCGCGCAGTGCTCGGCAACGACCGTGGCGATCTGACCTCCGGCGACCCGGTGGCCGACCGCAGCTTGCGTGAACAGTTCGTCGCCGCCTACGACACGAAGCACGCATTGGTTCCGCGCGGAGCAGCCATGCAACTCACGCTCGGCAGTGACGACTTCCCGTTCGCGTTCCCGCTCGTGAAGAGCGGCGAGCGCTGGCGCTTCGATACCGCGGCAGGGCGCGAGGAACTGCTCGCCCGACGGATCGGCAAGAACGAGCTCGATGTCATCAAGGTGCTGCAGGCAGTGGTGGATGCCCAGCGCGAGTACGCCTCGGCGGACCGCAACGGCAATGGCATCCTCGAGTATGCGCAGCGCTTCGCGAGTACTCCGGGCAAGCACGATGGCCTGTACTGGCCAGCAGCAGCCGGTGAGCCGCCAAGCCCCCTCGGACAACTCGTGGCCCACGCGGCGGGTGAAGGATATCGCACCAGACCGGACGCCCCGACTCCATACCACGGCTATTATTTCCGCATGCTGCGGGGGCAAGGGGCGAGCGCCACGGGTGGTGCTGTCGACTACGTCGTGCACGGCCGCGCGATCGGTGGCTTTGCAGTCGCGGCCTACCCCGCCAAGTACGGCAGTTCGGGAATCATGACGTTCGTGGTCAACCAGGACGGCGTCGTCTATCAGGCCGACCTCGGACCCGACACGCGTACGAAGGCATCCGCAATGCGCAAGTTCGACCCAGGCAGCGGCTGGGCACGCGTGACGCCACCTTGAGGACGACGAGATCATGAAGTGCAATCGACCTGTGTGGCGGTTCCCGATCTCCATGCCGACCGGCGTTGGCGCGGCGCTGGCATTCGCCCTGGCGACGGTCGCGCCCGGCACCCATGCCTACGGGTGGCGACCCGCCGAGTCCTCGTGACGGTGGCGTCGCCCACCGCGCGGTAGGGCCGTCCGCTTTCGCTGGGTCGGCTGTGTCCGTGCCCGCACGTCGTCCACGAAGTTCCTGGCGTCGATTCGTCCTGCGCGGCGAACTGCGCACGCAGCGGATCATCCGGAAGCTGCGCCGGCGCATCAACTGGGGACGCCTGTACCGGGTCACGAGCTACCTCAAGTCCGCGCTGTGGACCGTTCCGCTCGTCGCCATTGCACTGGTCCTCGTGACCGTGCCGCTCCTGCGCTGGGTCGATCACCATCTCGCCTGGAGCTGGGGGGCGCTCGCGCCGGCGGGCGCCGAGGCTCTCTATCAGACGGTAATCACGCTGACGCTGTCCTTTCTCGTGTTCACCTTCGGCTCGCTACTGGTCGCGATCCAGGTTGCCGGTGGACAGCTCACCCCGCGCATCATCGCGACCATCTTGCTGCGCGACAACGTCGTGCGCTACAGCGTCGGCCTCTTCGTCTTCGCGCTGGTCTTCGCCGTCATGGCCCTGAATCGACACGATGCGACGGTGAGCCAGCTCGTCGCCTTCGTGACTGCAATCCTGGGCATCGCCTGCATTGCCGATTTCCTCTTTCTCATCGACTACGCCGCACGCCTCCTGCGCCCAGTGAGCATCGTGGCGCGCGTCGGTGACACCGCGGTCGAGGTCATTCAGCAGGTGTATCCGATGCTCGCGGGCGGGACCGCCGGCACGCGAGCCACGCTGGACGATGCCAGGGGACCACCACAGCGCACGGTCGTGCACGCCGGGACTCCCGGCATCGTGCTCGCGCTGGACCTCGGCTCGCTCGTCACGATGGCACGGCGTCATGCCTGCGTCATCGAATTCATTCCGCACATCGGCGACTTCGTCGCCGACGACAACGCACTCTTCAGGCTGTACGGCGACGCGGCGAGGGTCGACGAGCGCACGCTGCGCGCGGCGGTGGCGATCGGCACCGAACGGACTCTCGAGCAGGACCCGATGTTTGCGCTCAGGATCCTCGTCGACATCGCGCTCAAGGCGCTGTCCCCTGCCATCAACGATCCGACGACGGCGGTACTCGCGCTCGACCAGATACATCGGCTCCTGCGCCTGCTCGGCAAGCGTCATCTGCGTGATGAAGTCCTGCACGACGCCACCGGTGCGCCGCGGGTCGTCTTTCGCACGCCCAACTGGAACGACTACGTCCATGCGGCGTGCCGCGAGATTCGCGCCTGCGGTGCCGGCAGCCTCCAGGTGGTACGGCGCATGCGGGCCATGCTCGACGATCTGCTGGAAGCACTCCCCGACTCCCGCCATCCGCCGGTGTTGCGGGAGATCCAGATCCTCGATCGGGTCATCGAGACGTCCTTCGCGCTGCCCGAGGATCGCGAGCTCGCGCGCATCGGCGACACGCAAGGACTGGGCGGGACCGTAGCGGGCAGCGCACCGGGGTCGAACGCGTGACACTCGGCAACGTGATTCCGGACTGGATGCTCTCACTCGTCGCTGCGGCGACGCTGTTCGTCGTGATGCTCGATCTGGGGATCGTGATCGTGCCGGGCGAGTTCCGCTGGGTCATCCGGCGCCCGCTGCTGATGGCTCGCGCGCTGTTTGCCGTGCTGATCGCCGTACCAGTGATCGTCTGGGTTGTCGCCACGACCTTCGAGCTTCCGCGTTCGGTCGAGATCGGCATGATGCTGATCGCTATCACCCCAGGTGCCCCGATCGCTTTGCGCAATTCACTCAACGCAGGCGGTCATCGTGCCTTTGCGCCGGCGCTGCAGATCGCGGTCGCGTGCAGCGCGATCGTCTCGATACCGGCGTGGATCGCCGGCCTGGACGAGTACTACGCCGGGGCGGCCTCGGTGGATCCTCGGCACCTCGGTCGTCAGGTGGTGGTCGCCCAACTGCTCCCGCTGGCTCTTGGGCTGGCGATGCGCAGGTGGCTTCCGCGCGCGAGCGCCCGGCTCGAGCCCGTTCTCCAGCGGGTCGGATCGCTCCTGCTCGTCCTGTTGCTGGCACTGGTCCTCGTCGATGTCCATGAAATGGTCATCGGCGCCGGCATGCGTGCCGCCGCCGCGATCATCGCGGCAACGGTCCTGGCGTTGCTCGTCGGGCACCTCCTCGGCGGCCCCGACGAGACGACGCGTACGGCGACGGCAATCTCCAGTGCCTCCCGCAATACCGGCCTCGCGCTGCTCGTTGCCACTCTCAACAATGCGGCACCCGCGATCATCGCGACCGTGCTCGCCTACTTCGTGCTGTCCGGCACGACCGTGATCGCATATGCTCTATGGCGACGGCACCAGGCCTTCGCCACGATCAACTGAAGCCCCTGACGAGGAGATCCAGCATGGCCAAGCAAACAAGGACCAAGGACAAGGCGGACGCCAACCGCGTCACCCGCGCCGCCGGCAGTGCACGCGGGACCGATGCCGAGGCGGCGCCCAGCGACCAGCACAAGCTCTCGCGCAAGGACTACGAACGGACGCTCGAAGCGCTGCACGTCGAACTCGTGAATCTCCAGCTCTGGGTTCAGGCCAAGGGTCTCAAGGTTTGCATCGTGTTCGAAGGTCGCGACGGCGCCGGCAAGGGGGGCACGATCAAGGCGATCACCGAGCGTGTCAGCCCGCGCGTGTTCCGGGTGGTGGCGCTGCCCGCCCCCACCGAGCGCGAGCAGTCGCAGATGTACATCCAGCGCTACATGCCGCACCTCCCCGCGGCTGGAGAGATCGTCATCTTCGATCGGAGCTGGTACAACCGGGCCGGGGTCGAACGGGTGATGGGGTTCACTCCGCTCGAGCAGGTGGAGCGCTTCCTGCAAATCGCCCCGTTGGTCGAGAAAGCAATGGTCAATTCGGGGATCATGCTGCTCAAGTACTGGCTCGACGTCAGCGCCGAGGAGCAAACGCGCCGCCTGAAGGCGCGGATCGACGACGGCCGGAAGGTCTGGAAGCTGTCGCCGATGGACCTGTTGTCGTACAGCCGGTGGTACGACTACTCCCGGGCGCGCGATGCGATGCTGGCGGCGACGGATACCCAGTGGGCACCGTGGTACGTCGCCAATGCAGAGAACAAGAGGCGGCTAAGGCTCAACGTCATCACGCACCTCCTTGCGCAGATTCCCTACGAGAAGCCGTCGCGCGAGAAGGTGGAGCTGCCCAAGCGGCAGAAGGCAAAGGGCTACACGGAGCCCAAGGTCGCCTATCGGCGCGTTCCGGAGAAGTACTGACGACGACGGCCGGTGGCGGGTGCCGATCCCCTGTGCCGTCCACGCCACGTCGACGGCGGCGATCAGCCGCGAACCGCGGTGTCGATCTCGATGCGACGATCCACATCGACGTCGTGCAGCGTTCGGCGCAGCAAGTCACGGGCGGTGGAGCGGGCATCGACCAGGCGCAGCTCGATGCCTTGCCCTGCCCACTCCGCCGCCAGTTCCGCGAGACAGCGCGCGCCGGCAATGTCCACGTACGGCGAACTCGACAGATCCCAGACGACGCGACGCGGTGGCGTCGCCTCCGCCGCGATGAACCGGCGCACTTCGTCCTTCACGTGGTCGATATTGAAGTACACGAGGCTTGCCTCGACGCGAACGACGAGCACGCCGGGAACCACTTCGTTGTCCGGATTGCGCGCGACGTCGGAGTAGCGCTTCGTTCCCGGAATGCGCGCGAGTTTCGCCACGTGTGGGTAGGCAGCGCGACGCACCAGCAACAGCATCGACACGATCGCTGCGACGAGGACCCCCTCGAGGATGCCGAAGAGCAAGACTCCGGCGCAGGCCACCATCGCGACCCAGAACTCGGCTCGCGACAGTTCGTAGGTACGCCGCAACTCCGCGATGTTGACGAGCCCTTTGATCGCGACCAGCACGATCGCCGCGAGCACGACGTTCGGCAAATTGCGCAGGAGGCTCGTGAGATAGAGCAGGCACAACGCGATCGTTACCGAGGCGAAGATGAGTGCAAGCGGCGTCTTCGCCCCCGCCTGGTCGTTGACGGTCGACTGTGAGAGCCCGCCGGCCACCGGATACGCCTGTCCCAACGCCGCGGCAAGGTTCGCGGCGCCCAACGCGAGCAACTCCTGGCGCGCGTCGACAGAGTAGCCATGGCGCTGCGCAATCGTGCGTGCCGCGGATACGCCCTCGACATACGCGAGAAGGAAGCAGGCGAGGGCGAGGGGCACGAGCCCGTCGATCTCGCGCAGATGCTGCGGCGGGAGTGCGAGCTTCGGCAGTCCCGACGATAGTGCCCCCATTGTCCTGAAACCCATCTCGGCGAGCGGGGTCGCCGAGATGGCGACGATCGCGGCAACGACGACCAGAAGGGCGACCGGGCGCCCTGGCAGCAGCCGCTCGCCCGCGACGAGGATGCCGACCGCGACGAGCCCGAAGACGAGGACGACGGGATTCGTGGCGGGCAGCTGCGTGACGAGCAGCCATGCCCTTTCGAAGAAATTTTCGCCGCCTCCGGGAACACCGAAGAGCTTCGGCAACTGCGTCATCGCAATGGTGAGCGCCGCCCCGGCCTTGAAGCCGAGCAGGATCGTCTCGCTGACGAAATTGACGAGCGTGGAGAGCCGCAGGGTCCACGCGATCAGGCTCACCACGGCGAAGAGCAGCGCGGTGAGGGCGGCTACCTGCGCGTATTGCGTGACATCGGCGAGTCCCATTGCACCGAGCGCACTCCCGACCAGGATCGAGATTGCCGATGTCGGGCCGATCGCGAGTTGTCGCGACGAGCCGAAAAGCGCGTACGCGGGCCCGGCGACGAGATAGCAGTAGATCCCGTAATGCGGTGGAAGGCCGGCGAGCGCGGCGTAGGCGAGCGATACCGGGATGGCGTACGCGGCGAGCGTGACCCCTGCCAGCGCATCCAGCGGCAACCAGCGCAGCGGATACGCACGCAGCCAACGAGCAGGCGGAAATGCGCTCAGCACGCGGCGAGCCACTCCATCGATCGTCGCCATGAATGGGCAGTCCGGAATGGGGTCGCCGCCGTTCTGATCGCCACCGCCTGCGTGCGAATCACGCCATGATGTTCACGCCACCATCGACGTAGAGCGTCTCCCCCGACAGGCGCCGACCGTATGGAGTTGCAAGGTACGCGCAAGCGAAGCCGACGTCCATGACGTCGACCAGTTCACCCAGCGGCGCCCGCTGCGCTGCCTCGTTGAGCAGCAGATCGAAATCCTTGAGGCCCGAAGCAGCGCGCGTCTTGAGGGGGCCCGGCGAGATCGCATGGACCCGGATCCCCTTCCCGCCCAGTTCGTAGGCCAGATAACGGCAGGAGGCCTCGAGTGCCGCCTTCACGGGGCCCATGACGCTGTACGTGGGCACGACCTTGTTGGCACCGTAGTAGCTCATCGCGAACATGGTCCCGCCATCATTCATCAACGGCGCAGCGAGCCGCGCCATCCGCACGAACGAATGGCAGGACACGTCCATCGCCCTGGCGAACCCGGCTGCCGAGCACTGCAGCAAGCCGCCCTGCAGGTCTTCCTTTGGCGCGAAGGCAATCGAGTGCACCAGGATGTCGAGGCGCCCCCATTCGCGGCGGATGGCCTCGAATACGGCCTCCAACTCGCCGTCCGCCGAAACGTCGAGCGGCAGGAAGATCGAGGCGCCGAGTTCCTTCGCCAACGGCTCCACGAAAGGGCGGGCCTTGGCATTGAGGTAGGTGAGCGCGAGGTCGGCGCCGACCTCGCGGAAGGCCCGGGCGCAGCCGTAGGCGATCGACTGGTCGTTGGCAATGCCGACGACGAGGGCTTTGCGGCCTTCGAGCACGGGGCGATGCGGAGCGGTCGTCATGACGATGGTCTCGTTGCAGCGGTGGTCTCCAGCACGGCGCGGGTGTGGCGCGCGATCATGAGTTCCTCGTCGGTCGGTACGACCAGCACCGTGACCCGACTTGCTGCCGTACTGATCCTCTGCTCGCCGGCCCGGTTCGCGGCGGGATCGATGGCCACGCCCAGCCACGCGGCGTCGCGGCAGACCCGCTCGCGCAGCGTCACGCTGTGCTGGCCGATGCCCGCCGTGAATACGATGGCGTCGACGCCA
Organism: Burkholderiales bacterium; assembly: GCA_039807685.1. GTDB lineage: Bacteria > Pseudomonadota > Gammaproteobacteria > Burkholderiales > Casimicrobiaceae > VBCG01. The sequence continues at coordinate 21,937 of JBDHRR010000006.1, forward strand.
CCCAGCGCCGCGGCCAGCGAACCCAACTCACGGCAGATGCGATAGGCGAAGATGTCGATCGCCTCGCGGGCGCGCGGATCGTCGCTCGCCTCCAGCGTGCGCATGTCGCTCGAGATTCCCGACATCCCGAGCAAGCCCGACCGCTCATAGACGAGCTTTTCGATGGCGCGCGCATCCATGCCGAGGTGATCCATGCAAAAGAGCAATACCCCCGGATCGATGTTGCCGCAGCGGGTGCCCATCGGCAGGCCGTCGACTGCGGTGAAACCCATCGTGGTGGCGACGCTGCGACCACCCAGCATCGCGCACATGCTGGCGCCGTTGCCGAGGTGCAGCACGACCGTGCGCCCCGCGGCCGCCTTCGCATCGTATCCGGGCAGCACCTGCGCGATGTACTCGTACGACAATCCGTGGAAACCGTAGCGCAGCACGCCGCGCTCGGCGAATTCCCGGGGCAACGCGAAGGCCTGCGCGTCGCGGGGCTGGCCGCGATGGAAGGCGGTGTCGAAGCAGGCGACCTGCAGCAACTCGGGTCGCCGCGCCGCGACGACCCGGACGAGCGCGAGGTTGTGCGGTTGGTGCAGCGGCGCCAAGGGGATGAACCGCTCGAGCGTGGCGAACACCTCGGCATCGATCCGCACCGGCTGCGCATACTGGGGACCACCGTGCACCACGCGATGTCCGATCGCGACCAGCACGTGGTGCGTGAAATGCACGCGCAGGAACTCGATCAGCGCAGCGAGTGCCGCTTCATGCCCCAGCGTCGCAGCTTCGCCGCGCATCGGCAGATCGACGTGCCGGCCATCCGCGGCACGCGCGATGAGCCGCGGCGCTGTGAACAGCGCCTCGATCTGACCGCCAGCGAGAAATCCAAGACCGTCGCTGCGCGGTTCGTACAGCGAGAACTTGAGGCTCGACGAGCCGGCATTGATCACCGCGATGACGGGGGTCGGGTCGCTCATGGTCAGGCAACGGCCTTGGCCACCGCCTCACGACGAGCGTGCGCGACGAGCGAAGCGATGGCACAGGAGGCAAGGCGGGCGGAGACCGAGTCGGCGCGGCTGGTGAGGATGATCGGCACCCGGGCACCGAGGACGATTCCGGCGGCATCGGCCCGGGCGAGGAACGACAGGCTCTTGGCGAGCATGTTGCCGGCCTCGAGGTCCGGGACGACGAGCACGTTGGCGCGACCGGCAACGGGCGACTGGATGTGCTTGATGCGCACCGACTCGGGGCTGATGGCGTTGTCCAAGGCCAGCGGCCCGTCGACGAGCGCACCGGTGATCTGACCCCGATCGGCCATCTTGCACAACGCCGCCGCCTCGATGGTCGACGGAACCTTCGAGTTGACCGTTTCCATCGCCGACAGGATCGCCACCCGCACCTCCGGAAAATGCAGCGCATGCGCGAGGTCGATTGCGTTCTGGACGATGTCGACCTTGTCCTCGAGGGTCGGCGCAATGTTGATCGCCGCATCGGTGACGATGAGGGTCTCGCAGTACTCGGGTGCGTCCATGACGAAGCAGTGACTGATCCGGCGCGCCGTGCGCAGCCCGGCGTCGCGGCTCACCACCGCGGCCATCAACTCGTCGGTGTGCAGGCTTCCCTTCATGAGCGCCTCGGCGCGCCCCTGGCGGACCAGCTCCACCGCTTTCGCTGCCGATGCCTCGCTGTATGGCGCATCGACGATGGGAATCGATCCGAGATCGATCCCCCCATCCTTGGCCACCGCGGCGATCCGCGCCTGCGGGCCGACGAGAATGGGGGCGATGAGTCCCAGCCGGGCGGCATCGACGGCGCCTCGCAGCGAACCGTCGTCGCAAGGATGCGCGACCGCCGTCGGCACGGCGGGCAGCGTCTTGCAGTGATCGAGCAGGTACTGGTACTTCGCGTGGGTGCGCTCCATGCCGTCGATCCTCAGGCACGCGGCCGCGCGGTGCGCTTGCGGGGCGGGGCGGCGCCGCGCGTTGCGGCGCGCACGAGCGCGGACGTCTCCGACACGCGGGCTGCCGGCGGCAGCCCGCGCGGCACGAGCGTGCGCTCGATCTCCTCGACCATGGCGAGCTGGTCGCGGGTCGGCTGCGCCTGGCGCATCCGCTGATCGGTCACGAGGCGGCGGACGAGCGTCGCGAATCGCGTGCGATCGTCGGCATCGCGGAGCAGTTCAGGCAGCGTTGCCAGCGCCTCGTCCGGCTCGTAGCGGACGATGATGTCCTGCTCGCCACGGATGCGCCGCCACTGGTCCGGCGGCAGGTCGGGCAGGAGCTCGCGATAGTCGTCGAGAAGCTGCCGCTTGGCGGCGAGGCGCGCCAGGAGCAACGGCTCGCCCTGGCGCGCAAGCAGCGACGCCACCCGCGCCAATGCCTCGGCATAACCGCCGCTCCGGATCGCCGCCAGCGCATCCTGCACGAACGGCAGCTCGCGGGCCTCGACTGCCGCTCGCGGCACGGTACCGCGCCTGTCGGCGAGATAGAGCGAGAACACATTGCCGTAGGCAAGGATAAAAGCGGCCTCGCTCGCCGCATCACGCACGGCGCGATAGTGATCGAGCGACGCGCTGATCGCCGCCGAGGCCGCGGTCTCCAACCGCGTGTAGACATTGTCGGTGCTGGCGGCCGCGCGCTGCGCGCGGACCATGTTGGCGGCCGGACCGATCCATTGCAGCCACGGATTCATGTCGGAGAAGGCCCAGCGCTGCATGCGCAGCGGATGGAGGGTGCGGCCGAGCTTCGCGGTGTACTCATTGGCGCCGGCCTGCACGAGGGGCTGCAAGAAGAGCTCGTACGCTCGCTGGTTGAACTCGGACACCGCGGCGAGGGCCTCGAACGGCTTCTCGTCCTGCCGCTGGAAGCGATTGAGCTGCGCTGCCACGTCCTCGAGCGTGCGCTCCTCGAATTCGACCTCGTATTCGACCTTGCCGCGACGATCGGGACGCTCGTTGATGCGCATCCCGTACAGGCCCGGCGGCAGCGCTTCGATCGACTCCAGGACCGAGACGATCTGCGTGTGCTCCTTCTTGGCCACCTTTCCCGATACGAAGATGCCGAGATGACCGACGTTCTCGTGCACGAGGCCGACGATCACCTGCCCGCGCGCCTTGATCTCGTCGGTAGAACCGTAGACGTCGGCGACCCAGTTGAATGCCTGCTGCGGCGGAGTGATGTTGTCGCCCATCGAGGCGAAGAGCACGATCGGCGCCTTGATCGCGCGCAGGTCGAGGCTGCCGCCGTCGATCCCGCGCGTCTCACCCTTCCACAGCCGGTTGCCGACGAACAGGTTGCGCGTGATCCACTCGATCTCCTCGCGGTTCATGAGATAGAAGCCGCCCCACCAGCGCTCGAATTCGAGGAAACGCGGCGACTCGGTGTCGACGTTGGCGTAGAGATGGTAGTACTTGTCCCAGAACGTATTCGCGGGATTGAGGTTCTCGAAGTTCTCGACCAGATGCGCGCCGTCGAAGACGCCGTCACCCATGTCCGCCGACAGCGAGGCGAGCCAGGTGCCGCCGAGCATGCCACCTGCGTAGCGTATCGGATTGTCGCCCGCACCCTCCTGCCACGCGCCGCTCCAGTACGACATGGGCGCCCCGTTGATCACGATCGGCCCGGTGTCGTCGGGGTCGGAGGCGGCGACCATCATCGCCGCCCATCCGCCCTGGCAGTTGCCGAGGATGGCCGGTTTCGGACTCTTCGGGTGCAGGTCACGCACCTTGCGCACGAAGGTCTGCTCCGCACGGCACACGTCGAGGAGCGTCTGGCCGGGTTCCGGATCGCGGAAGAAGATCACGAAGTAGACGGGGTGGCCAGCACGCAACGCGACGCCGACCTGCGAGTCGTCCTTGAAGCCGCCGATGCCGGGCCCGTGGCCCGCGCGCGGGTCGATGATGATGTACGGGCGCTTGTCCGGATCCACGATCACCCCGGCGGGCGGTGTGATGCGGACCAGCGCGTAGTTCACCGCGCTTGGCAGGGCACGGCCATCGACGACCATCTCGTAGTCGAAGTGCAACACCGGCGGCAGCCCCGCCTGCACATGCGCGATGAACGCGTTGCCGCGCTGGCGCACGGTATCCCAGAACAGCACCGTGCGCTGGCTCGCATCGACCGCGTACGCATAGGCGTCCGACCACAAGCGGATCGGATCGACGGGTGCCGCCGGCGCCTTCGCGGGACCGCTGGCATCGTGTGCCGCCGCAAGACGCCGCGCCAGTTCCGCTTGCGCAAGCTCGAGGCGCTTGCGGAAGACGATCCCGATCTTGGTAGCGATGTCCTGACTATGCGCCAGTTGGCTCGCCGGACTGACTTTGCTCATGATGGAATATTCCCAGGCTGCCGGATGCGACCGCTGCGGTGAACCGAGTCGACGCCGGATGCGTAGCGATCAATCCAGGACGCGACAAGCGATAGGGAACGGCGGCTGGTTCGACGCCGACTGGAATCGATCAGGGCGACTCGCCGCCCAGCTTGTCGCCGAGCCGCTTGCGAAGATCGGCGACGATCGCCGCCACGGCCTCGGCGGTGGCGGCCTGCCCCAACGCACCGGCGGCCTTGTCGCGAATGTGGTAGTGCATCATCAGCATCTGCCGGAGCTTGTCGAAGGCGACCTTGTTGGCCGTTCCGCAGACCGAGTCGTCGTCGTGCAGCACACGCTCGATGACGCCGGGGTCGAGGAGCCGCACCTTGCACAGGGCGGCGAGGCGGGCGACCTCGCGATCGACCTCCTCCAGGTTCTTGACCCACCAGCCGGACCCCAGGTTGCTCTTGTCGGTACTCATGGCAAGAGATTACGCACGGAGGGCGCGCGACGCCATGACCTGGATCAGGAAGCGCTCGGCGGATGTGGTAATTTCCGGCCGATTGTCCCTTCTGCCCCCGATTTCTTCACTCGCCACCACCCGGAGCCTCCGATGATTCGCCTGCTTCGCCTCGCCGTCGCCGCCACCCTCGTGATCGGTACCGCGGCTCTCGCGCAACCGGTCGTCATGCGCATCTCGCACCAGGTGCCGCCCGCGCACCACATGACGAAGCTCCTCGAGAGCTTTGCTGCCGACGTCAAGACGCGCACCAACGGCGGCGTCGAGGTCCAGCTCTACGGCTCCGAGCAGCTCGCCAAGGCCGCCGAGAACTATCCGCAGGTCGCGCGCGGCACGATCGAAGCCGCGATGAGCGTCAATTTCCAGTGGGGCACGACGATTCCCGAGATGAGCGCGACGCTCATTCCCTACGCGATGGGCGATCTCGAGCGCATCAAGCGCTTCCCCACCTCCGAGGCGCGCAAGTTCCTCGACGCGAAGCTCGAGCAGCGCGGCGTGCACAGCGTCGCCTGGCTCTACATCACGCGACAGACGATCATCACGTCCTCCAAGCGGCCGATCGTCGCCATCGACGACTTCAAGGGTGTGAAGATCCGCGGCTTGAACTCGATGACCGACAAGGGTCTCGTCGCCGCCGGCGCCGCGCCCTCGGCGATGCCGGGCTCCGAGGTCTACCAGGCGCTGCAATCCGGCGTGCTCGACGCGGGCCTCACCGACGTCTCGGCCGCCTTCAGCCGCAAGTATTACGAGGTGCAGAAGTACGGGACCGTGGGTCCCATCTTCACGATCTACTTCCACATGTACGCGAACCCGGCGTGGTGGGGGAAGCTCAAGCCCGACTACCGGCAGGCGATCGAGGCCGCCGCGGCCAAGGTGGAAGCGGAGTCGATCGGCGTCACCGAGGCCACCGCCGACGCGGCGATCCGCGACCTGCAGACGAAGGGCATGACGATCCACCTGCAGACGCCGACCGAGCAGGCGGCGTGGAAAGCCGTGATGGAGCCCGCGGTGCGTGAGGCCTTCCTCAAGTCCGCACCCGAAGGCGGTCCGAAGATCATCGAGCTCCTCGGCAAGATCTGACGTCGGATCGGGTGGCGGCGTGAAGTCGATCGGGCGCCTCGTGCGCGCGCTCGCGGGTGCGGGCGTCGTCGTGGCCGCTGCGGCGACGCTCGTGTCGATGGTCATCGTCGCCTACTCGGTCGTCATGCGGTACTTCTTCAACCACCGCACGCCGTGGGTCGACGAACTCGTCGGTTACCTGCTCGTCGCGTCGGTGATGCTCGCGGCCGCCGACGCGCTCTTCCGCGGCGAGCACATCGCCGTGGACGTGCTGACCGAGCGCCTCGTCGGACGCGGGCGCAAGATCGTCGCGCTCCTTGGACTCGCCTCGGTCGCGGTCATCGCGGCGCTGCTCACCTGGGAAGGCGTCGACATGATCGCGTTCTCGCGCATGGTCGACCTGCGCTCGAACGGGTACCTCGCGGCGCCGATGTGGGTACCGCAGCTCGCCGTTCCCATCGGCGCCGCGCTCCTCGGTGTGGCGGCGATCGTCGCCTTCATCGCCGCGTGGCGGGCACCGCCGCCCACGCCCGAGTCGCGAGATCCCTCGATCGCCGCCACGGACGGCTGACGCCCGGTGCTCTTCGCGGCAATCCTCGTCGGACTCGTGCTGGTCCTGCTGACCGGCGTGCCGGTGTTTGCAGGGCTTGCGCTCTTCGCCACCGCCATCGTCTACGCCGCCGAGGGAAACCTCGGCGGCATGGCCGACCTCGTCTTCGCCAAGCTCGACACCTACCTCCTCGTCGCCATCCCGCTGTTCACGCTGATGGCGCACTTCATGATCCGCGGCAAGGTCGTCGACGATCTCTTCGGCGCCGCGCACACGCTGCTTCGCCATCTGCCCGGAGGCATGGGGGTCGCGGCCGTGGCCGCCTGCACGGTCTTTGCCGCGATCTCGGGATCGAGTGTTGCCACCGCGCTCACCATCGGTTCCGCGGCGATTCCGCTCATGATCCGCTACGGCTACAGCCCGCGCTTCGCCTACGGCGTCGTTGGCGGTGGCGGCACGCTCGGCATCCTCATTCCGCCCTCCGGGCCGATGGTGCTCTTCGGCGTGGTCGCCGACACCTCGATCGGGGCGCTGTTCATGGCCGGCGTCGTGCCCGGCCTCATGCTCGCGGGGATCTTCGCGGTCTACTGCATGACCGCGGCGCGTTTCTCGCGCCATCCGATCCCGAAGGAGCCGCGCGCGACCGCCGCCGAGGTGCTCGCCGCGCTGCGGCGCGCCGCCTGGGCGCTCGCGCTGCCGGTGCTCGTGCTGGGCGGAATGTACTTCGGCGTCTTCACCGCAACCGAGGCCGCGGCGGCCGGCGCGGTGGGCGCGCTCGCGATCGCGGCACTCGTGTATCGCACGCTGTCGCTGAAAGACATCTGGCAGGCGAGCATCGACGCGACGCGTCACAGCTCGATGCTCTTCCTCATCCTCGCGGCGGCAGCGATGCTCGGCAACGTCCTCACCAAGCTGCGCATTCCGGTGCAACTCGTCGAACTCGTCACCACGCATGGTCTGTCGCAGACGCAGTTCCTGCTCGCGGTGATGGCAATCGTCTTCATCCTCGGCATGTTCCTCGAGACGATCTCGATCATCCTCATCACCACGCCCGTCGTGCTCCCGGTGCTCGCCGCGCTGCACATCAGCCCGGTGTGGTACGGCATCCTCCTCACGATCAACCTCGAACTCGCGCTGATCACGCCGCCCGTCGGCATGAACCTCTTCGCGATCAAGGCGATCACGCGCGCGTCGATCGGTGAAATCATCGCCGGCGTGGTGCCCTACGTCGGACTGCTGCTGCTCGGACTCGCGCTGGTCCTCGCGATTCCATCGATCGCGCTGTGGCTGCCGGGGACGATGAACTACCGCTGAGTCACGCGCCCGCGCGGCGGGGTACCGCCTGAATCGATCCTCGCGGTCCCCGCCGACTGCGCGCCGGCCGAGGTGCCGGTCAGCGCTCGACGAGCGCCGGTGTGGCGAGGAACGCCTGCGCGTGTCGCGCGATCATGAGTTCCTCGTCGGTGGGGATGACCCACGCGCTGGTGCGGCTGCCGGCGGTGCTGATGCGCGCGCCATGGCGCGCATTGGCCTCGGCGTCGAGTTCGACGCCGAGCCACGCCGCCGCCCGGCACACGCGCTCGCGCAGCGGGGCGCTGTGTTCGCCGATGCCGGCGGTGAAGACGATCGCGTCGAGGCCGCCCAGCGCTGCGGCGAGCGCGCCCAGATCACAGCCGATGCGGTAGGCGAAGAGCTCGATCGCCTCCCGCGCGTGCGGGTCGGCGCTCCCCTCCAGCACCCGCATGTCGCTCGATATGCCCGACACGCCGAGGAGCCCCGACTCGTGATAGATGAGGTGCTCGACCGCGGCGGCATCCATGTGCAGTTCGGTCAGGCAATGGAGGATGACGCCCGGATCGAGCGCGCCGCAGCGGGTGCCCATCGGCAGTCCGTCGAGAGTGGTGAAGCCCATCGTCGTCGCCGCACTGCGCCCGCCGGAGAACGCGCACATGCTGGCGCCGTTGCCCAGGTGCATCACCACGGTGCGCCCGGCCGCCGCCCGGGCGTCGAGCGCCGGCAGCGCGTGCGCGATGTACTCGTACGAGAGTCCGTGAAACCCGTAGCGCACGATGCCGCGCTCGGTGAGCGCGCGCGGCAGCGCGAAGCGGCGCGCGACCGCCGGTTGCGTGCGGTGGAAGGCGGTGTCGAAGCACACGACCTGCGGCACGTCGGGAAGGCGCTCGAGCAGCATGCGGATCGGCGCCAGCGTGTGCGACTGGTGCAACGGGGCGAGCGGGACCAGGCGGTCGAGCGCTGCCACCAGCGCCGCATCGGCGCGCACCGGCAGCAGGAAGTCGGCGCCGCCGTGGACGACGCGATGGCCGACCGCGGCGAGCGTGAGCCCCGGAAACTGCCGTTGCAGGAAGGCGAGGAGATAATCGAGCGCGCTCTGGTGATCGAGCGCGCCGGGCGCGAGTTTCTCGTCGACGATGGTGCGCCCGGCCGCCCGGGCGACGAAGCGCGGCGCCACGCCCAGCCCCTCGAGCTGTCCGCGCAGCGTGCCCTGCAGCGCACCGCCCTCGCTGCGGTACAGAGCGAACTTGAGGCTCGACGATCCGGCGTTGAGCGAGAGGATGACGCCGCCCGCAATCGCGGCAGCGCGCGGCGCGGTATCGCTCACGTTGCGGCGGCCGGCAGCTTCACCGCTGCCAGATCACGCGCGAGTTCGGCCAGGATCTCCGCGAGCGCCTGGTTCTGCGCCTCGACGTACGCCGCGGCGCTGCCGGTGGTGAAGGGGATGGCGCGCTCGTAGCTGCGGGTCCACAGCGGCACGCCGGCGTTCCCGTCGTACGGCCGGAGGAACCAGGTGATGCGCAGTACCGCCGACGGCTTGGCCGGCGTGCGCCCATCGCCGTAGAGCGACTCGACGAAACCGTCGAGGACCCAGTCGGCGTCGACGGCAACACCCGGGGGCGCCACCACCGCGAAGACCTTGGCGGCGGTGAGCGCGCGCACCGTGGCGTCGGTGATGTTCGCCGCCGGCGCCACCAGGAACTCGTGGTAGTAATCCGTCTCGTACTTGAGATCGCTCTCGCGGTACACGAAGCTGCGCCCGCGGTACGGCGCGGCGACGGCGACGCTGCCCACGCGCAAGAGCCCCGGCTGCGGGCGCGCGACCGGCGGCGGCAGCGCCGGCTCCAGGACGTACGTACCCTTGATCGGCGCGGGGCGCGCGCAACCGGCGGCGACGCCGAGCGCGGCGCTCGCGGCAGCGAGCCGGACGAAGTGACGGCGCGACACGATCATGGCTTGCGCTCCAGTGGTTTCGGCGGCCCGCCGAAGATCACGCTCCCCGGATAGCGCTTGGCTTCCTCGGTCAGGTCGCGCAGGTTGTCGGTGATCTGGCGCAGGTTCTCGAAGGTTCCGGCGATGTCGGCATCCTGCGAGCCGAAGAGGCGATCGAAGCGGCCGGTGATGCGCTCGAGATCGGCGATCGTCTTGGCGAGCTTGGGATCGCTCACGAGCTTGCGCACGCTCACCATCGCCGCCGATGCGTCCTCGGGAATCTTCCGCCACGCGGGATTGTCGAGCTGCTCCTTCAATACGGCGTTGGTCTTGCGCATTTCGGCGAGGAGCGCGACCGCCTCGTCGTTGAGCTTCTTCGTGTCGAGGCCGTCGAGCGCGCGATCGAGCTTGGCGAGCGTCTGCTCGGTCTGCGCCGTGAGCTTCCTGGTGTCGAGGCCCGTCATGCGATCGGTGGTGACGTCGAGGAGCTTGTCGAGGCGCGTCACCGTCGCCTCGAAGTCGATGCGGTGGAGCTTTTCGAGGATGTCCTGCGCGGCGTTGACGATGGCGGTGACCGTCGACGGCGCGCTCGGAATGTACAGGTGCGCGGGCGTCCAGAAGATCGGCAGCGTCGGCGGCGGCGGATCGATGTAATTCATTTCGAGGTAGCTCGTGCCGGTGATGCCCTGCGGTGCCAGGCGCAGGCGCAGGCCCTTCTCGATTTCGAGCTTGCCCGCCGCGGGGTCGGTGATGTCGGCAGCCGCCGCCCGCCCGCCGACGAGGCGCGGCTGGAGTTCGGCTTCGACGAGCACGTAGCGAACCCGCTCGTTGATCGGCAGATCGAGCTGGTAGCGCGTATAGGTGAAGGTGATCTTCGTCACCTCGCCGATCGTCACCCCGCGGTACTTGAGACGCGACCCGACGTCGAGGCCCTGCACCGATTCCTCGAAATAGGTCTCGATGATCACCTTCGGCTGGAACCAGCGCCCGGTGCCGATGATGATGAGCACGGCCACGCCGGCGACCACGGCGCCGATCACGAAGAGGCCGATCTTGAAGTAGTTGGCTTTCTGGCTCATGGGGCGCCGTCAGGCGGGGGCCGTGGCGAGTTCCGCCTGGCGATGGAAGAACTGGTGGACATAAGGATCGGTGCTCTCGTCGCGGAGCTTGCGCGGGTCGCCGTCGGCGATGATGCCCTTCACCCGCTTGTCGAGCATGATGACACGGTCGGCGATCGCGAAGATCGAGGCGAGTTCGTGGGTGACGATCACGAAGGTCACCCCGAGGCTGTCGGCCAGGCGCCGGATCAGCGCGTCGAGTTCGGCGGAGGTGATGGGATCCAACCCCGCCGAGGGCTCGTCGAGGAAGAGGATCGGCGGATCGAGCGCCATCGCCCGCGCGATCGCCGCGCGCTTCTGCATGCCGCCGGAAATCTCGCTCGGCAGGTGCCCGGTGAATTGCACGAGCCCGACGAGCGAGAGCTTCATGCGGGCGAGGAGGTCCATCTGCTCGGCATCGAGTGCCGTGAACGCCTCCATCGGCAGGCGCACGTTCTCGAGCAGCGTCATCGAGCCGAACAGCGCCCCCGACTGGTACATGACGCCGATGCGGCGCAGGATCGCATCGCGGTCGTCGCCCTGCGCCGCGACGATGTCCTGGCCTTCGATGCAGACGCGCCCCGCCATCACGTCGTACAGGCCGATCATGTGCTTCAGGAGCGTACTCTTGCCGCAGCCCGAGCCACCGAGGATGACGAACACCTCGCCGCGCTTCACGTCGAAATCGAGATTCTCGAGGATCGTGCGTCCGTCGTAACCGGCGGTGAGGCCCTCGACGCGGATGATGGGTTCGCCGCGCGGGACGCGCGAGCCGTCGTCACGTCCCGAGGCCCCGGCACCGGCCGCGCCGGCCGGGTGCGGATCGCCCGCGGGACCCGAGCCCTGTCCTGCCCCGCTCGCGGGGACGGGCACGCTCTGGCGACGATCGCCGGTGCTCATATGTCGAGGAGGAAGTAGATCACCGCAAAGACCCCGTCGACGATCACGATCAGCACGATCCCCGACACCACCGCGCGGGTCGCCGAGTCGCCGACGGCGGACGCACCGGCAGCGGTCTGCAAGCCGCGCAGGCAGCCGATGCCGGCGATCAGCAGCGCGAAGGCGAACGACTTGACCCAGCCTGCCATGAAGTCCTGGAAGGTCACGATCGCCGCCACCTCGTTGACGAACGTCACGAACGGGATCGAGAACGACAGCATGGTGACCGCACCGCCCAAGAGGCCGACGAGGTTGGCGAACAGCGTGAGGAGCGGCGTCATGAGCACGGCGGCGATCACTCGCGTCGTCACCAGGAAGCGCACCGGATCGAGGCCCATCGTAATGAGCGCATCGATCTCCTGATTGACGCGCATGGTGCCGATCTCGGCTGCAAAGGCGGCGCCGGTACGCCCCGCGAGCAGGATCGCGGTCATGAGCGCCGCGAGTTCGCGAAGCATCGCGAGGCCGACGAGGTCGGCGACGAAGATCTCGGCGCCGAATTGCCGCATCGGTACCGCCGACTGGAAGGCGAGGATCGAACCCATCAGGAAGGAGATGAGCGCGACGATCGGCAGCGCATCCGCGCCCACCCGCTCGCAGATCACCGCCACGTCGCGCCAACGCACGGTCGACGGATGCACGATCGCTCCCCACAGCGCCGACGTCGTCTGCCCGAGGAACTCGACCTGGTGGCGCAGGTCGCGGAAGACCCCGTAGGTGGTGCGCCCGATCTCCTCCACGACGGGTGGGCGCACGCCCTCGGGATCGAGGTCGTGCTCGAGCGTGTGCGGGTCGTACTGGTCGAGGAGCGCCTGGAAAGCGGGGTCGAGGTGGGCGACCTCGACCGCAGCGCCACGTTCCTGGCGCAGGAGATCGACGATGAGCGCGATCCCGGCGCCATCGCAATAGGTCACGCCGGCGGCATCGACGACGACCGGCCGTGCCGGGTCGGCGCGCACCGCAGCCAGCGCCTCGCGCCAGATTGCGGGGATGGTGCCGGCGACGAGCCGCCCCGACAGCGCGAGCACGCGCTTGCCGTCCGCCTCGTCGCGGACGGCGAGCGTCGCGCCCTGCGCGCGGTCCATGCTGATCGCCTCGGCAGTGATCGACGCCATGACGTGGATGCGAGAGCCTCGGGAGGGAGTCTGCTCGGCCGGCCGGAGCCCGATTCCGCGCCGCGCAGGCCACAAGCGCCGGACCGGCCGCGGCCGGCGGCGAGGGCGCGGCGAGTGTAGCACGCACCCCAGGCGGCCGCCCGGGCGTGGTCGCCCGGACGATCGCGGCCGTCACCGGGTAGACGGCGGCCACGACGGGTTAGGGTAGAATGCCGGCCCTTCGTCGCCTTGCGCCTCCGGCGGCACTTCCCCCCACCACCTCGGACAGCCCATCGTGAAAAAGCTCCTCGTTGCCCTCGCCGCTGCCGGCTTGCTCGCGGGCGTCGTCGCCCAAGCCGCGGCGCAATCGGCGTCGCCCACGCTCGCCAGGATCAAGGCGGCCAAGGCGATCAACGTTGCCTTCTCCGGCGACTCACCGCCCTTCTCCTTCGTCGGCAGCGACAACAAGCCCGCCGGCTATTCGATCGACCTTTGCAAGCGCGTCATCGCGCAGGTCGGACGCGCGATCGGTGAAGCCGATCTCAAGGTCAACTGGCTGGTCGGCGGTGTTGCCGACCGCATCAACATGGTGAAGTCGGGCCGTGCCGATCTCGAGTGTGCGAATACGACGCAGACGCTGCAACGCCTGAACGACGTCGATTTCTCGAACCTCATCTTCGTCGACGGTGGTGGTCTCCTCGTGCGCACCGACTCGCCGATCAACAGCGTCGCCGAGCTCGCGAACAAGAAGATCGCGGTGATCCGCAACACGACCACCGAAGCCCGTCTCAACTACGTGCTGTCGCGGGCTGCCGTCAAGGCCACGCTGGTCCCGATCGCCAACGCCAACGAGGGCGTCGCGATGCTCGAGTCGGGCAGCGCCGACGCCTACGCCGGCGACAAGATCAAGCTCGTCGGCCTCGCCACCCAGGCGAAGGACCCGGCCAAGCTCGTGCTCCTCGCCGAGGACATCTCGTTCGAGCCGTATGCGCTCGCGATCCCGCGCAACGACTCGGCGTACCGGCTGGAGGTGAATCGGGCGCTCACCCAGATCTACATGGGCGGCGACATCGAGAAGATCTTCGCGGAGTGGCTGGGCAAGCTCGGCCGCCCGTCGCCGCTCCTCGCCGCGATGTACCTCCTCAACTCGATCCCGGATTGAACCAACCCCCACACCTGACGCTCTGAGCAGACTTCGGCCGAGCGCCGCATGGAGACCCGCAACATGACGACCAGCCTCTGGCGGCGTACCGCCGCCGTCTTCGCCGCTGCCGCGGCACTCACCCTTGCCGGCTGCAATACGCCGCCCGCGTATTCGGTGCAACAGAATGCCTACGGCCGCACCGGTACCGTGGAATCGATCCAGACGCAGACCGTGCAGAACGTCCCGAATGCGGTGGGCGCCATCGGCGGTGCACTCGTCGGCGGCGGCTTGGGCAGCCTCATCGGCGGTGGCACCGGCCGGACCGTCGCCACCGTGGTCGGCGCCGTCGGCGGCGGCTTCGTCGGCAACGAACTCGCGAGCCGCGATCAAACACTCGTCTGGAACATCGGCGTGCGCTACGACGACGGCAGCTGGGCCAATATCCAGCAGACGTCCGCGCCGGGTCTGCGCATCGGCGATCGCGTGCGCGTGACGCAGACCGGCATCGAGTTGCTGCGCTGACCATCGCCTACATTCGCGGCGTGGCGCGACGTCGCGCCGCGACACGGCAATACCACCGACAGGAGACAACCATGACCTCGCAATTCAAGCTTTGGCTCACCACCGCGCTCATCGCCGGTGCCACCGCCGCCTTCACCGCTCCCGCGGTGGCGCAGAACGAGCAGCAGGCGCTCGTCAACCAGGCCGAAACGACGCTGTCGAACTTCATGCGTGACCCCGAGATGAAGTGGCTGCAGCAGAACATCGGTCGCGCCAAGGGTGTGCTGATCGCTCCCGAGATCGTCAAGGCCGGTTTCATCGTCGGCGGCTCGGGCGGGCGCGCGCTCTTGCTGGCGCGCAACGGCGGCAAGTGGGTGGGTCCCGCGTTCTACACGCTGGCCACCGCGAGCGTGGGCTTCCAGGCGGGAATCGCGGCAAGTGAGATGGTGACGCTGGTGATGACCGACAAGGGCATGAATTCGCTGATGGCGAGCTCGTTCAAGCTGGGCGGTGACGCGAGCATCGCCGCCGGGCCGGTGGGTGCCGGTGCCAAGTCCGACGTCACCGCCGACCTCATCGCCTTCTCGCGCAGCAAGGGCGTGTACGGCGGACTCAATCTCGACGGCACCGTCGTGTCGAGCAACGACGACTGGAACAAGGCGTTCTTCGGCAAGCCGGCGTTGCCGCCCGACATCCTCATCAAGGGGACGGCGAGCAACAAGGGCGCCGACAAGCTGCTGGCGGAGATCGCGCGCGTCGCGAAGTGACGGCGCCCGCGATTCACGATTGGAGAAGGCCCCGTGCGGGGCCTTCTTCGTTTGCGCGGCCCGCGAGCGCCGCGTGGCATCCGGTCCCTGCGGTCGATGCCCGCGATGCGCGCATGCATACATCGTGCACCGTGACACGCCCGGTGTCGGCAATCGATCCGTGGCACGCGCGATGACGCCGCGCCTCGTCCTGACGGGCATCAGCAAGACGTATCCTGGCGTTGTCGCCAACGACGGCGTCGACCTCACCGTGTGGCCCGGCGAGATCCACGCGATCCTCGGCGAGAACGGAGCGGGCAAGTCCACGCTCATGAAGATCATCTACGGCGCGGTGACACCCGACGCCGGAACGCTCGCCTGGGAAGGCGAGCCGGTGACGATCGCCAATCCGGCGCGCGCGCGGCGCCTCGGCATCGGCATGGTGTTCCAGCACTTCTCGCTGTTCGAAACGCTCACCGTCGCCGATAACATCGCGCTCGCCCTCGACCGCGAGCGGACGGGCCCCGAACTGGCAGCGCGCATCCGCGAGGTCTCGGCGCGCTATGGCCTGCCGCTCGATCCGGCGCGTTACGTGCACACGATGGCGGTCGGCGAACGGCAACGGATCGAAATCGTGCGCTGCCTCCTCCAGAATCCGCGGCTCCTCATCATGGACGAGCCGACGTCGGTGCTGACGCCGCAGGCGGTGACGACCCTCTTCGAGACGCTGCGCCAGCTCGCCGCGGGCGGCTGCAGCATTCTCTACATCAGCCACAAGCTCGACGAGATCCGCACGCTGTGCCAGCAGGCGACCGTGATGCGCGCGGGCAAGGTCACCGGCCGCTGCGACCCGCGGCGCGAATCGGCGTCCTCGCTCGCCCGCATGATGATCGGTGCCGATCTGCCGCACCCCTCGCCGCGGGCCGGCGTGCCGGGCGCACCCGCGCTCGTCGTGCGCGACCTCACGCTGCCGGCCGCCGATCCGTTCGGCACCGCGCTTGCTGCGATCGACCTCACGGTCCACGCCGGCGAGATCGTCGGCATCGCCGGCGTCTCCGGCAACGGCCAGCAGGAGTTGCTGGCCGCACTCTCCGGCGAGCGGCGTCTCGCGGACGCGGCGACGGTGACGATCTGCGGCACCGCCGCGGGCCGGCTCGATGCCGCGCAGCGCCGCGCGCTCGGTCTCGCCTTCGTTCCCGAAGAGCGGCTCGGTCGTGGCGCGGTGCCCGACCTGTCGCTCGCCGACAATGCGCTCCTGACCGCGCACGGCAAGGGCCTCGTCACCCGCGGCTTCATCCGCGACGCCGCGGTGCGCGCGTACGCGGCCGCGATCATCCGCGACTACGACGTGAAAGCGAGCGGCCCCGACGCCATGGCGCGCAGCCTCTCCGGGGGCAACCTGCAGAAGTTCATCGTCGGCCGCGAGATGCGCCAGGTGCCGCGGCTGATGATCGTCGCGCAGCCGACCTGGGGCGTCGACGTCGGCGCCGCCGCGCAGATCCGCCAGGCGCTCGTCGACCTGCGCAACGGCGGAGTCGCGGTGCTCGTCGTCTCCGAGGAGCTCGACGAGCTCTTCGAGATCTGCGATCGCCTGGCGGTGATGGCGCAGGGGCGGCTGTCGGTACCGCGGCCCGTGCGCGAGACCGACGCCGAAGCGATCGGGCTGCTGATGGCGGGCTCGTTCGTCGCCGCGACCTCCGCGTCGTCACCCGTGTCGTCGCCGGCGGGCATGACCGCCCCCTGACGCGCTACCGATGCGCCTGCGTCTCGAATCGCGCCCGGAGCCGTCGCGTCTTGCGACGTGGCTCTCGCCGCTGGTCGCGACCTTCGCGGTGCTCGCGATCGGCTTCGTGCTCTTCGCCGCGATGGGCCGCGATCCGTGGTTCGCGCTGTACACGTTCTTCATCGATCCCATCGATACGCGCTACGACGTGGGCGAGCTGCTGCTGAAGGCAACGCCCCTCATGCTGTGCGCGGTCGGCCTTGCCGTCGGCTACCGCGCCAACGTGTGGAACATCGGCGCCGAGGGCCAGCTCATCATGGGCGCGATTGCCGGCGGCGGCGTCGCGCTCGCCTTCCACGGCAGCGAGTCGCACTTCGTCCTTCCGCTGATGCTCGTCGCCGGCGTCGCCGGCGGCATGCTCTGGGCGGCGATCCCCGCGCTGCTGCGCACGCGCTTCAATGCCAACGAGATCCTGGTCTCGCTGATGCTCGTCTACGTCGCCTCGCTGGTGCTGTCGCTGCTCGTCCACGGCGCCTGGCGCGACCCGGAGGGGTTCAATTTCCCGCAGTCGAAGCTCTTCACCGAGAGCGAACTCCTGCCCAACCTCATTCCCGACACGCGCCTCAACGTCGGCTTCCTGATCGCCCTCGCAGTGGTCGGTGCCGGCTGGGTCTTCGTACGCAAGAGCCTGCCCGGCTACCGGATGCGCGTCGCCGGCCTCGCACCGGCCGCCGCGGTCTACGCCGGCATCTCGCCGACGCGCACGGTGTGGATCGCGATGCTCGTCGGCGGCGCCTGCGCCGGCCTGGCCGGCGTCGGCGAGGTCGCCGGGCCGATCGGGCAACTCATGCCGGTGATCTCGCCCGGCTACGGCTTTGCGGCGATCATCGTCGCCTTCGTCGGCCGCCTGCACCCCGTCGGCATCCTCTTCGCGAGCCTCCTGATGTCGCTCCTCTACCTGGGCGGCGAGGCGGCGCAGATGAAGCTCGCGCTGCCTTCGTCGGTGACGGGGCTCTTCCAGGGGACGCTCCTCCTCTTCCTCCTCGGCGCCGACGTCTTCATCCATTACCGGCTGCGCGTGCTGCGGTCGGTCGCACCCGCTGCGCGCGGGGCTTGAGGTCGGCGCGTGGACATCGCCACCCAACTCGTCCTGCTGACGCTCGCCGCCGGCACGCCGCTCGTGTATGCGGCGCTGGGCGAACTGGTGACCGAGAAATCCGGGGTGCTGAATCTCGGTGTGGAAGGGATGATGCTGGTCGGCGCCGTCGTCGCCTTCATCGTTGCCGCCCGTACCGGCGCGCCGTGGCTGGGTGTGGCCGCCGGGATCGCGGCGGGTGCCGCGCTCGCGCTCGTCTTTGCCGTCGTCACGCTCACGCTGCAGGCCAACCAGGTGGCGTCGGGGCTCGCGCTCTCGCTCTTCGGGGTCGGCCTATCGGCATTCGTCGGGCTCGACTACGTGAGCGTGGTGATCGAACCGCTGCCGCCGCTGCACGTTCCCGTGCTCTCCGACCTGCCGGTGGTGGGCGCGCTCCTCTTCAGTTGGAATCCACTCGTCTATCTTTCGCTCGCGTTGTTCGTCGCCGTCCACTGGTTCCTGTTTCGCACCCGGGCCGGGCTCGTGGTGCGGGCGGTCGGCGAATCGCCGCAGTCGGCGCACGCCATCGGCTACTCGGTGCTGCGCATCCGTTACCTCGCCGTGCTCTTCGGCGGCGCCTGCTCGGGGCTCGGCGGCGCCTACCTGTCGCTCGTCTACAACCCGTCCTGGGCCGAGGGCATCACCGCCGGCCGCGGCTGGATCGCGCTCGCGCTGGTCGTCTTCGCGACGTGGAAGCCGTGGCGCGTCGTGGTCGGTGCGTACCTCTTCGGCGGCGTCACGTTGGCGCAGTTCCAGGCACAGGCCCTCGGCGTCGAGCTCCCCTCGCAGTACCTGGCGATGCTGCCCTACGTCGCCACCATCGTGGTGCTGGCGCTCATCTCGCGCGACGTGACCGCGATCCGTCGCAATGCGCCGGCCTCGCTCGGCCGGCCCTTCCATCCTGAGGCGTGAGTCGCCGCCGCACGCAGCCGCCCGATCCGACCCGCCGATTGAGTAGAATCCCGCCCTTCCCCGTAGCCCTCCCCGAGGAGATCCGCATGACCCGCTTCACCCGCAGGAACGCACTGGCTGCACTCGGCGCCGGCGCCGCCGCCGCCGCGCTGCCGGCCGTCGCCCAGACCAAGTCTGGCGAGCCGCTCAAGATCGGCTTCGTCTACGTGAGCCCGATTGGCGATGCGGGGTGGACGTTCCAGCACGACACGGCGCGCAAGGGCATGGAGAAGGCGCTCGCCGGCAAGATCGTCACCAAGTACATCGAGAACGTCCCCGAGGGCGCCGACGCCGAGCGGGTGATCCGCGACCTCGCGAGTTCCGGCAATACGCTCATCTTCACGACGTCGTTCGGCTACATGAATCCGACGATCAAGGTGGCGCAGGCGTTCCCCACGCACAAGTTCGAGCACGCGACGGGCTACAAGACGTCGAAGAACGTCGGCATCTACAATGCGCGCTTCTACGAGGGCCGTTACCTCGCCGGCATCGTCGCCGGAAAGATGTCGAAGACGGGCGTGGCGGGCTACGTCGCCGCCTTCCCGATCCCGGAAGTCGTGATGGGGATCAATGCCTTCACGCGCGGCATGCGCGTTGCCAACCCGAAGGCGGAAGTGAAGGTCGTCTGGGTCAATTCGTGGTTCGATCCCGGCAAGGAGACCGAGGCGACGAACACGCTCATCTCGCAGAACGCCGACGTGGTGACGCACCACACCGATTCGACCGCGACGGTGCAGGCCGCGGAGGCCAAGAAGATCTACGCGATCGCCTATCACTCCGACATGTCGAAATACGGCCCCAATGCGCAACTCACGGCGGTGACGCACCACTGGACCGATTACTACACGCGCGTCGCGCAATCGGTCCTCGACGGCAAGTGGGCGCCGGACAACGTGTGGGGCGGCTTGAAGGAGGGCATGATCAGCCTCGCCCCCTTCAACAAGGTGGTGCCGGTCGAAGTCCAGGAGACGGTGCAAAAGGCCGAGGCCGACATCAAGGCGGGGAAGCTGCATCCGTTCATGGGACCGATGAAGGACAGCTCGGGCAAGGAGCGCCTTGCCGCCGGGAAGACGATCAGCGACGGCGATCTCATGAAGATGGATTACTACGTCGAAGGCGTCGTCGGCAAGCTGCCGAGTTCCAAGTAACCCGCCCATGGCCCCCCGCAAGCCCAAGAAGCGCAGCGCGCGCAAGCACGCCAAGCCGAAGTCGACCAAGCCGAAGTCGACCAAGCCGAAATCGACCAAGCCGAAATCGACCAAGCCGAAGTCGACCAAGCCGAAGTCGGGGAAGCCGAAGTCGGGCAAGTCGAAATCGGTACCGCCTGCCGCGCTCGGCCTGCGGCCGGTCGCTGCGGGGGACGTCATGACGGGGGCCACCGCGGCGGCGATCGAGCACGAGTTCGTCGCCGACCGCATCGCGGCGCGCACGCTCTCCGACGCCCTTGCCCGCGACGATCCGGCGAACCGTGCCGCCGCCGTCTACGCGCGGATGCGCAAGATCAAGGAGGCGCCGCTCGACGGTCCCCTCGAGGCGCTCGAGGCGGAGCTCGCCGACGACTGGCGCAGCGGCGGCTACCCGTACAAGTACCTGCTGTCCCGCAAGAGCTACGAGCGGCAGAAGTATCGTCTGCAGGTCGAACTCCTGAAGCTGCAATCGTGGGTCAAGGAGTCCGGGCAGAAGGTGGTCGTGCTCTTCGAGGGGCGCGACGCCGCCGGCAAGGGCGGCACCATCAAGCGCTTCATGGAGCACCTCAATCCGCGCGGTGCCCGCGTGGTCGCGCTCGACAAGCCGTCGGAAGACGAACGCGGGCAGTGGTATTTCCAGCGCTACGTGCGCCACCTGCCCACGCGCGGCGAGATCGTGCTGTTCGACCGCTCCTGGTACAACCGCGCCGGTGTGGAGCGCGTGATGGGCTTTTGCAGCGAGCACGAGTACCGCGAATTCATGCAGCAGGCGCCGGTGTTCGAGCAGAACCTCGTGCACAGCGGCGTCCACCTCATCAAGTTCTGGTTCTCGGTGAGCCGCGAGGAGCAGCGCCGGCGCTTCGGCGAGCGCGAGGCGCATCCGCTCAAGCAGTGGAAGCTCTCGCCGATCGACGTCGCATCGCGCGACAAGTGGGACGACTACACGAAGGCGAAGGAAGCGATGTTCTTCCACACCGACACCGCCGATGCGCCGTGGACGGTGATCAAGTCCGACGACAAGAAGCGCGCCCGCCTCAATGCGCTGCGCTTCCTGCTGCACTCGTTCCCGTACGCGCAGAAGGATCCCGAACGCATCGGCGCCGTGGATTCGCTCCTGGTCGGCCGTGCGCACATCGTCTACGAGCGGGACGAGCAGGGCATCATCGGGGCGCCCGGGTGAGCGGCGCCGGCCGCTACCCCGCGAGGCGCCGCAGCAGCGCGAGCACCTTGTCGAAGGTCCTGCCGTACGGCGGATAGAGGAGCTTCGCCGCATTGAGGCGCGGCTGCACGAAGACCGGCTTGCGGTGCGTGAAGGTGAGGAACGACGCCTCGCCGTGGTAGGCGCCGATCCCCGACGCGCCGACGCCGCCGAACGGCAGGTTCGGATGCGTGAAGTGCCACAGCGTATCGTTGACGGTAACGCCGCCGGCGAGCGTGTCGGCGAGAACGCGGCCCATGCGCTCACCGGTGCTGCCGAACCAGTAGAAGGCGAGCGGATGCGGCCGCGCCGCGATCCGCGTCACCGCGTCGTCGAGCGTGTCGTAGGTCTCGATCGGCAGGATGGGACCGAAGATCTCCTCGCGCATCACCTGCATCGAATCGTCGGCACCGACGACGAGCACCGGCAGCATCTTGCGCGAATCCGCACGCGCCGCCTCGTGCGCGGGGTCGAGCGTCACGATGCGCGCGCCGCGCGAGCGTGCGTCGTCGACCAGATGCGCGAGGCGCTGCGCGTGGCGGTCGCTCACGATCGAGGTGTAATCGCGATTGCCCACGAACGATGGATAGAGCTGCGTCGCGGCTGCCGAGAGTGCGGCAACGAAGGCATCCGCGCGCCCGCGCGGCACCAGCGCGTAGTCGGGCGCGATGCAGGTCTGCCCCGCGTTGAGGAGCTTTCCCGCAGCGATGCGCGGTGCGACCAGCGCGAGATCGGCGTCGGGGGCGACGAGCGCCGGCGACTTGCCGCCCAACTCGAGCGTCACCGGGGTGAGGTTTTCCGCGGCGGCAAGCGCCACCGCGCGACCCACCGCCGTCGATCCCGTGAAGAAGAGGTGGTCGAACGGCAATCGCACGAACGCCTGGCCGACGCTGGCGTCGCCCAGCACCACCGCGACCTCGTCCTCGGCAAACGTGGCGGCAACGAGCTCGGCCAGCAATGCCGAGGTCGCCGGCGTCAGCTCCGAGGGCTTGAGCATCACCCGATTGCCCGCAGCCAGCGCGCCGACGATCGGCGCCAGCGCGAGCTGCACGGGGTAATTCCACGGACTCACCACGCCGACGACACCCACCGGCTGGCGCTCGATGTACGCCCGCCCCGGACGCAGGTGCAGCGGTGTGGTCACCCGCTCGGTACGCATCCACCGTGGCAGCAGGCGCCGTGCTTCGGCGATCTCGGCGGCGATCACGAAGAGCTCGGCCAGCCGCGTCTCGTGCGCCGAGCGGCCCCCGAAGTCGTGGTCGACGGCGTCGACCAGACGGCGCTCGTTGGCGGCTACGAGGTCGGCGAGGCGCGCGAGACGCTCGCGGCGCACGGCGAGCGACGGATAGCGCTCGCGCGCGAAGGCGGCGCGCTGTGCGGCAAAGATACGCTCGTCCGCCGCGGGCACCTGCGAGACATCGGTGGTGACGTGATCACGCATGGCCTGGGATTATCGCATCGGGGGTACTCGGCCTCCGCCGCGTAAGCGCCGGATGGATGCGTAGCGGCAATTTCGACGTACGGCGGCGCCTCGCTCGCATCTACGCCACGTCGAGTTCGAAGCTCACCCGCCGTCCCAGCGCCGTCGCGATGTTGACCAGCGCGTCGAGTGAGAAGCGCGACACCCGGCCGCGCAGCAGGTCGTTGATCCGCGGCTGAGTAACACCGCAGCGTGCAGCCGCCTCGATCTGTTTCCAGCCTTCGGCGCGAATGACCTCGGCAATTCGTTGCATGAGCTCGGCTCGCGCACGCAGGTTCGCTGCCTGCCCGGGCGTATCCGCGATTGCGTCCCAGACGCTCGCGTAGGTATCACTGCGCTTCTTCATCGCCGTCCTCGCATCAGCTCGGCGTACCTGCCCTTCGCCACGTCGACGTCTCGTCGGCTCGTGGCCCGTGACTTCTTCTGAAACGCATGGAGGACGTACACCGCCTCCTCGAGACTGGCGATGTAGATCACCAGATGCATTATACTGGAACGGATATATCGGCGCAACCGCCAGTCTTTGGACGACCATTTTGGGCCGACGGCGCATCGCGATCCCCACGTACCGATTCCACGCGGATCGATATCGCTATCATGCGCAGCATGGGACCCCTCTCCGGCATTCGCGTTCTCGAGCTCGCCAGCCTCGGCCCCGGCCCCTTCTGCGGGATGCTGCTCGCCGACCTGGGCGCGGACGTGCTCCTCGTCGAGCGCGCGCAGGATGCGGGGCTCGGGCTGGAGCAGGCACGCTGCCACGACACGATGTTTCGCGGTCGCCGCTCGCTCATCCTCGACCTGAAGGCACCTGGCGGCGCCGAAGCGGCGCTGCTCCTCGCCGCACGCGCCAACGCGCTCGTCGAGGGCTTTCGCCCCGGAGTCCTCGAACGCCTGGGGCTCGGCCCCGACGTGCTGCTGGCGCGTAATCCGCGCCTCGTGGTTGGCCGCATGACCGGCTGGGGCCAGGACGGGCCGCTCGCGCCACGCGCAGGCCACGACATCGACTACATCGCGCTATCGGGCGCGCTGCATGCGATCGGCCGCGCGGGCGAAGCGCCGGTGCCGCCGCTCAATCTCGTCGGCGACTTCGGCGGCGGCGGACTGTTGCTCGCCTTCGGCATTGCCTGCGCCTTGCTGGAGGCGCAACGCTCCGGGAAAGGACAGGTCGTCGACGCGGCAATGGTCGAAGGCGCTGGTCTGCTCACCACCATGCTCTGGGGTCTGCGCGCCGCGGGGCAGTGGCAGGATCGCCGTGGCGTCAATGCGCTCGACACCGGCGCGCCCTGGTACGACACCTACGCGACGCGCGACGGCGAGCACTATGCGATCGGCGCGATCGAGCCCAAGTTCTACGCCGAGCTCGTGTCGCGACTCGGCCTCGATCCCGCAACGCTGCCCGCGCAGCACGATCGCGCCCGCTGGCCGGAACTGCGCGCACGCTTCGCGGCGGCCTTCGCCACCCGGACACGCCGCGAGTGGGACGACGTGTTCGCCGGCAGCGACGCCTGTGCGGCGCCGGTACTCTCCCTTGCGGAGGCGACGCAGCACCCGCACGCACAAGCGCGCCGTGCACACGTCGAGGTCGCGGGCATCGTGCAGCCGGCACCCGCACCGCGTTTCTCGCGCACGCCGGGCCGCATCCGCAGCGCGCCGCCCGAACGTGGCGAAGGCGGTGGCGACGCGCTGCGCGACTGGGGCTTCGACGCTTCCGCGCGTATGCGGCTGCGCGAACTGGGCGCCGGCTTCCGCGACCCGGCCTGAGTGTCACGACCAGAGCGACCCCGCCCGAGCAATCCGCGCCGCCTCCACCGCATGTAGTCCGCACGCTGCCCGTACAGAGGAGCGGCGTGTAGGACAAGTCTTACGCCGATGCAGGCCGGCCGGGGCTCCATCGACGTCCGCGATCGGGCTACCATCGGTGTTGCCCCTCGTCGCGCCGGTTCCGGCGTCCTCGCCTGCATGCGCCTCACGCTGCGCTTCCTCGTTCCGTTGCTCATCGCCCTCGCGCTCTTCGCCTACGCGGCGGTACCGCTCGTCGATTCGCTGACCACGCGCTGGTTCGTGCGCGACCTGGACATCCGCAGCAACCTCATCGCCAATACCGTCGAGGAGCCGCTCGTCGAAATGATCCGCGCCGGGCAACCGGCCCGCATCGCCGCCTTCTTCCAGAAGCTCACCACCGACGAGCGCCTGTACGCCGTCGGCCTGTGCCTGTCGGCGGACGGCATGCCGATCGCCACCGGCGCGTACCCCAGCGAACTGCGCTGCGGCGCGCTCGGCACCTACGCGGCGCCGGGGGGGAACCTGCTGCGCACGCCCAAGGGGGTCGTTCACGTCGCGGTACGCAAGCTCGACGGGGTGACGTCGGGAACCGCCGACCTCGTGCTCGTGCACGACATGAGCTTCATCGAGCGGCGCAGCGAGGAAACGCGCCGCTATCTCTTCTATTTCTTCGCCGCGCTGACCTTGAGCGTCGCGCTCATCACGGTGGTGATCGCGCAGCTCTCATGGCGCGGCTGGGTCGCGGGACTGCGCGCGCTCTTGCGCGGCGAGGGCATCCTGCGGCCGTCGTCGGGCACCGCCCCGGAACTGAAGCCGATCGCCCGCGACGTGCAGGCGCTGCTCCGCGAACTCGAACACCAGTTCCGCCCCACCGACGAGACGCAGCAGCGCTGGACGCAGGACACGCTGCGCGCGGTGCTGCGCGGCGAGATGCGCGGCAACGACATCATCATCGTCAGCAACCGCGAGCCGTACATCCACGTGAAGACCGCCGACGGCGTCAAGGTGCAGCACCCGGCGAGCGGCCTCGTCACCGCGCTCGAGCCGGTCATGCGCGCCTGCTCGGGAACCTGGATCGCGCACGGCAGCGGCAATGCGGATCGCGAGACGGTCGACAAGGCCGATCGCGTCGCGGTTCCGCCCGACGCGCCGGCGTATCGCCTGCGCCGCCTGTGGCTCAGCGAGCGCGAGATCGCCGGCTACTACGAGGGCTTCGCCAACGAGGGACTGTGGCCGCTGTGCCACATCGCGCACGTGCGGCCGACGTTCCGCGCCGACGACTGGGAGCAATACCAGATCGTCAATCGCAAGTTCGCCGACGCCGTCGTGCAGGAGGCCACCAGCGACGATCCGGTGGTGCTCGTGCAGGATTATCACTTCGCGCTGCTGCCGCGGCTCATCCGCGAGCGCCTGCCGAAGGCCACCATCATCGCCTTCTGGCACATCCCCTGGCCGAATGCCGAGGCGTTCGCGATCTGCCCGTGGCGGGTGGAATTGCTCGACGGCCTCCTCGGCAGCGACATCGTCGGCTTCCACACGCAGTTCCACGTCAACAACTTCCTGGAGTGCGTCGATCGCTTCCTGGAAGCGCGCATCGACCGCGAGACGTTCACCGTGGTGGCGCAGGGCTTTCGCACCGCGGTCCACCGCTATCCGATCTCGATCGAGTGGCCGCCGGTGCCGCTCGCGCACGCACGGCCGATCGACGAGGCGCGCGAGAACGTGCGCGTGCGCCACGGCCTGCCGCGCGGCCATCGTCTCGGCATCGGCGTCGACCGCCTCGACTACACGAAGGGCATCCTCGAGCGCTGCAATGCGGTCGCCCGGCTCATGGAGCGCGAGCCGCAATGGGTCGGTCGCTTCACGTTCATCCAGATCGCCGCGCCCTCGCGTGCGACGATCGGCGACTACCGCGACTACGCCGAGCGCGTGCATCAGCGCGTCGACGAGATCAATGCGCGCTACCCGAAAGCCGCGCATCCCCCGCTTATCCTGCTGCACGAGCACCACGAGCCCGACTCGGTCTACGAGTACCTGCGCGCGGCCGACGTGTGCATGGTGAGCAGCCTGCACGATGGCATGAACCTCGTCGCCAAGGAGTACATCGCCGCGCACGACGACGACAGCGGCGTGCTGATCCTCTCGCAGTTCGCTGGGGCCTCGCGCGAGCTTCCCGAAGCGCTCATCGTCAATCCCTACGACGCCGAGCAATGCGCGCAGGCGCTCGCCCTCGCGTTGTCGATGTCCGCCGAGGAGAAGCGCTCGCGCATGCGCCTCATGCGCAACATCATCCGTGAATTCAACGTCTACCGGTGGGCCGGCCGCATGCTGCTCGATGCGGCGGCGATGCACCAGCGCAAGCGCTTCCGCGACCGCCTGGAGACGCAGTTGCCGGGCTGACGCCGTTGTCGACCGATCTGCACGCCATGGGCATCGCCACTGCACCCGATGCGACCGACGCTCCACGCTTCGTACGCCCGCCACCGCCGGCGCTGCGCCACGACTGCGCACTGTTCCTCGACATCGACGGGACGCTGGCCGAGCTCGCGAGCGTGCCCGAAGCGGTGCGCGTCGACCAGGAACTGGTGCGCAGCCTGCCGCGCATCATGCACGACCTCGGTGGCGCGCTGGCGCTCGTCACCGGCCGCGCCATCACCAGCGCCGATCGGCTCTTTCCCGGACTCACGCTGCCGATGGCCGGCCAGCACGGCTGCGAGCGGCGCGACGCCGCCGGCTCGATCCACCTGCACGCGCCGCACCGGAAGACGCAGGCGCGCCTGCGCAAGCTCCTGCGCCGCCTCGCGCGGCGCCATCCGCAGTTGCTGCTCGAAGACAAGGGGCCGGCGCTGGCGCTGCACTACCGGGCGGAGCCCGACCTCGCGCCGCAGCTCTATCGCGCGGTGCGCCGGTCGCTGCGCGACGCCGACGGCTACAGCCTGCAACCGGGCAAGCTCCTCATCGAAGTCAAGCCGAACGACTTCGACAAGGGCACCGCGATCAGCGACTTCATGGCGGAGACGCCGTTTGCCGGTCGCCTGCCGGTGTTCGTCGGCGACGACCTCACCGACGAGGATGGCTTCGCGACCGTCGAGCGGCTGGGCGGGTGGACGGTGAAGGTCGGCGGCGGGCGCACGCATGCACAGTTCCGTCTGCCCGACGTCACCGCGGTCATCCGCTGGCTGCTGGCGCCGATCGGCGAACGATCGGCATTCGCCGCGAGCACTCCCGCCGGAACTTCGCCGGGAACCTGACGCCGCTACAGGATGCCGTGCCGCGCGAAGACGTCGGCGAGCCTGGCGCCGCGCTCGAGTTCGGCGCGGGTGTCGTTCTCGCCACGAACCTTGGCGAACGCGCGGTCGACGACCGTCGCCTCGATCGCCTGCGGCACCACGATCACGCCGTCGGCGTCACCGACCACGAGATCGCCGGGCGCGACGATGACGCCGCCGCAGCGAACCGGCACGTCGATCTCGGCCACCATGCCGCGGCCCTTCGAATCGAGCGGCGCGATGCCGCCGTGGAAGACGGGAAACTTCATCTGCCGGATGAACCTGATGTCGCGCACGAAGCCGTCGGTGAGGCAACCGGCAGCGCCGCGCGCCCGCGCCGCCGTCGACAGCAGCTCACCCCACGGCGCGATGCGCGTCGAGCCGCCGCAACCCAGCACGGCGATCTCGCCTGCCTTGAGATCGTCGACGAGCGCGATCTCCAGCGCGTACGGATTCTCCCCGGGCACCACGCGATAGACCTCGCGGTACGCGCCGGTGCGCGCGCGGCCGACCATCACGAGCTCGTCGTCGAGAGGGCGGATCGACGGCGACAGCGCCTGGTCGCGATGGCCGAGCTCGTCGAGCACGTCCGAAAACACCGCCGTGTACAACTCCTTGGCAATCGCTGCCAGGGTTACCGCTTCGCTCATCGCTTCCTCCGTGGGGTCAGGCGGCCGCGCGGGCTTGCGCGATCGCATCGAGCAGCGTCGCCGGCTCGTGCGCGCCGGAGAGCGCGGTCTTGCCGGCAAAGATGAAGAACGGCACGCCGCTGACGCCCATCTCGCGGGCCTGCGCCTCGGCGGCCCGCACCTCGGCGCGCAGCGCGTCGGAGCCCAGGAACGCCTGCGCCACCGCCGGATCGTAACCCGCCTGGGTCGCGATCAGCGCGAGTTCGTCGCGATCGCCCACGTAGCGACCCTCGAGGAAGTACGCCCGAAAGAGCGCTTCGACGAGCGCCTGCGCGTCGCCCTCGGGTCGCGACTGCGCCCAGGCGATGAGCCGATGCGCATCGAGCGTATTGGGCTGGCGTTCGATCGCATCGAAATCGAAGGCGATGCCGACGCTGCGCCCGGCGGCGCGCACGTTGTCGTAGATCTGCGCGGCGCGCGCGGGGCCGCCGAACTTCGCCTCGAGGTAGCTCCGGCGATCGACGCCTTCCGCCGGCAGGTCCGGATTCAGCTGGAACGGATGCCAGCGCACCGACACCGGCAGTTCCGGCGCCTGTTCGCGCAGCATCGCAAGTGCCGCCTCGAGCCGGCGCTTGCCGATGAAGCACCAGGGGCATACGACGTCGGACACCACGTCAATCGTCAAGGCATCGCGCATGATCTTCCTTCGCGCCGGAGCGGCGGCGGCGCCTGACCGCCGCCAAGCGGCGTCACCGCGCCGACATTGCGATAATGCGACCCGGAAAAACCAACCACGGGACGCCCGATGGCGCCGACCCTGCGCTGGGACATCGTCTGCCGGGTGGTCGACAATTTCGGCGACGCCGGCGTGTGCTTTCGCCTCGCCCGCACGCTCGCCGCGGAACACGGCATCGTCGTCACCTTGTGGATCGACGACGTCGCGAGTCTTGCTCGCATCGTACCATCGCTCCCCACCGGTGCCGTCGATGCGGTGGCCGACGGCGTGCGCGTGCGCGCGCTGGCCAGCGGCGCTTTCGATCACGGAGAACTGCCTGACGTCGTCGTCGAGGGCTTCGGTTGCGGCCTGCCTGATGCTTACGTGCAGGCGATGGCCGCGGCGGCACGCCCACCGGTTTGGATCGTCCTCGAGTACCTGTCGGCCGAGCCGTGGATCGATGCCTCGCACGCCTTGCCATCGCCGCATCCGCGCTGGCCGCTCACCCGCTGGTTCTGGTTCCCGGGCTTCACCGCGCACACCGGTGGACTCCTGCGCGAAGCGGGCCTGCTGACACGCCGCGATGCGTTCCGGCGCGACGATGCGGCGCGTGCCACCCTGTGGCAGGCGCTCGACCTCGCGGCCGGCGATGCCTTCGTCGTTTCGCTCTTCTGCTACGCCAACCCGGCACTCCCTGCGCTGCTCGACCTTTGGGCCGACGGCGACGAACGTGTCGTGTGCATCGTCCCCGCCGGGGTCGCCGGCGCCGGGATCGATGCCTGGACGCAAGGCGCGGTGCCGCACGCGGGGGCGCCGCTCGTGCGCGGGCGGCTGACGCTCGCCGTGGCGCCCTTCGTCGATCAGGACGCGTTCGATCGCCGGCTCTGGGCGAGCGATCTCAATTTCGTGCGCGGCGAGGATTCGTTCGTGCGAGCGCAATGGGCGGCGGCACCGTTCGTGTGGCACGTGTATCCGCAGGACGCCGACGCGCATCTCGCCAAGATGGATGCGTTCCTGTCGCGGCTCGAATTCGCGATGGAGGCCGCCCCCCGCGCCGCGCAGCGCGCCTTCTGGTACGCGTGGAACACCGGCGCGGCGCCGGCGGCGGCCGAGGCCTGGCCCGCGTACCGGGCGGCGCTGCCGGCCGTGGGCGCGGCGTCACGAGCGTGGGCTGCCCAACTCGCCGGGCAACCGGATCTCACCCGGGCGCTGGTCGAATTCTGCGAAAGCAAGCTATAATTGCGGGTTCACTTTTTGCCGTTGTCGCCCACCGTCGGCGGCGCCGGCTGCCGCTGCGGCGGGCGCCCGGCATCGCCCACCCCGCCCGGGCCCAACCCGTCAGGACTCGTCATGAAAATCGCTCAGGAAGTGCGCGCCGGCAACGTCATCATGGTCGGCAAGGATCCGATGGTCGTGCAGAAGGCCGAATTCAGCAAGTCCGGCCGCAACGCCTCGGTCGTCAAGATGAAACTCAAGAATCTCCTCTCCGGCAGCCCGGCGGAGACGATCTATCGTGCCGACGAGAAATTCGAGACGATCCAGCTCGAGAAGAAGGAGGCGACGTACTCGTACTTCTCCGATCCGATGTACGTCTTCATGGACGGCGAATTCAACCAGTACGACGTCGAGAAGGAGAACCTGGGCGACGCGCTCAACTACCTCGAGGAAGGCATGCCCTGCGAGCTCACCTTCTACGAAGGTCGCGCCATCTCGGTGGAACTCCCCACGTCGGTCGATCGCGAGATCAGCTACACCGAGCCGGCGGTCAAGGGCGACACCTCGGGCAAGGTCATGAAGCCCGCCAAGCTCGCCAACGGCTTCGAAGTGCAGGTCCCCCTCTTCGTGACCACCGGCGATCGCATCGAGATCGATACGCGCACCGGCGAGTACCGCCGGCGGGTGTAGGACAGGACCTGGCGGTCCGTACGGACCGCCGGCCGCGACTCCCGTCCCGGGGTTGCGGCGTCACGCCTGCGGGACGCGAAGCCGCGCCCGCGCGGCGAGCGAACCGTGTTCGGCGACGACCTCGCGGACACGCTTCGCGTTACCGGTCGCCGCTTCGATCTTGCCGCGATGGCCCCCCGGTGCCGCGTTTGCCTACTGCACGAGCGGCGTCGCCGCGCCGTCGAGTTCGACGCCTTCGAGCGTGGCGGCACCGGCGAGGACCTGCAGGTACTGCCGCAGCGCGGTGACGAACGCCTGCCGCTCCAGCGCGGCCACCACCGCGGGGCGCACGGACTCGAACGGTGGAGTCGTGCCGGCTTCGCGCGCGACGACCTCAACGATATGGAAGCCGTGGCGACTGTGCACGAGCTGCGGCAGGACGCCCAGTCCCGCGTGCGCGAAGACCACGCGGGCAAACTCGGGCGCGCAGTCCGCGGCGGCGAGCCAGCCGAGATCGCCGCCGTGGCGACCGCTCGGACAGTTGGACAGCGTGCGCGCGGCATCCGCGAAGGTGCCGCCCGCACGGACGTCGACGAGTGTGGCCGCCGCGCGCTCGCGCAGCGCGGCGACGTTCACCCCGGGCGTGACCGCAAAGAGCACGTGACGCAGGTGCCGCCGCTCGCCGACGCCGTACTCGCGGGCGTGGGCGGCGAAATGCCGCCGGCAGGTCTCGTCGGTGGGTGCCGGCATCGACAGCACGCGCGTGAGGTGCGCGTCGATCGCCGCCGCGGCGCTCTCGCTGATCGCGCCGTCGATCGGCGCCTCGTCGGTTGCCGCCAGCGATCCTTCGCGCTGCGCGGCCTGCCGGAGAAGCTCGGTGCAGGCACGCTGGCGCAACTCATCCACGGCCAGCACCTCGCCGGCTGCGTGCAGCGCGACACCGTTGACGCGAGCGATGGGGAGCGTCTCCATGGCGGCGTCCCTCACTCGACCGTCGCGCTGCGCGGCGGCTGGTTCTGGCCCGGCGGCACGTTGAGGCGGCGGCTGCGCACGATCTGGTACGGCCGGAAGAGGTAGAAGATCGAGGCGAAGCCGCTCCACACGTGGACGAGGCGACTGAACGGCAGCAACAGGAAGATCGTCATGCCGAGGACCAGGTGGAACTGGTACGGCCACGGCAGCCCCGCCAGCACCTCGACGTCGACGTGACGCAACGTGAGGATGCGCTGCGCCCAGTCGGCGAGGACGATCATCGTGCTGCCGTCCGAATGCGCCCACGAGAACGGAAGCGTGATGAGGCCGACGGTGAGCTGGACCCAGAGGATCACGAGGATCGCGAGGTCGGTGCGATGGCTCGTGTAGCGAATGCGCGGATCGAAGGCGCGGCGGTAGATCAACATGGTGAGGCCGATGAAGCACAGCACGCCGGCGATGCCACCCGCGTAGATCGCGAGCTTCTGCTTCACCGACGCCTCCATGAAGTGCGCGTAGAACGCATGCGGCGTGAGCAGCCCCAGCAGGTGACCGAAGAAGAGGAAGATGATGCCGACGTGGAAGAGGTTGCTGCCCCAGCGCATCCCGCGATGGCGCAGGAGCTGCGACGAATCGCTCTTCCACGTGTACTGGTCGCGGTCGAAGCGCACGAGGCTGCCCAACAGGAACACGGTGAGCCCGATGTACGGATAGACACCGAAGAGAAAGCCGTGCAGCGTGGTCATGGTGCGGTCCTCCTCGGGCCGTAGGTCGAGCCTGACTCAGGCGTCGGTCGCGCCGCCGGGCCGGGATGGCCGGCGGCGCTGCGCGCCAATGCTTCTGCTGGCGCGCCGCCGCGCCGCGCACCCCGGTGGACGTGGATCGGATGCGTGTCCGCCGGTCGCGCCTGGCCGGTCGTCGCGCAGCCACCGAACGCCGGCGGCTCCTCCCAGGCAGCGTCGAGCGGCTCGTCGTCGGCGATCGCCACCGCCTGCGCCTTCTCGCCGGCGAGGTCGAGGAGCGCCCCGAGGACGCTCGCATAGCGGCTGTCGTGCTTGACGAGTGCCGTGAAGATCGCCTGCAGGATGTGCGCGATCTCCCCGAGCAGCGCGTGCGCCTCGCGCGCTGGTTGCGTCGAGGCGTACTCCAGAACGACCGGGAGGAAGTCGGGCAGTTCGCTGCCGACGAGGTCGAGGCCCGCCTGCGCATAGGTCTGCGCAAGATCGATCATCGCCGGCCCCCGATCGCGCGAATCCCCGTGCACGTGCTCGAAGAGATGGAGCGAGGTGGCGCGACCGCGATCGAAGAGCTGGACGTAGTCCGCCTCGGCGTCGAGCGGATCGGCACGCTGCAGCGCATCGAGGAGCGCCCCGATCTCGGTCGCCCGCGTACGACTCAAGGCGCCTTCGGCGTCGATTGCGGCGCGCAACTCGGCAAGCGCGTCGCGCAGTCGGGCATCGGGGTAGGTGAGCAGCGCCGCCAGGGCGCGCAGCGTCATCGGGGTCGGCCGGGAACCGTCGAAGCGAGCCATCGCTACACCTCCGCCTTGATGGGAATCGTGCGCCGGCGCCCGCCGCCGAAGATGCTGACGTCGGTGCTCCCCTCGGAGCAGCCGTTGCCGAAAGTGAAGCCGCAACTGCCGCGCAGGTCGAAGGCGTTCTCCGCGTACTCGCGATGCGCGGTGGGAATGACGAAGCGGTCCTCGTAATTGGCGATCGCCATCACGTGGTACATCGCCTCGGCCTGCGCCTCGGTCAACCCGACCTGCGCCAGCGCTGCCGTGTTGCTGCGTCCTTCCACGTGGCGCCCACGCTGGTACGCACGCATCCCGAGCATGCGCTCCAGCGCGCGCACGACCGGCGCGGTGTCGCCGGCGGTGAGGAGATTGGCGAGGTACTTCACCGGAATGCGCAACTGGTTGACATCGGGGATCTCGCCGTTGCTGCCGAGGTCACCGGCGTTGGCCGCCGCCGAGATCGGCGACAGCGGCGGCACGTACCACACCATCGGCAGCGTGCGGTACTCGGGGTGCAGCGGCAGCGCCACCTTCCACTCCATCGCCATCTTGTAGACGGGGCTGCGCCGCGCCGCCTCGAGCCAGGCTTCCGGCACGCCGTCGGCGCGCGCCTGGGTGATGACCGCCGGATCGTTGGGATCGAGGAAGAGCCCGAGCTGCGCCTCGTACAGGTCGCGATCGTGCGGCGTCGCCGCCGCTTCGGCGATGCGGTCGGCGTCGTAGAGGAGCACGCCGAGGTAGCGGATGCGCCCCACGCAGGTTTCGCTGCACACGGTGGGGAGCCCCGCCTCGATGCGCGGGTAGCAGAACGTGCACTTCTCGGCCTTGCCGCTCTTCCAGTTGTAGTAGATCTTCTTGTACGGGCAGCCGGAGACGCACATCCGCCAGCCGCGGCACTTGTCCTGATCGACGAGCACCACGCCGTCTTCCTCGCGCTTGTAGATCGAGCCCGACGGACAGCTCGCCACGCACGTGGGATTGAGGCAGTGCTCGCACAGCCGCGGCAGGTACATCATGAAGGTGTTCTCGAACTGCCCGTAGATGTCCTTTTCCACATCGTCGAAGTTCTTGTCGCGACTGCGCTTGGCAAACTCGCCCCCCAGGATCTCCTCCCAGTTCGGGCCCCACTCGATCTTCTCCATGCGCAAGCCGGTGACGAGGCTGCGCGGCCGTGCCGTCGGCGCCGCGTGCATCTCGGGCGCCGCTTGCAGGTGGTCGTAGTCGAAGGTGAACGGTTCGTAGTAGTCGTCGATCTGCGGCAGGTTCGGATTGGCGAAGATGCGCATGAGGAGCTTCCAGCGCGCGCCCTGGCGCGGCTCGATGGCGCCGTTCGCCTTGCGCACCCAGCCGCCGTTCCACCTGCCCTGGTTCTCCCACTCCTTGGGGTAGCCGATGCCCGGCTTGGTCTCGACGTTGTTGAACCAGACGTACTCCATCCCCGGCCGGCTCGTCCACACGTTCTTGCAGGTGACCGAGCAGGTGTGGCAGCCGATGCACTTGTCGAGGTTCAGCACCATCCCGATCTGCGCGCGGATCTTCATGCGGCCTCCCGACGAGCCGCCTCGAGGGAGGCCAACGCCCCCTCTGGGGGCAGCGAACGAATGTGAGCGTGGGGGTTCATGGCCTCCCGACGAGCCGCCTCGAGGGAGGCCAACGCCCCCTCTGGGGGCAGCGAACGAATGTGAGCGTGGGGGTTCATGCACCCTCCCCGAGCTTCTGCACCATCGCCGCCCGCTCGTCACCGCGCGGCGTATCGAGCCAGTCGACCTTGGCCATCTTGCGCACGACGACGAACTCGTCGCGATTGGTGCCGACGGTCCCGTAGTAGTTGAAGCCGTACGCGAGCTGCGCGTAGCCGCCGATCATGTGCGTGGGCTTCAATACCGTGCGCGTCACCGAGTTGTGGATACCGCCGCGCGTGCCGGTGATCTCCGCGCCGGGCGTGTTCACCGTCTTCTCCTGCGCGTGGTACATCATCACCATGCCGCGCTGCACGCGCTGGCTCACCACCGCGCGGGCCGCGATCGCGCCGTTGACGTTGAAGAGCTCGACCCAGTCGTTGTCGACGACGTTCGCGCGCTGCGCGTCGTCCTCGGAGAGCCAGATGACCGGACCGCCGCGATTGAGCGTCAGCATGATGAGGTTGTCGGTGTACGTCGAGTGGATTCCCCACTTCTGGTGCGGCGTGATGAAGTTGAGCAGGATCTCGGGATTGCCGTTGGAGCGCTGCTTGTGCATCGCGGCCGTCGCCTTGAGATCGACCGGCGGTCGATAGCTCCCGAAGCCCTCGCCGAAGGCACGCATCCACGCGTGGTCCTGGTAGAACTGCTGGCGGCCGGTGAGCGTGCGCCACGGGATCAGCTCGTGGACGTTGGTATAGCCCGCGTTGTAGCTCACGGTCTCGCTCTCGACGCCGCTCCAGGTCGGCGAGCTGATGATCTTGCGCGGCTGCGCCTGGATGTCGCGGAAGCGGATCTTCTCGTCCTCGCGGTGCAGCGCGAGGTGCGCGTGCTCGCGGCCGGTGACCTTGGAGAGCGCCGTCCACGCCTTCACCGCGACCTGACCGTTGGTCTCGGGGGCCAGCATGAGGATCACCTCGGCGGCGTCGATGTCGGTTTCGATCCGCGGCATCCCGCGCGTCGCACCTTCGGCCTGCACCACGCCGTTGAGCTCGGCGACGTGGCGCACCTCGTCCTGCGTATTCCAGGCGATGCCCTTGCCGCCGTTGCCGATCTTGCCCATGAGCGGACCGAGCGCGGTGAAGCGCCGGTATACGTTGGGATAGTCGCGCTCGACCACGGTCATCTGCGGCGCCGTCCGCCCCGGAACGAGATCGACCTCGCCGCGTTTCCATTCGGCCACGTCCAATGGTTGTCCCAGTTCGCCCGCGGTGTCGTGCATGAGCGGCGTCAGCACGAGCTCGCGTTCGACCCCGAGGTGCCCGGCGGATAGCTGCGAGAGCTTCTGCGCGAAGCCCTTGTAGATCTCCCAGTCGCTGCGCGCCTGCCACGCGGGATCGACCGCGGTCGACAGCGGATGGATGAAGGGGTGCATGTCGCTCGTGTTGAGGTCGTTCTTCTCGTACCAGGTCGCCGTCGGCAGCACGATGTCCGAGTACATGCACGTCGTGCTCATCCGAAAGTCGAGCGTGACGAGGAGATCGAGCTTTCCTTCCGGTGCGGCTGCGTGCCACTTGACCTCGGCGGGCTTGGCATCGCCGTCGCCCAGGTCCTTGCCCTGCACGCCGTTCGACGTACCGAGGAGGTGCTTGAGGAAGTACTCGTGGCCCTTGCCGCTCGACCCCAGGAGGTTCGAGCGCCACACGAAGAGGTTGCGCGGCCAGTTGGCCGGATCGTCGGGATCTTCGCAACTCATGGCGAGCCGCCCGTCCTTGAGCGCGGCAATCGCGTAATCCCGGGGATCCATGCCCGCCGCCTGCGCATCGCGCACGACCTGCAGCGGATTGGTCTTCAACTGCGGCGCGGAGGGCAGCCAGCCCATGCGCTCGGCGCGCACGTTGTAGTCGATCATGCTGCCGCCGTAGGCCGCCCGGTCGGCAAGCGGCGAGAGGATCTCGTCGACGCTGAGCTTCTCGTAGCGCCACTGGTCGGTGTGCGCGTAGAAGAACGACGTCGAGTTCTGCTGGCGCGGCGGCCGGATCCAGTCGAGCGCGAAGGCGAGCGCGGTCCAGCCCGTCTGCGGGCGCAACTTCTCCTGCCCCACGTAGTGCGCCCAGCCGCCGCCGCTCTGGCCCACGCAACCGCACAGCATCAGCATGTTGATGATGCCGCGGTAGTTCATGTCGCAGTGGTACCAGTGATTCATCCCGGCGCCGATGATCACCATCGACTTGCCACGCGTCTTGTCGGCGTTGTCGGCAAACTGCCGCGCGACGGTGATCGCCTGTGCGCGCGGCACGCCGGTGATGCGCTCCTGCCACGCCGGGGTGTAGGGCACGTCGTCGTCGTAACCGGTCGCGGCATTCTCGCCGGCGAGGCCACGCGCCACGCCGTAGTTCGCCACCAGCAGGTCGTAGACGCTCGCCACCTGCACCGTGGCCCCGCCCGCCACCGCGATGCGCTGCACCGGCACGCTGCGCACGAGGACCGCGTCGCCCGGACTGTTCGTGAAGTGCTCGCGAGCGATGCCGCCGAAGTACGGAAAGGCGACGCGGCCCGTCTCGACCTTGCCGTTGCCAGCCTCGGCCGCGGACAGGCGAAGCTTCACCTCGGCGCCGTGCTGCGCGTCCTTCGCCTCGAGGTTCCAGCGGCCCGCGTCCGCGCGGCCATCGGGACCCCAGCGGAAGCCGACCGCACCGTGCGGCACCACCACCTTCCCGTCCTGGTCGCAGGCGAGCGTCTTCCACTCGGGATTGTTCTCCTGGCCGAGCTTGCCGTCGAAGTCGTCGGCGCGCAGATAGCGGCCGGGCACCAGCACGACATCGCCGCCCGGCAGCGTCTTCTCCTCGAGCAGGACGAGCATCGGCAGATCGGTGTAGCGCCGCGCATAGTCGTCGAAGTACGCGCTGCGCCGCTCGACGTAGAACTCCTTGACGATGACGTGTCCCATTGCCATCGCCAGCGCCGCATCGGTCCCTTGCTTCGGGTGCAGCCACAGGTCGGCGAGCTTCGAGACCTCGGCGTAGTCGGGCGTCACCGCCACCGTCTTGGCGCCCTTGTAGCGGACCTCGGTGAAGAAGTGCGCATCCGGCGTGCGCGTCTGCGGCACGTTGCTGCCCCAGGCGATGAGGTACGTGCTGTTGTACCAGTCGGCGGACTCCGGCACGTCGGTCTGCTCGCCCCAGGTCTGCGGCGACGACGGCGGCAGGTCGCAGTACCAGTCGTAGAAGCTCAACGAGACGCCGCCGATGAGGGAGAGGTAGCGGCTGCCCGCGGCGTAGCTCACCATCGACATTGCCGGGATCGGCGAGAAGCCGACGACGCGGTCCGGCCCGTACTTCTTGATCGTGTAGACGTTGGCGGCAGCGACGATCTCGTTCACCTCGTCCCAGCTGGAACGCACGAAGCCGCCCATGCCGCGCACCTGCTGGTAATCGCGACGCGTCTCCTCCGACTCGACGATCGACGCCCAGGCGGCGATCGGATCGTGCGCAAGCCGGGCGCGCCGCCAGTGGCGCAGCAGGCGCCCGCGCACCAGCGGGTACTTGAGCCGGTTCGCGCTGTACAGATACCAGCTGTACGACGCGCCGCGAGCGCAGCCGCGCGGCTCGTGATTGGGCATGTCGAAGCGCGTGCGCGGGTAGTCGGTCTGCTGCGTCTCCCAGGTGACGATGCCGCCCTTGACGTAGATCTTCCACGAGCAGCTGCCCGTGCAGTTGGTGCCGTGCGTCGAGCGCACGATCTTGTCGTGCCCCCAGCGACCGCGGTACGCGTCCTCCCACGTGCGATCCTCGCCGGTGACCATTCCGTGGCCGCCGGCGAAAGCCTCGCGCGGTTGCGAGAAGTAGGTGAGACGATCGAGAAAATGGCTCATCGTGGTCGTTCCGTCGATTCGATCATGGATTCCTGATGTACGCGTCGCGCCGGAGGTAGAACCACCAGTTGACGACGAGGCACACGGCGTAGAACGCCGCGAATCCGTACATCGCGTATTGCGGCGTCCCGGCCTTGATCTGGTTGCCGATCACGATCGGTGCCACGAAGGCGCCGTACGCGGCGACCGCCGACGTCCAGCCCAGCACCGGGCCCGCCTGCGTGCGGTCGAAGATGACGCCGATGGTGCGGAACGTCGATCCATTGCCGACGCCGCTCGCCGCGAACAGCACGATGAAAAGGCCCAGGAACGCGGGGAAGTACACCTCGGGCGTGGGCGAGTGGTACGCCATCATCATCACGTAGCCGACCGCGACCGACGCCACCACCATCACCACCGAGATCGCCTGGGTGACGATCGAGCCGCCGACCTTGTCGGAGATCCAGCCGCCGACCGGCCGTACCGCGGCACCGACGAAGGGCCCGATCCATGCATAGGCCAGCACCGGCAGCGCATTCGGGTTGGGCTTGGTGTGCTGCATCACGCCGTTGGCGTCGGGCATGTGGACGACGTCGAAGATCACCTTCATGGCGAGCGGCAGCGCCATCGAAAAGCCGATGAACGAGCCGAAGGTCACGATGTAGAGCGCGGTCAGGCTCCAGGTGTGCTTGTCCTTGAAGATCGCGTACTGCTTGGTGACCGCTTCCTTCATCGGCCCGAAGGCGGCGAGCTTCATGATGAGCAATGCGAGGACGATATCGAGCGGGATCGACACCCACATGCTGATGAGGCCCACCCCTGTGGGCGGCGGCAGGTAGAGCCACAGCCCGAGGATCGCCGGGATGAAGGCGAGCGTGTACAGCCAGGTCACCTTCAGGAACGCGGCAAGCGGATTGCCCGTGGCCGGCGACACGGTCTTCAGGTTGTTCATGCCGAACCAGCAGAGCACCGCCAGCGGGACGAGCGAGAAGACCCACGCAAAGCCGGCGTTCTGGATCCAGGTCAACGTGCCGGCGGGGATCTTGCCGAAGATCCAGCCGCTCTCCTTGACGAGCGTTTCCGGCCCACCACCGAGCGTCCCCAGGAGCGGCACCGTCATCACCAGCGGCACCACGATCTGCATGGTGGTGACGCCGAAGTTGCCGAGGCCCGCATTGAGACCGAGCGCGGTGCCCTGCAAGCGCTTCGGGAAGAAGGTGCTGATATTCGACATCGACGAGGCGAAGTTGCCGCCACCCACGCCGCACCACAGCGCCATCAGCTGGAAACTCCACAGCGGCCAGTCGGGGTGCTGGAGCACGATGCCGGTGCCGAGCGCGGGCGCGAGCAGCATCGCGGTGGTGAGGAAGATCGTGTTGCGTCCGCCCGCGAGCCGAATGAAGAACGACGACGGGATGCGCATCGTGGCGCCGGCGATGCCGGCGATCGCGGTCAACGTGAAGAGCTGCTCCGGGGTGAAGGGAAAGCCCAGGTTCAGCATCTGCACCGTGATGATCCCCCACATGCCCCACACCGCGAAGCCGCACAGCAGCGCCGGGATCGAGATCCACAGGTTGCGGTAGGCGATGCGCTTGCCGGTCGCTTCCCAGAATGCGGGGTCTTCCGGGCGCCAGTCGACGATGGTCGCTCCGGCGCGGGTGGGCTTGCCGGGCAGCGGCGCTTCGCGCGTCATCGTCATCACATTTCCCTCACCGTTGCGGCGACTGTCCGGCCACTGCCGCCGGCGCGGGAACGCCCGCATGCAGCGGCGACGCCGGCGCGTGCGGGCCGATCACCTCGGTGCGACGCACCTCGGTCCAGTACATCCAGATGAGCGAGACCCAGACG
>JBDHRR010000079.1:0-16597 GCA_039807685.1 Burkholderiales bacterium
AACGTCCCGGCGTGTGGCACGTTCACCACGAGCGGCAGCTCGCCGCGACTGATCGTGTAGAGCGCGCTCATTCGCTCGCTATCCGATAGGTGGCCAGCGCGCTGCGATCCACGTCGATGCCGAGGCCGGGACCGCTGGGGATGCGCACCACGCCACCCGCGTGCTCCAGCGGCGCGGTCAGGACGGCCTGCCGGAACGGATGCTCCGAGCGATCGAATTCGAGGACGGGCTCCCATGGGGTGCGTCGCAGCGGGGTGTGCGGGAGAACGGCGAGCAACTGCAGCGCTGCGGCGAGCGCGATGCCGGTCCCCCAGACGTGCGGCACGTAGCGCACGCCGAACGCCGCCGCCATGTCGGCGATCTTGCGGCACTCGCCGAGTCCGCCCGCGGCGCAGGTATCCGGTTGCACGATGTCGACGGCCGCCTTGCTGAATACCTGCCGGAAGCCGTGCCGCGTGTACTCGCATTCGCCGCCCGCGACGGGGATGGGCTGCCCGCGGCGCACGGCGACGTAGGCGTCGAGGTCTTCCGGAATCACCGGCTCCTCGAACCAGCCGATCCCGAGATCCGCGGCGCCGCGTCCGAAGGCGATCGCATCGACGACGTCGTAACCATGGTTGGCGTCGACCATCAGGCCGAAGCGCGGCCCGACCTTGCGACGCACCGCGCGCACCAGGGCGAGATCGGCGTCGACGTCGAAGCCGATCTTTACCTTGGCAGCGTGAAAGCCCTGCGCTGCGTACCCCGCCACCTCGTCGACGACGTACTCGAGCGGGTCGCCATGTTCGACGCGGTAGGTACCGGTCGCGTACGCGCGCACCGCCGTGCGCAGCGGCCCCCCCATGAGCCGATGCACCGGCGCACCATAGTGCTTGCCGCGGAGATCCCACAGCGCGATGTCGACGCCCGAGAGCGCGCTGATCGCGAGCCCCTTCTGTCCCTGGTCGCGGTACGCGCCGTAGAGCTCCTCCCAGATCGCATCCGAGGCGATCGCGTCACGTCCGACGAGGACGTTGCGGTACGCCCGCACGATGGCGGCGTTGAGTGCAGCCGGGCCGAAGCACTCGCCCCATCCCACGGTGCCGTCGTCGGCCACGATCTCGACCAGGCAGGCCTGGCGCACGGCGGTACCGTTGAACGACCAGTGGAACGGTTGCGTCAGCGGTGCTTCGAGAACGTGGACGTGGACGTCGGCGATGCGCATGGCGAGTCCTTCTACGGTGACGGGAGCACCGAGGGTGCCTTCACGTTGGCGAACGACACGCTAATACCGCCCGCCGCCGCGTTGCCAGCGCCAGGCATCGGCGCAGATGGCGTCGAGATCGCGGCTCGTCCGCCACTGCAGCAACTGCGCGGCGCGGGTGGCGTCGGCGTAGCAGGCGGCGACGTCGCCGGGTCGCCGCGCCGCGATCGTTCTCGCGATGCGTCGTCCGCACGCGCGCTCGAACGCCGTGACGATCTCCAGCACCGAATGGCCGCGCCCCGCGCCGAGGTTGATCGGCAGCGCGCCGCGCGCTCCGGCGAGATAGCGCAGCGCCGCGACATGACCTTCGGCGAGGTCCTGCACGTGCAGATAATCGCGAACGCCGGTGCCGTCCGCCGTCGGCCAATCGCCGCCGTGGACGGTGAGATCGGCAAGTTCGCCGGCGGCGATCTTGCACAGGAGCGGGACGAGGTTGTTGGGACGGCCGCGTGCGGCTTCGCCCAGGAGCCCCGACGGGTCCGCACCTGCGGGATTGAAGTAGCGCAACAGCGCGATGCGCCAGTTGTCATTGGCACGCGCGAGATCGCACAGGAAATCCTCGACGATGCGCTTGGTGCGTCCGTAGACGCTGTGCGGGCGCAACGGCGCATCTTCGGCGATCGGCAGCGCATCGGGCTCGCCGTAGACCGACGCCGACGAACTGAATACCAGCGTCGCGACCCCGGCCTCGGCCATCACTTGCGCGAGCACGATCGCACCGCGGACGTTGACGTCGTAATAGGCGAGCGGTCGCGTCTCCGAT
Organism: Burkholderiales bacterium; assembly: GCA_039807685.1. GTDB lineage: Bacteria > Pseudomonadota > Gammaproteobacteria > Burkholderiales > Casimicrobiaceae > VBCG01. The sequence goes on from JBDHRR010000079.1 coordinate 2,007, forward strand.
TCGCCGACTGCCTTGAGGCCGGCGCAGTGGATCACGGCTGCGATCGGGTACTGGCGGAACACGCCGCGCAGGGCTTCGGCGTCGCGCACGTCGGCATCCACGGCGGGCACCGCGTATCCCGCGAGCGCGTGCAATCGCGGCAGCACGGCGGGCGTGCTGTTGGCGTAATTGTCGAGCACCACGGGGGCATAGCCGGCACGAACGAGTGCCACCGCCACGTGCGAGCCGACGTAGCCGGCGCCGCCGGTCACGAGGATGGTCTCAGGCATGACGCCCGATTATGGCAAAAGAACGGCGATCCCAGCGCTGACGCGGCAACACGCGTCGCCAATGCGCGCTCCGGATGAACGAAGGCCGGGCACCTGGCCCGGCCTTCGTGCGGCGGCACGTCCCGCGTCGCGGGTACGACTCGCGGTGTTACGCGCTCGCAGCGTCGTCGGCGACGCCGGCGTTCGGCCGGTCGACGAGCTCGACCAGCGCCATCGGTGCGGCGTCGCCCTGACGGAAGCCCCACTTGAGGATGCGCAGGTAGCCGCCCGGCCGCGCCTGGTAGCGCGGGCCGAGCTCGTCGAAGAGCTTGACCACGACATCGCGATCGCGCAGGCGGTTGAATGCCAGCCGCCGATTGGCGACGGTCGGCACCTTCGCGAGCGTGATGAGCGGCTCGGCGACGCGGCGCAGCTCCTTCGCCTTGGGCAGCGTGGTGCGGATCGCCTCGTGCGTGAACAGTGAATTGGTCATGTTGCGCAGCATCGCGAGGCGATGGCTGCTGGTGCGGTTCAACTTCCGCAGTCCGTGACGGTGACGCATGGTTCGTGATCCTTTCGATGGTACCGGCGCCGCAGCGCCGTCTACGATTGTTGTTGTTCCTATCGCGGGACGCGCTCTTCCGCGGCCTCACGCACGCGCTACGTTGCCACCCTCGCTCCGCCCCGATCCGGCCACGGGCGAGCGAGGCCGTGCATTCAGGGCCGGTCGAGTCCCGCCGGCGGCCAGTTCTCGAGCTTCATGCCAAGCGACAGTCCGCGCGACGCCAGCACTTCCTTGATCTCGTTGAGCGACTTGCGACCGAGATTGGGCGTCTTCAGGAGCTCGGTCTCGGTACGCTGGATGAGGTCGCCGATGTAGTAGATGTTCTCCGCCTTGAGGCAATTGGCCGAGCGCACGGTGAGTTCGAGGTCGTCGACCGGCCGCAACAGGATCGGGTCGACCTGCGGCGAACTGCGCTCGGTCGCCGGCGTGTCGGTCCCCTTGAGATCGGCGAAGACCGAGAGCTGCTCGACGAGCACCGAAGCCGCATAGCGAACCGCCTGCTCCGGCTCGACCACACCATTCGTCTCGATGTCGAGGACGAGCTTGTCGAGGTCGGTGCGCTGTTCGACACGTGCCGACTCGACCGCGTAGCTCACTCGGCGCACCGGCGAGAAGGAAGCGTCGAGCAGGATGCTGCCGATCGTGCGACCGCCGTCGGGCTTCACCCGCGCCGTCGCCGGCTGGTAGCCGCGACCCTTCTCCACCCGGATCTCCATTTCCAGCTTGCCGCCGGCGGTGAGATGCGCGATCACGTGGTCGGGATTGATGATCTCGACGTCGTGATTGGGCTCGATGTCCGCAGCGGTCACCACGCCTTCGCCGGACTTCGCGAGGCGCAGCATCACGTGGTCGCGGTTGTGCAACTTCAGCACCACGCCCTTGAGGTTGAGGAGCACGTCGACGACGTCTTCCTGCACGCCGTCGAGCGCCGAGTACTCGTGGAGGACACCGGTGATCTTGACTTCGGTCGGAGCGTAGCCCGGCATCGACGACAGCAGGACGCGGCGCAGCGCGTTGCCGAGCGTATGCCCGTAACCGCGCTCGAACGGCTCCATCACGACCTTCGCGTGGAACGGGGACGTCGATTGCACATCGATGATGCGGGGCTTCAACAGAACGTTGCTCTGCATGCGTTACCTTTATGGGTTAGTGAGAACCCAAAGAACTTCGCGTGAGCCGCGGGCTCATGCGCGGTTCACGAATTACTTCGAGTAGAGCTCGACGACCAGGCTCTCGTTGATGTCCTGACCGAACTCGGAGCGCTCGGGCGCACCCTTGTACGTGCCGGTCATCTTCTTGGCGTCGACTTCGACCCAGGCGGGGAAGCCCACCTTCTCAGCGAGCTGGAGCGAGTCCTGGATGCGCAGCTGGCCCTTCGACTTGTCGGTCACCGCGACGGCATCACCGGCACGCAGTGACGCCGACGGCACGTTGCACGCCTTCCCGTTGACGAGGATTGCACCGTGCGTGACGATCTGCCGCGCCTCGGCGCGCGTCGAGCCGAAGCCCATGCGATACACGACGTTGTCGAGTCGCGACTCGAGCAGCTGCAGCAGGTTGGTGCCCGTCGATCCCTGACGGCGCGACGCCTCGTGAAAATAGCGACGGAATTGGCGCTCGAGCAAGCCGTACATCCGGCGCAGCTTCTGCTTCTCGCGGAGCTGGTTGCCGAAGTCGGATTGCCGCATGCCGGACTTGACCCCGTGTTGTCCGGGTTTCACGTCCAGCTTGCATTTGGAGTCGAGCGATCGACGCGCGCTTTTCAGGAAAAGGTCGGTGCCTTCCCGTCGCGCCAGCTTGCACTTGGGTCCGGTATATCTGGCCACTTTGCCATCCAATGATGAGTCGGTCAAAAGTAAATGCCTACTTTCGACCGATGTTGAGAACGCCGGGAATCGCTGGCCCTGCCAAGCGACCTCCGGGAACAGCCTCGAAAAAAGCTAGATGCGGCGCCGCTTCGGCGGCCGGCAGCCGTTGTGCGGCACCGGCGTCACGTCGGTGATGCTGCTGATCTTCATTCCGAGCGCGTTGAGTGCGCGCACCGCCGACTCACGGCCGGGGCCGGGGCCCTTGATGCGCACCTCGAGATTCCTGACGCCGCATTCCTGAGCGGCGCGGCCGGCCGCTTCGGCCGCGACCTGCGCCGCGAACGGCGTCGACTTCCGCGAGCCCTTGAAACCTGCGCCGCCCGACGTCGCCCACGACAGCGCATTGCCCTGGCGGTCGGTGATCGTGATGATCGTGTTGTTGAAGGACGCGTGAATGTGCGCGATGCCTTCGGTCACGTTCTTCTTGACCTTCTTGCGCGCCCGCTGCGCGGCGGCCTTCTGGGAGGGTTGCTGTGCCATCTTCGGTATTTCCTCGTGACGTGCCGCTTACTTCGTCGTGCCCTTGGCGAGCGCGACGGTGCGGCCCTTCTTCGGACCCTTGCGGGTGCGCGCATTGGTTCGGGTGCGCTGACCGCGCACGGGCAGGCCCTTGCGATGGCGCGACCCGCGATAGCAGCCCAAGTCCATCAAACGCTTGATGTTCATGGTGACCTCGCGGCGAAGATCGCCTTCGACCGCGAACTTCCCGACCTGCTCGCGGATCTTGTCCATCTCGCCGTCGGACAGATCCTTGACCTTGGTCGCCGGCGCGACGCCGACCGAGGCGAGGATCGCCTTCGCGCGCGCGGGCCCGATGCCGTAGATCGCCTGCAACGCGATGACGGCATGCTGGTGATTCGGAATGTTGACGCCTGCGATACGTGCCATGAGCTAGACCTGTCGAAATTGGGTTGCGGCAGCCAGAATCAACCCTGGCGCTGCTTGTGACGCGGGTCGCTGCAGATCACGCGCACGACGCCGTTGCGCCGGATGATCTTGCAGTTCCGGCAAATCTTCTTGACTGATGCCAGTACTTTCATTTCCTTCTCCTAACCGCACGTCGCGGCCCTCGCCGCACCACCGAACACCCCGGCGCTTCTGATCCCTGATCCCCGACCTCTGATTCCAATGACCCCTCGCCCCCTACTTGGCGCGAAAGGTAATCCGTGCGCGCGAGAGGTCATACGGCGACACCTCGACCGTCACCTTGTCGCCAGGGAGGATCTTGATGTAGTGCATCCGCATCTTTCCCGAGATGTGCCCCAGGACGACGTGTCCATTCTCGAGCTTCACCCGGAAGGTCGCATTGGGAAGCATCTCGACAACTTCCCCTTGCATCTGGATCGTGTCTTCTTTCGCCATCAGCGCGTCGGCAACCCGCCCTTGAAATTCGCCTTCTTGAGCAGGCTCTCGTACTGCTGCGACATGAGGTAGGCCTGCACCTGCGTCATGAAGTCCATCGTCACCACCACGATGATGAGAAGCGACGTGCCGCCGAAGTAGAACGGCACGTTCTTCCAGGCGATGAGGAAGTTCGGGATGAAGCACACGACGACGAGATAGATCGATCCCAGCAGCGTGAGCCGCAGCGTGATCTTCTCGATGTACTTCGCCGTCTGCTCACCCGGCCGGTACCCTGGGATGAACGCTCCGCTCTTCTTCAGGTTGTCCGCCGTCTCCTTCGGGTTGTACTGCAGCGCCGTGTAGAAGAAGCAGAAGAAGACGATCGCCGCCGCGTACAGGATCTCGTGGATCGGCTGGCCCGGCGACAGCGTTGCCGCGAGGTCGCGCAGCCAGATCGTGTTTTCGCCCTGGCCGAACCACTGCGCGATCGTCGCCGGGAACAGGATGATCGACGACGCGAAGATCGGCGGGATCACGCCGGCCATGTTGAGCTTCAGCGGAAGGAACGAGCTTTGCCCCTGGTAGACCTTGTTGCCCACCTGGCGCTTCGCGTAGTTGACGAGGATCTTGCGGATCGCCCGCTCGACGAAGACGACGAACGCCGTGACGCCAACGACCAGTGCCGCGATCCCCAGCACCAGCAGCACCGAGTACGCGCCGGTGCGCGCCTGCTCGAGCGTGAGGCCGATCGCGTTGGGCAGCCCCGCGGCGATCCCCGCGAAGATGATGAGCGAGATGCCGTTGCCAAGGCCACGCTCGGTGATCTGCTCGCCCAGCCACATGAGGAACATCGTGCCCGCGACGAGCGTCACCGCCGACACGATGCGAAAGGTGAAGCCCGGCGTGTTGACGAGACCGGCTTGCGCCTCGAGCGCGGTGGAGATGGCGAGCGCCTGGAAGAAGGCGAGTCCCAGCGTACCGTAGCGGGTGTACTGCGTGATCTTCCGCCGTCCCGCCTCGCCCTCCTTCTTCAGCGCCTCGAGCGACGGCATCACCGCGGTACACAACTGCATGATGATCGACGCCGAGATGTACGGCATGATCCCCAGCGCGAAGATCGAGAAGCGCGAGAGCGCGCCGCCCGAAAAGACGTTGAACAGGCCCAGGATGCCGCCTTGCTGCGAGCGGAACAACTCGTCGAGGACGGACGCGTTGATGCCCGGTACGGGGATGTGCGTCCCGACCCGATAGACGACCATCGCACCCAGGAGGAACCACAAGCGGCGCTTCAGGTCGCCGTACTTGCTGCCGCTCTTCAGTGCTGGATTGGCGGTTGCCACTTGATCCTTCCGTCCTCTGCTGATCCGCGAATGCGAGGATCGCTGTTACGCCACGGTGCCGCCGGCGGCTTCGATCGCCGCCTTGGCACCCTTGGTCGCAAGAACGCCCATGAGTTTCACCGGCTTGTCGAGCGTGCCGGTCTTGATCACCTTGGCGGTCTTCGCCTGCGCGTGCACGAGACCCGCCGCCTTGAGCGCGAGCAGGTCGATGTCCGCGACCGGCAGCTTCGCGAGGTCGCCCAGGCGCACCTCGGCGGTATCGTCCTTGGCCATCGACACGAACCCGCGCTTGGGCAAGCGACGCTGCAGCGGCATCTGGCCGCCTTCGAAGCCCACCTTGTGAAAGCCGCCCGAACGCGACTTCTGTCCCTTGTGGCCGCGGCCAGCGGTCTTCCCGAGACCGGAGCCGATGCCGCGACCGACGCGGCGGCGTGCCTTCTTGCTGCCCTCGGCGGGCTTGATCGTGTTGAGTCGCATGGCGATTCCCTACTGCTCGGCAACCTTGAGGAGGTAACCGACCTTGTTGATCATGCCGCGCGTGCACGGCGTATCGACGACCTCGACCGTGTGATGCGTGCGCTTGAGACCCAAGCCGCGCACGGTCGCGCGATGGTCCTTGCGGGTTCCCGCGATCCCCCGGGCAAGCGTTACCTTGAGCTTCTTCTCACCGGCCATGTCAAGCCTCCAGGATCTCTTCGACCGACTTGCCGCGCTTCGCGGCGATCTCGGACGGCGTGCTGCAGTTCATGAGGCCGTTGAGCGTCGCCCGCACGAGGTTGTACGGATTCGTCGAGCCGTGGCACTTGGCGAGCACGTTGGTCACGCCGACGACCTCGAAGACGGCGCGCATCGGGCCACCGGCGATGACGCCGGTACCTTCGGATGCGGGTTGCATGAACACCTTGGTGGCGCCGTGCCGCCCCTCGACTGCGTGGTGCAAGGTCCCCTTCTTGAGGCTCACCTTGACCATCCGCCGCCGGGCCTCGTCCATCGCCTTTTGCACGGCGACCGGCACTTCCTTCGCCTTGCCCTTGCCGATGCCGACGCGGCCGTCGCCGTCGCCCACCACCGTCAGCGCCGCGAAGCCCAGGATCCGCCCGCCCTTCACCACCTTGGTGACGCGGTTGATCCCGATCATCTTCTCGCGCAGGCCGTCGCTGCGATCGTCCTGCTGTTGCTGTCTGCCGCCTTGCCGTTGCTGGGCCATGTCCGTTGCCTTAGAACTTGAGGCCGCCAGCGCGCGCGGCATCCGCGAGCGCCTTCACTCGGCCATGAAACCGGAACCCGGAGCGGTCGAAAGCGACGGCCTCGATGCCGAGTTCCTTCGCCTTCTCCGCGATGCGCTTGCCGATCACTTCCGCTGCGGCCTTGTTGCCGCCGCTCTTCCCGTCGCGGCGCACCTCGGCCTCGAGGGTCGAGGCGGATGCGAGCACCCGATCGCCCTCGGGCGCGATGATCTGCGCATAGATGTGGCAGTTGCTGCGCCCGACCACGAGCCGCGTGGCACGCAGCGTGGCGATGCGATGGCGCGTCCGGCGCGCGCGTCGAGTACGGGATTGTTTCTTGTCCATGGTTGCTTCCGTCAAAGAATGGGCCTCGGTACTGCGCCGCCTCCCCGATGATCACGGCCGGCACGCGCCGATCGCGGATGGGGAGCAACGGCCGTGGGGGCTTATTTCTTCTTCGTCTCCTTCATGATCACGCGCTCGTCGGAGTAGCGCACTCCCTTGCCCTTGTACGGCTCGGGGGGGCGGTACGCGCGGATCTCCGCCGCGACCTGACCCACGGCCTGCTTGTCGATGCCTTTGACCACGATCTCGGTCTGCTGCGGCGTCTCGACCTTGACACCCTTGGGCATCGCGTGCACCACCGGATGCGAGAAGCCGAGCGTGAGGTTCAGCTTGTCGCCGGCGGCCTGCGCGCGAAAGCCCACGCCGACGAGCGTCAGCTTGCGCTCGAAGCCGTCGGTCACGCCCTTGACCATGTTGGCCACCAGCGCGCGCAGCGTGCCTTGCATCGCCCGCGCCTCGTCGTTGGCCGCCGTGAAGACCAGCGTATCGCCCTCCTTCGCGATCGACACCGACTCGCCGAAGTCGCGCGACGCTTCGCCGAGCGGACCCTTGACCTTGATCGAGCCGGCGGCCAGGGTGACTTCGACCTTGGCCGGCAGCTTGACCGGGTTGTTACCGATGCGGGACATGTTCTGTTCCTCTTCCCTTAGGCCACGAAGCAGAGGACCTCGCCGCCCACGCCGGTGGCGCGCGCCTTGCGATCGGTCATCACGCCCTGCGACGTCGACACGATGGCGATGCCGAGGCCGTTCATGACCTTCGGAATGTCGTCCTTGCTCTTGTAGATGCGCAGCCCTGGCTTGCTGATGCGCTCGAGCTTCTCGATGACCGGCCGCCCCGCGTAGTAGCGCAGCGCGATCTCGAGCAGCGGCTTGGCTTCCTCGCCGCCGACCTTGAAGCCGTCGATGTAGCCCTCGTCCTGCAGCACCTTGGCGATCGCAATCTTCACTTTCGACGACGGCATGGCGACGGTGGCCTTCTCCGTCATCTGCGCATTGCGAATGCGCGTCAGCATGTCGGCGATGGGATCTGTCATGTTCATGCGTGAATCCTCCAGCGAGCCTTACCAGCTCGCCTTGACGATACCCGGCACCTCGCCGCGCATCGCATAGTCGCGAAGCTTGTTCCGGCCGAGGCCGAATTTGCTGTACACGCCGCGCGGGCGACCGGTGAGCGCGCAACGATTGCGGATACGCGTCTTGTTGGCGTTGCGCGGCAGCGCCTGGATCTTGAGCCGCGCCTCGTAGCGCGTTTCGTCGGACGCTTTCGGATCGTCGACGATCGCCTGCAGCGACGCCCGCTTCTTCGCGAACTTGGCGACGAGCTTCTTGCGCTTCTCGTTGCGGTTGATGAGTGCCAGCTTGGCCATGGCGGATCGTCCTATTGCCTGAACGGAAAGCGGAACGCAGCGAGCAACGCCTTGCACTCGTCGTCCGTCTTCGCGGTCGTCGTGATCGAGATGTTCATTCCGCGGAGCGCATCGACCTTGTCGTACTCGATCTCCGGGAAGATGATCTGTTCCTTGATGCCGATGTTGTAGTTGCCACGGCCGTCGAAGGCGCGGCTCGAGATACCGCGAAAGTCGCGCACGCGCGGCAATGCGATCGTCACGAAGCGATCGAGGAACTCGTACATGCGCTCCTGACGCAGCGTGACCATGCAGCCGATCGGATAGCCCTCGCGGATCTTGAAGCCGGCGATCGCCTTGCGCGCCTTGGTGACGACGGGCTTCTGGCCGGCGATCTTCTGCATGTCGGCCACCGCGTTGTCGAGGATCTTCTTGTCGCCCGTCGCCTCGCCGACTCCCATGTTGAGCGTGATCTTGGTGATCCGGGGCACTTCCATCGCCGACTTGTACCCGAACTGCTTCGTGAGCGCCGGGGCGATCTCCTTCTTGTACAGCTCCTTCAAGCGGGCCATGTTCTTCCTCAGACGATCTGCTCGCCGTTGCTCTTGAAGAAGCGGACCTTGCGGCCGTCCTCGAGCCGGCGGATGCCAATCCGGTCTGCCTTCTTGGTGACCGGATTCCAGATGGCGACGTTCGAGACGTCGATCGGCATTTCCTTGGTGACGATCCCGCCCGGCTGGTTCTTCATCGGATTCGGGCGCGTGTGCTTCTTGACCGTGTTGATGCCGTTCACGATCACGTGGTTCGGGTCGACGACGCGCGCGATGTCACCGCGCTTGCCCTTGTCGCGACCGGCGATGACGACGACGTTGTCGCCCTTCTTGATCTTGCTCATTGGTGGATCCCTGGCGTTGTGCCGCTGTGCGTGGCCTGCCGCGGCCTCACAGCACTTCCGGCGCGAGCGAGACGATCTTCATGAATCGCTCGGTGCGCAACTCGCGCGTGACCGGTCCGAAGATGCGCGTGCCGATCGGCTCGAGCTTCGGCGTGAGCAGCACTGCCGCGTTGGTGTCGAAGCGAATGAGCGCGCCGTCGGCACGGCGAACGCCCTTGCGCGTGCGCACCACCACCGCGTTGTAGATCTCGCCCTTCTTGACGCGACCGCGCGGCGCGGCGTCCTTGACCGATACCTTGATCACGTCGCCGATGTGCGCGTAGCGGCGCTTGCTGCCGCCCAGCACCTTGATACACATCACCGAACGTGCGCCGGTGTTATCGGCGACGTCCAGCACCGACTGCATCTGGATCATTTGTAAACGCTCTCCAACTTAATCCGCCGGCCACCCCCCTCTGCAGGGGCGGGCGCCGCCGACTCTTGCGGAGCCGGCCACGCGGTGCGGGACCAGTTTTGGACCCCGTCGGAGCGATGCCGTGGAGCCCGCTCCGGGATGGACCGGCGCGAACCTTGGGGCTCGCGTCGGACGAAGCTTTGAATTATGACAGTTCCTGCCGGCGCATACAACCCCCTGCGCTTCCGTGCGCCGGCTCCGCCCACGGACGTCACACCGCCTGTGCCTTCTCCAGGATCTGCGCGACGCGAAACGCCTTCGTCTTCGAGAGCTTGCGCGTGGCGATGATCTCGACGAGATCGCCGAGCTTCGCCGCACCGTCCTCGTCGTGCGCATGGAACTTGCGCGATTGCATCACGATCTTGCCGTACAGCGGATGCTTGACCCGCCGCTCGACGAGCACCGTGACCGTCTTGTTCATCTTGTCGCTGACCACGCGGCCGGTGAACGTCTGCGGCGCTACCGCGCGGGGCGCAGCGCCTTCCGTCTTCTGCACTTCGGTCATGCCTTGGTCCCTCGGTCGGCCTTCTTTTGATGGAGCAGGGTACGCACGCGGGCGATGCTGCGGCGCGTGCTGCGCAGGCGGTTGTTGTTGGTGAGCTGCTGCGTCGCGACCTGCATGCGCAGGCCGAATTGCTCCTTGAGCAGCGCCTCGAGCTCGCCCTGGAGCTCCACCGCAGTCTTCCCGGCCAGCTCCTTCTTCGCTTCGGATGTCTTCATGATCAGGTTCCTCAGCCGCCGATGAGGCGGTGCACGAACGTGGTCCGGATCGGCAGCTTGGCCGAGGCGAGCGCGAAAGCCTCGCGTGCAAGCGCCTCCTCCACGCCGTCCATCTCGTAGAGCACCTTGCCGGGAACGATCTCCGCGACGTAGTACTCGGGACTCCCCTTGCCGTTGCCCATGCGGACTTCGGCCGGCTTCCGCGAGATCGGCTTGTCGGGGAAGATGCGGATCCAGATCCGGCCCCCGCGCTTGATGTGGCGGGTCATGGCGCGCCGGGCCGCCTCGATCTGCCGCGCGGTGAGACGGCCGCGACCGACCGCCTTCAGGCCGTACTCGCCGAAGCTCACCTTGTTGCCGACGGTCGCCACACCCTTGTTGCGACCCTTTTGTTCCTTGCGGTATTTCCGCCTAGCTGGCTGCAGCATTCTTCGCTCCCGGGGACTGCGTGCGGCGCGGCGGACGCTTGGGCGCATCCGGCGCGAGCGCCGCCGGCGCCTGCGCCGGCTCGGCGTTGTGCGCCAACACCTCACCCTTGAATACCCAAACCTTGATGCCGATGACGCCGTAGGTGGTGCGCGCCTCGGAAAATCCGTAGTCGATCTCGGCGCGCAGCGTATGCAGCGGCACGCGACCTTCGCGGTACCACTCGCGGCGCGCGATCTCGGCGCCGTTCAGACGGCCCGACGACATCACCTTGATGCCCTGCGCGCCGAGGCGCATCGCGTTCTGCATCGCCCGCTTCATCGCGCGGCGGAACATGATGCGCTTCTCGAGTTGCTGGGCGATCGAATCGGCGATGAGCTGCGCGTCGACTTCGGGCTTCCTGATTTCCTCGATGTTGAGGCCGACGTCGCCGCCCATCATGCGGCGCAGGTCACCACGCAGCGTCTCGATGTCCTCGCCCTTCTTGCCGATCACCACGCCCGGACGCGCCGAGTGAATCGTGATGCGGGCGTTCTTGGCGGGACGCTCGATCGTGATCTTCGCCACCGACGCGTGCGCGAGCTTCTTCCCCAGGTACTCGCGGACCTTGATGTCCTCGGCGAGCGTGCCCGGATAGTTCTTGCTGTTGGCGAACCACTTGGAGCCCCAGTTGCGCGTGACGGCGAGCCGGAACCCCGTAGGATTGATCTTCTGACCCATGTCGATTCCTTACTTTCCGTCGCCGACGACGACGTGGATGTGACAGCTCTGCTTGCTGATCACGTTGCCGCGCCCCTTGGCGCGCGGACTGCTGCGCTTCAACACGTCGGCCTTGTCGACGTAGATCGTCTTCACCTTGAGCTCGTCGATGTCGGCGCCGTCGTTGTGCTCGGCATTGGCGATCGCCGACAGCAGCACCTGGCGGATGATGCGCGCGCCCTTCTTGGGGCTGAACGTCAGGACGTCCAGCGCGCGGGCGACGGGGAGTCCGCGTACCTGATCGGCGACGAGGCGGCCCTTCTGGGCCGACAGGCGAACGCCGCGCAGCGTGGCATTGGTTTCCATGTGCGACTCCTTACCTCTTCCGCGGCGCTGCCGGCGCCGCGACCTTCTTGTCGGCCGAATGGCCCTTGAAGGTGCGCGTCAACGCGAACTCGCCGAGCTTGTGGCCAACCATGTTCTCCGACACGTAGACCGGGATGTGCGCCTTGCCGTTGTGCACGGCGATCGTCAGCCCCACGAAATCCGGGGTGACGGTGCTGCGGCGCGACCAGGTCTTGATCGGGCGCTTGTCGTTGGTCGCGCGCGCCTTGTCCACCTTTGCGACGAGGTGGCCGTCGACGAACGGACCCTTCTTGATTGAACGAGCCATGGCTTATCCCTTCGTCGCGTTACGACGGCGCACGATCATGCCGTCGGTACGCTTGTTCTTGCGCGTCTTGTAGCCCTTCGCCGGGGTACCCCACGGCGAGACCGGGTGGTGGCGGCCGCCGCCGCCATTGGTGCGGCCACCCATCGGGTGGTCGACGGGGTTCATTGCGATCGCGCGCACCGTCGGCCGCCAGCCGCGCCAGCGATTGGCGCCGGCCTTGCCGATCGAACGCAGGTTGTGCTCCTCGTTGCCGACCTCGCCGATCACCGCGCGGCAGTCGACGTGCACCTTGCGGATCTCGCCCGAACGCAGGCGCAACTGCGCGTAACTGCCTTCGCGCGCCAGGAGCTGCACCGAAGCGCCCGCCGAACGGGCAAGCTGCGCACCCTTACCGGGTTGCATCTCGATGCAGTGGATCGTGGTGCCGACCGGGATGTTGCGCAGCGGCAGACAGTTGCCCGGCTTGATCGCCGATTCGATCCCCGAGGTGAGCTCGGTACCGACCGCCACGCCGCGCGGGGCGATGATGTAGCGCCGCTCGCCGTCCCTGTAGAGCAGCAGCGCGAGGTGCGCGCTGCGGTTCGGGTCGTACTCGAGACGCTCGACCTTCGCCGGGATGCCGTCCTTGTTGCGGCGAAAGTCGACGATCCGGTAGTGGTGCTTGTGCCCGCCGCCCTGGTGCCGCGTCGTGATGTGGCCGTGGTTGTTGCGACCCGAGCCGCGCTTTTGCGATTCGGTGAGCGACGGCACCGATCCGCCCTTGTGCAGCAGCGGATTGACGACCTTGACGAGGGACCGGCGTCCCGCGGAGGTCGGCTTGACTTTGATGAGCGCCATGACCTAGGCCTCCACCGCGAAGTTGATTTCCTGTCCCGCCTTGAGGCAGACGTACGCCTTCTTCCAGCCGCGCCGCCGGCCGATGAAACGCCCGAAACGCTTCTCCTTGCCCTTCACGTTCGCGACCTGGACGCTGTCGACCTCGACCTTGAACATGAGCTCGACCGCCGCCTTGATCTCGGGCTTCGTCGCATCGGCATGCACGCGGAAGATCACCTGCTCGTGCTTGTCGGCGATGAACGTCGCCTTCTCCGAAATGACCGGCGCGAGCAGCACCGTCATCAGGCGCTCGTTGGTGTATTTCTTGACGTTGGGATCCGTGGCGCTCACGACAGGGTCTCCTCGAGTTGGGCCACCGCGCCGCGCGTCACCAGGACGTGGTTGAAGCGCACGAGGCTCACCGGGTCGAGCTCGCGGGTCTCGAGCACCAGCACGTTCGGCAGGTTGCGCGAGGACAGATACACGTTTTCCTCGAGCTTGTCGGTCACCACGAGCACGGTGCCCGTGAGACCGAAGCCCCTGATCATCTGCGCGAAGCCCTTGGTCTTCGGCGAGTCGAGCGTGATCGGCTCGATCACCGACAGTCGATCCTCGCGCACGAGCTGCGACAGGATCGACGCCAGGCCCGCGCGATACATCTTGCGATTGACCTTCTGCGAGAAATTCTCATCGGGCGACGACGGGAAGATCTTGCCGCCACCGCGCCACAGCGGGCTGTTCGCCTGGCCGGCGCGGGCGCGTCCGGTGCCCTTCTGCGCCCACGGCTTCTTGTGCGATTTGTTGATGTCGCTGCGGCCCTTCTGCGCGCGCGTGCCCTGCCGGCCATTGGCCTGGTAGGCAACGACGATCTGGTGGATCAGCGCCTCGTTGTAGTCGCGGGCGAAGAGCGCATCGGAGGCGGCGACGGTCGCGCTCTTCTCGCCATTGCCGGAAAGGAGCTTCAAGTCCATGGTCAGGCTCCCTTCTTGGCTGGCGTCTTGGTCGACGGCTGGATGATCACGTGGCCACCATCGGCGCCGGGGACGCAGCCCTTCACGAGCACCAGGCCGCGCTCGGCATCGACGCGCACGACCTTGAGGAGCTGCGTCGTCCGCGTCTCGCTGCCGTAGTGACCCGCCATCCGCTTACCGGGAAACACCCGGCCCGGATCCTGCGCCATCGAGATCGAGCCAGGCGTGTTGTGCGACCGCGAGTTGCCGTGCGACGCCCGGTTGCTGCTGAAATTGTGGCGGCGAATCGTGCCCGTGAAGCCGCGGCCCTTGGTGGTGCCGGTGACGTCGACGAGTTGCCCCACCGCGAACGTATCCACGCCGATCGTGTCGCCCGCCTTGAAGCGAGCAAGATCGTCGGCAGGGATCTTGAATTCCCGCAGGACTTCCCCGGCTTCCACGCCGGCCTGGGCGAGCTGGCCGGCCGCGGGCTTGGTCACGCGCGAGGCGCGACGCTTCCCGAACGTGACCTGCACCGCGGCGTAGCCGTCGGTATCCGGAGTCTTGATCTGGGTGACGCGATTGCCGCCGACATCGAGCACCGTCACCGGGATGGCGCTGCCATCGTCGGTGAAGACCCGCGTCATGCCGACTTTGCGGCCGACAAGTCCGAG
>JBDHRR010000080.1:0-16528 GCA_039807685.1 Burkholderiales bacterium
GCACCCGCAGGAGTGCGCCCGTGCCGGGCGCACAAGAAAAAAGGGCTAGATCGCTTGATCTAACCCTTTGATTATTTGGCGCGCCCGGCAGGATTCGAACCCACGACCCCCTGGTTCGTAGCCAGGTACTCTATCCAACTGAGCTACGGGCGCAAGCCAGTGATTATAGCAGTGTCGGATCCCGCTCGACCACCTGGTCGTCGATCCTTGCGCTTCCCCGCCGTTCGCCCCCCGGCGCGCTATCCGTCTGCGTGCCCGGCCCGGCCGGAACGCCGCGGTGCCTTCGGTGTCGCCAGAGCACCACGGCTCGCCACGCCCACGACAGGCCCGCCCAGGCCGCGAGAAAGGCAATGGGCCAGGCGACGACGCGCGGAAACCACGCGGCCACCACCGCGACCACTGCCATCAGCGCGGCGACGACCGAGAGGAGGCCGGCTTCCGCCGGGCCGAGCGTCCGACGATTGGTGAGGGCAGCGCCGAGCGCGCTGCCCACGCTCACCGCGCCGGCGGCGGCGCGACCAGCGCTCCCGGACATCGCCCGCTTGGGACCCCCCGCCTCCGCGGTATCGCTCTTGCGCATCCGATTGCGCGGGGTGAGGACGATTTCGGTGGCACGTTCGAGATCGCTTTCGTATTGCTCGGCCATCAAGGCGGCGAATGCCTCGTTCTCCACCGCGACGTCGAGTTCGTAGTTCGAGATCCAGCTCACGAGGTTGAGGTTGGTCGAACCCACGCGCGACCAGCGACGATCGGCGACCGCGGTCTTGGCGTGCAGCATGGTTCCATCCCACTCGAACACGCGCACCCCGGCCTCGAGGAGGCCGCGGTAACCCGCACGCGACAGCGGTGAGATGGCCGGGATGTCGCTCGCGCCGGGAACGAGGAGACGCACGTCGACGCCATCGCGCGCCGCGGCGCGCAGTGCCTGGGTGTACGCGGCGGTGCCGACGAAATAGGCGTCGGTGAGCCACAGGTACTCGCGGGCGAGCGAGGCCACGAGAAGATCCGTGCGATACGTCCCGGCGGATCCCGGTATGCCGGCGATCACCCGGACGCGGGTGTTGCCCGCATGCGCGACGGATCCGGCCGCCGGCGTGTCGAGCACGAGCTCGCCGCCGCCGCAGGCGGCCCAGACCTGCGCGAAGGCGGCCTCGAGGTCGGTCACCGCCTCCCCGCGCAACTCGATGCCGGTGTCGCGCCACGGCTCCAGGCGCTGGCGCGGATTGCCCTCCCATTTCGCGCTGACGCACAGGCCGCTCACGAAGCCGCGCACGCCGTCGACGACGATCGACTTGCGATGGTCGCGGGTGAGCCAGGCGAGCGGACTTGCGAAGCTCGGCGGATTGAAGGCGCGGATCTCGGCGCCTGCCGCGCGCAACGCCGACCAGGCGCCACCGCGCTTGGTCGATCCCAGCCAGTCGTAGGCCACGAGCACGCGCACGCCAGCCCTCGCCTTGGCGGCGAGTGCGTCGATGAAGACGTGGCCGAGGGCATCGTCGGCGATGACGTAACTCTCGAAGAGGATGTAGCGCGTGGCGCCGGCGATGGCCTCGAGCCAGACGGGGAAGTTCCCGGCCGCGTCGATCAGCATCCGCACGTCGTTGCGTTCGGTGAGCGGCGCTCCGGCAGCGCGCTCGAAGGCGTGACCGACGTGATCCGTCTCCCGGTGCCCCCAGGCGGCATCGCCAAGGTAGGCAGCGGCAAGTGGGCGGACGGACGGTGCCATCCCGGGATTATCCCGAAGTCCCGGCAGGAGCAGAAGCTGGCCCGATTTATGCATTTGGCATATGCTCGCCCGCCAACAGGGATGCCGGCACGGCGTTTGTACGGCGTCGTGCCGGCTGCTGCGGGCCACGGAACGCCGGTCGTATCCGCCGCGAAACCACTGGGAGAGTGACCTCATGCAGCCAACGATCAAGGCCCACCACCGCGCGCTCGGCGCAGCGCGGATCGGCGGCACCCTCCTGGCGATGGTCATGGGCTTCGCGGGCGCATCCGAGGCCGGCGCGCACGGCAGCGAGGCGCATCCGCAGCGGGACGCAACGCCGTCAGCGGCCAGCACGGCGGAGTTCTCCGGCGTGGTTCAAACGCTGACGGTCGTCGACCGCGCAAGCGGCCGCACGTATCGCTACCCGCAACTGCTGCTCGACGATGGCCGACGCGTGCAACTGGCGGGCGTGACAACACCGGCGGAGGGTGCCTCGGTTGTCGCGACTGGACGGCTGCAGCAGCATCGTCTGCAGGCGCAGAGCGTTCGCGTGGACGGCACGACCAATGCGGCAGTACGGCGCGCCGACGGCCCGCGCCGCTCGCTCGAAGGGACGCTGCGGGTCTTTCACGTGGACTATCCCGACGGCACCGACGACTACGGCTACGCGCTGCGCGCGTCGACGGGCGAGCAGAACGTGGTCGATCTCGGGCGGCCGCCTGCGGCCATCGACAACGGCGCGGCCGCGATCGTGTCTGGAGCGACCGATGCACGCGGCTATATCGTCGTCGACACGATCGAGATCACCGCGACGCCGACCATGTCGAACGCTGCGTTTGCCAAGAGCGGTGAGGTCGCGGCAACGACGCAAGGCTATACGGTATTCCCGCTGAAGTATCCGGCGAATACGGCGGCGCCATGGACGTACAACGCCGACCCCGGAAGCTGGTCGATTCCGACCATCACCAGTGCGGTATTCGGCAACGGCACCGGGAGCGCTGCCGATTACTACAAGGAGGTCTCCTACGGAGCGCAGCTCCTGTCGGGGGTGGTGGCCAATGCCTCCGGCGCGTGGCTGTCGGCGACGCAGTCACGCCCGACAGCCTGCGGCACCAATGCCGAACTCAACGCCGTCCTGGATTCGATCGAAAACAATGGGCAGGCGGCGGCCACCGCTGCCGGCTTCAACCCCAATGCCAACCGCGGCCAGCTGTACGTCGTCGATGCGCTGCCTTGCGGCTGGCTCGGCCTGGGCTACATCGGCTACCCACTCGCCTATGTCAAGGGGACGGCGAGCCTCATCGTCGTTGGCCACGAGATCGGACACAACTTCGGCCTCTACCATGCGGGCAGCCTCAATTGCGGAGCGGATGTCGTCGCTGCCTCCGGCTGCAGCGTGGCCGAGTACGGAGATCCATTCGACATCATGGGCAACCGGCGGGCGATGCACTTCAACGCGACGCAGAAGGCGCGGCTCGGCTACTTCGCCTCGGGGAGTGTCGCCACCCACGCGAGCGGAACGGCGACCTACACGCTCTATCCCATCGAGCTGCCCGGACAATCACGCTACGCCGTGCAGGTCGCCCCGTCGGGGACGACGCGCACGTACTGGATCGAGTTCCGTCAACCGATCGGTTTCGATGCCGCATTGTCGGGTGTCCCCAATCTTGGCGCCCAGGTACGTCTCGCCTATCCGTTCGAGAACCAGTGCAGCGGCTGCGACAGCATGTCCGACGATACGCAATTCCTCGACATGACGCGGGGAACGCCATCGTCGTTCGACGACGGCGCGCTGCTCAGCGGCAAGAGCTTCACCGATGCGTCGAACAACATCACGATCAGCGTGATCGGCGCGAGTTCCGCCTCGATCGATGTGCAGGTCAGCACCGGCGGCGCGACCCCGACGTCCACCTCGACGACACTCGCGAGCAGCGCGAATCCGTCGGCATCAGGGCAAAGCGTCACCTTCACCGCCACCGTCACGGGGAACGCACCGACGGGTACCGTCGCGTTCAAGGACGGAACGAATACGATCAGCGGCTGCAGCGCGGTGGCGCTTGCCGGCAGCGGCAATGGGCGTTCGGCAGCGTGCGCGACCTCGGCGCTCGCCGCCGGCGCCCACGGCGTCGTCGCCCAATACGGCGGCGACGCGAACAACCTCGCGTCCACCAGCGCACAGGTCATGCAGACCGTGAACAGCGCCCCGGCCACGCCGACCAGCACCACGACGACGCTCGGGAGTTCGGCCAACCCGAGCGTCGTTGGCCAGATGGTGACGCTCACCGCGACCGTCAACGGCGTCGCACCGACCGGCACGATGAGCTTCCGTGATGGTGGCGCAACGATTGCGACCTGCGGCGCGGTCCTGCTGACCGGAGCCGGCAACACGCGCAAGGCAACCTGCACCACGACAGCGCTCGCCGTCGGCAACCACGCGTTGACGGCACAATACGGCGGCGACGGCGCGAATGCCGGCTCGACGAGCGCCGCGCTGGCGCAGACGGTCAACGCGCCCAGCATACCCATTGCGACCGCGGTGACGCTGCTTTCGTCGAGCAATCCGGCGCCGGCCACTGGGGCGATCACGCTCACCGCCAGCGTCGATGCCGCCTCGCTGGTGCCGGGCGGCACGGTTTCATTCAGCGCCAATGGCAGTCCGATCGCTGGCTGCGGCAGCGTCGCCGTCCGTACCGGGGGGTCGACGGGTACCGCCCAGTGCACGACACCGCTCGCCGGTGGAGCCTTCACGGTGGTCGCCCGTTACAACGGCAGTGGTCAGTATCAGCCATCGTCGAGCCAGCCGTTCGCCCAGGTGAAGTCGCTGCCCGGTATCGGCAACACCATCCAATTCGCCGCTGCGGCCTATGCGGTGAACGAGAACGCCGGTAGCGTGACCGTCACCGTCTCACGCATCGGTGATGTCACTGCACCCGCGGTGGCGATGTATGCCACCGCCGATGGAACCACCACCGGCGGCGAATACCAGGCGACGAGTGGCACCCTCACCTGGGCAGCGCAGGACGCGACTCCGCGGATCATCACGATCCCGATCCTCGACGACATCGGCCCCGAGCCGGACAAGACGTTCACGGTCGAACTCACCAGCATCACCGGCGCCTCGCCGGGGATGGTCACGACTGCCGTCGTGACCATCGTCGACGACGACGCGGCGGCCGCCGCGATGCCGGCAACCGTCGCGTTCACCAGCAACCCCTACGGTGCGGCACACGTGACCGGCGCCCAGTTCGATGGGACGACGATCACGAATCCGACGCGTAGCGTCGAGATCGAGCTGGGCACGACGGCTGGGATTGCCGGCTCGTTTGCGCGCCTCGACCTCTCCGGCTTGTCGGTGGGCCCGGGCAACACGTTGCGCATTCGCTCCGGCGCGCCGGGGCAGACCGTGCTGCTCGTCAATGCTGGAAGCGATACGGCGGCGATCGCCGGCTCGATCGTTGCCGCTCAGGGCAACGGCGCGCCGCCACCGGTCGTCATCGTGAAAAGCCCATCCGGAATGACGCTTGCCGCGAGCGGACGCATCGAGAGTCCGTCCGGACTCACGATCGACACGCTTGGTGCCGATATCACGGGCGGCACGCCGCTCGTCAATCAGGGACTCCTCCACGGGGGGGCGACGCTCGTGCTCAAGGCCGCCAAGGTGACCGGGGGTGGACTCTTCCGTGCCGATGCGATGACCTTCATGACGTTCGGGAATCTCCACAATCCGGCCAACGGCGCGCACTACCTCGCCAATGGTCTGCAACTCCACCCCGCGAGCGGCACGACCGTGGCGGTGACGATCGCCGGTTACGGCACTGCGGCGCAGGTCTACAACCTCATGATCAATGGCAACGGCAGGCTCACGATGCCTTCGGTGTGGCCGACGGGCTCGCCGTTGCCGCCCAACAATCGCCCGGTGTTGCCCAACGCCGTCCGGCCGGCGGGTACGCCCGACGCGAGTTACGGCGGCGGGCAGGTCATCGTTCAGGCGGCCGGCACGCTGCGCCTCGATGGCGGCGCCAGCCGCGATTTCGTCTTCCCGGGCGGCTTCGTGCTGCGTGCCGGCACCGCAATCGACATCAATGGAGCCACGCTCGTCAACGGCTGGACCACGAGCGGCACCGTCTACCAGGGAACGTTCCTCGAGGCGCCCAGTATCGTCGACACGTCCGGAAAGGCGACCCTCGACGTGTACACCAACGATCTCAATTGGACGAATTTCAGCGTGCGCCCCACGGTGCCGGTGCAAACCACCACGCTGCGCCGGCAAGGCGACGGGAGCGCGCGCTACGTCGGCGCCAATGCGTTGGCGCCGCATCTCAATTTCTACGGGATCGTCACCGAGGCCGGCGCCGCGGGCAAGTGCTACGCGTGTCTCGTCAACACGACGGTGATGGATCTGGGCGCGCCGCCGGCCACCTCCATCCTGCGGCCGATCGTCCGCAACGAGTCAAACCCGAGCCAATCCGCGGGTCTCAGCGTGGCGGCGCGGGCCGCCGCGGGATGGTGACGCGCAACGGCGGCGGTGCCGGCGCCGGAGCCGGCTGGTACCACTGGTGGAATTGAAGAACGAGCCGCACGAACGCCTGGGTCTCCGCAAACGGCGGCACCTGACTGCCGTGGCGGTCGACGCTTCCCTCCCCGGCGTTGTACGCCGCGAGCGCGAGCGCGGTATCGCCCGCGAAGCGCGCGAGGAGATCCTTGAGGTAGCGGGTGCCGATACGGATGTTCACCTCGGGATCGAGGAGCTTCTGCTCGACGCTCCCGCGCGTATCGCTGGTCAGGCCGTAGCGCTCGGCGGTCGCGGGTATCACCTGCATGAGGCCGATGGCGCCGCGCGGCGATACCGCCTCCACTTCGTACGCGGATTCCACGGCCACCACCGCTTTCACGAGCGACGCGTCGACGTCGTACGCTGCCGCGTGCCGGATGATGAGCGGCGCGAACTTCTGCGCGTTGGCATTCCCGTCGATGCGGCGAAAGAGCGGCGTGTCGACGAAACCGGGGTCGAGTGGCGGCGCGGCGCGGGCCGCGGCGTCCGCCGCGAGTTCGCCTTCCGTCTTCCCCAGAAAGAAGAGTTGGTAGCGTTCGTCGAGCTTCTCGGTGGCGACGTGCGCCTTGCCGTCGGCGTCGATGTAGCCCCAGACTGCCGCCGGTAGCGGAGCCGCTGTGCATGCCACGATGCACGCGACCGCGAGGGCAATGCGCCATCGTCGATTCGATACCGCCGTCCAGCGCCGGCGGCGCGGCAGCGCGAGGCTGCTCCCGCTTCGGCTTTGCATGCGTGCCAGTATGCCCGAGAACCTTCCGGAACCTCAGTGCGCGGCGAGGTAACGCTCGAGCGTGCGCAAGCGCTCGTCCATCGCCGCGAGTACGCCCGCTGAGTGATCGGCGAAAGCGGGGGCCTGCGCCGCCAATTCGCCGGCGAGGATGTCGTGCAAATCGCGTGCGTGCCGGACGACAGCCGCGAGCGGCATCCCGAGCTCGCCATCGTCGACGAGACCCTGCGCCTCGCGCACCGCCGCCTGCATCGCCGTGGATACCTGCGTCAGATAGACGACATCGGGCATCAGGCAAACCTCCTCGCGCGCCGCCGGTGGCCGAAGGTGGAATTCTAGGCCGCTACCGTGGACGCCCCGCCGTCGGGCCGACGGGTGCGCATCCCGGGCAGACGAGCGCACAGCGGCCCTCGTCGCGCCGCCCGCACGTTGGGGACGGACGCCGAACGTGCCCTCTCGTCCATGGCGTTCGGTGGTATGAATTCGGCATCGTCGACGGCGCGCTCCCGTCCCGGGAACCCCCATGCCTGCAAGCCTCCTGACCCGCACTGCGATCGCACTCGCCAGCATCACCGGCGTCGCGTGCGGGCAGCCCCAGTGCTGCGCCGCCAATGGCGGCCCGAGCGCGGCGTGCAATCATGATTGCCTTCGGTTGGATCCCCGAAGGCGCCGGCCCGCTCGGCGTCATCGCCTGCACGCCGGCGTGAAGCGGACGCAGGCGTTGCACGGCCGACCGCGCATCAGTCCTTGAGTTCGATGCCGCTGCGCGCGACCACGTCGGCAGTGCGCCGTTGCTCGGCGGCCATCAGCTTGGCAAAGGCCTCCGGGCCATCGCCACCAGGGTTCGCGCCGGTGTCGCGCACCTTCGCCTTGACGTCATCCATTTGCATCACCTTGCCGATCTCGTCGGTCAGGCGGCGAACGACGTCCGCCGGCGTGCCCTTGGGCACCACGATGCCCCACGACTGCGTGATCTCGTAACCCGGGACGGTCTCGGCGATCGTCGGCAGATCGGGAAGCGCGGGGCTGCGCTCCGGGCCGGTGGTGGCAAGCGCGCGGACCCGACCGCCGTTCATGTGTGCACGGGCTGCGATCGGCGAGGTGATGATGTACTGGGCATTGCCGGCGATCCCGTCGAGGAGTCCGGGGGCCGCACCCTTGTACGGGACGTGCACGACGCGGATACCGGCCAGGAGGTTGAGCATCTCGCCCGCGAGATGCGCGGGCGTTCCGACGCCGGCGGACGCATAGTTGAGCTGGCCGGGCTTCGCCTTGGCAAGCGCCACGAGCCCGGCGATATCGTTGACCGGCAGCGCATTGTTGACGACCAGCACGTTGGACGCGGTGGCGATGCGCTGGATCGGAACGAAGTCCTTCACCGGATCGTACGGCAGGTCCTTGCGCAGCGCGGGCAACAGCGCATAGATCGCGCTCGTCGTCATGAGCAGCGTGTAACCGTCCGGTGGCGACTTGGCGACGAATTCCGCACCAACCGCCCCGCTCGCTCCCGCGCGATTGTCGACGACCACCGGCTGGCCGAGCCCGGTCGACACCTTTTCCGCAACGAGACGGGCCAGTTGATCCGGAGCGCCACCTGCGGCGTCGGCGACGATGAGCTTGATCGGGCGGGTCGGATAGCCTTGGGCGTGAACGGTGGCACCGGTGACGAGCAGCGCCAAGGCAACGACGATGGGACGAAGCATCACTATCCTCCTGTGATGACTGCTTTCGACTGACGGCGGCGATGCGACGGGCGATCCGGTGAAGCGCTCACCAGAGGATCGCACGGGCTCGCGCCTGTTGAAACCCGTCACTTGACGCTCCCGACGGTGAGTCCCTTGACGATGTGGCGTTGAGCGATCACCAGCAGCACGATCGCCGGAATCGCCGACAGGATGGCGGCCGCCGCCATCACGCCATTCTTGATTTCGTATTCCTGCGCAAAGCGGGCGATGGCGACCGGCACCGTTGCCGTGCTGCGTCCGGTGAGATTGAGCGCGACCGCGAACTCGTTCCAGCTGAAGACGAAAACGAGGACGCCCGCCGCCGCGAGTCCGGGGCGCACCAGTGGCAGCACGATGCGGATGAGAATCTGCGGCGTGGTGCAGCCATCGATCCGCGCCGCCTCGAGGAGGTCGAGGGGCACGTCACGGACAAAGACCGTCATGATCGCAAGGCCGATCGGGAGGTTCAGCACCGTGTGCGTCAGGATGAGCGCGGCATGGGTATCGTCGAGGCCCAGCGTGCGGAACAGCACGTACCACGGTCCCACCAGCGTGATCGGCGGGATCATGTGGAACACCAGCGAGAAGACGAGCAACGCCGCCGGTACCCAGCGCGGCCAGCGCATCCTGACCATCGAGTACGCCGCCGGAGTGGCCACGGCAAGCACGAGGACGGTAGTTGCCGTGGCGACGATGGCGCTGTTGCGAAGATGTGCGAAGTAGTCGGCCGCCTTCGCGAAGAGCAACTCGTCGAAATTGCCGAGATAAGGGGTGAACACGAGATCGCCGCGCAACAGCGCGATCTGGGTCTTGAGCGCGGCAAGCGCGATCCACACGATCGGCACCACGACCGCGCCGGCGGCGACGACGAGCGTGCCGCTGGCCAGGAGTTGTCGATGCCGATGCGCACGCACGGGATCAGCGCCGGGAATCGCGGCGGCGTGCCGCGCCGAGCAGCAGGACGACGAGCAGCGTCAACACGAACAGCGTCACCACCGAGATCGCCGAACCGTAACCCATGCGGTCCTCGGTGAAGAAGCGCCGGTAGATCGAGAAGCTCACCACCTCGGTGGCTGTCCCCGGACCGCCGCCCGTCAGCAGATAGACCTCGTCGAAGACCTTGAAGGAGACGATGAGCCGGAACGCGAGCGTCACCACCAGGGCGGGAAGGAGCAACGGCAGCGTCACGTAGCGAAAGCGCTGCCACGCGCCGGCACCATCGATCTGCGCCGCCTCGTCGACGTCACGGGGCAGCGATTCGACGGCGGCGAGCATCAGCAGGAAGACGAATGGCGTCCAGTGCCAGACGTCGACGACGATCACCGAAGCCAAGGCGAGCCGTGCATCGCCCAGCCAATCCTGCCCCGGCAAGCCGATCGCGGCGATGAACTGGTTGACGATGCCGAAGTCGGGGTTGTACATGAGCTTCCAGATCGCCCCGATGACGATGCCGGGGATGAGGATCGGCAGGATGAACACGGTGCGGTAGACGACCGCGCCGGTGCGGGCGCGGCTCACCAGGAGCGCGAGGCCGAGACCGATCACCATCTCGAGCGCGACGGCGACGATTGCGAAGATGAACGTATTGACCGCACCGGCGCGCAGCAGCGGGTCGCTGCCGAGCGCGGCGTAGTGCTTGGCTCCGACCAAGGTCCACTGCGCGAGACCATCGACCCAGCGAATGTCGTGGACCGACATCACGATGAGGTTGATGATCGGCAACACCGCGAGCAACGCGTAGACGCCGACCGCCGGCGCCAGCGTCGCCGTCCGCCACGGTTGCCTCCGTGGGCGCATCGTGTTCCCTTACCGGCGGCCGCCTACTTGAGATCGGCGAGCCGGCCCGTCTTGTAGCCCGCCTTCTGCATGAGATCGTGGATCTCCACCGCCATCGCATTCAAGGCATCGACCGTGGTCTTCTCGCCGATCACCGCCTGATTGAGCCGCAACTCGAGGATCGCGACGATCTGCGGGCCTTCGGGGACGGTATACATCATCCGCGCATTGGGCGAGCTCTCGGCAACCGCCTTGGCCCAGCGGAACTCGGGCGTCGCCATGAACGGCAGCGCATAGACGTCACGGCGAATCGGCGGCTGCCCGGACTTCGCATACAGCGTCTGTCCGTCGAGGCTCGCGAACCAGCGCAGGAAGGCGAGGGCCGCCACCTGGCGCTCCTTGGGAACGTTCTTCGGAATGGCACCGATGAAATGACCGAGCGTGGGGGTCGACTTGCCTCCCGGTCCGTGCGGTACCGGCGCCACGTTGACCTTGCCGACGACTGCCGACTTCGTCGGATCGTCCATCTGCGGCCACGCGGCGATCACCGGGGTCGCATTGGCGGCCTTGCCGGTGACGAGCGCAGTGATGACTTGCGCCTGTCCATAGCTGCCCGGGTTGGGCGGGCCCGAGTTCTTCGCCATCTGCACGTAGATGTCGAGCGCCTTCTTCGCTTCGGGGCTGTTGATGGTGACGGTGAAGTCCCCCGCCTTCTCGTCGCGAAAGATGCCGCCGTTGTAGCCTTGCAGGTACGGCATCCAATCGTAGGAGATGTCGGATGCGCTGCGCGCACCACGCTGCACCATGCCGTAGACGCTGGGCGGATGGTGCAGCTTGGCGGCAGCGGCAGCGAGCTCGTCGAAGGTTTGCGGAACCTTGAGCCCCGCCTTCTCGTAGAGGTCGTGCCGATAGAAGAGTACCTGGATGTTGCCGTTGATGGGGATGCCGTGCGGCGTGCCGGTCTTCGAGTTGTTCGTCTTCGTCTTGGGGTCCCAGTACGCGGTGTCGTCGAAGTTGATCACTTCCGGGTCGGGCTTGTACGTTGGATCGATCTCCGCCAGCGGCACGATGAATCCGCCGTGGTAGAACTCGGCGAGCCACGCTGAATTCATGGCGAGGACGTCGAACTGCCCCTCCTTGGCGCGCACCGAATTGCGCTGCTTCTCGGCGCTGCCGGCGAACGGATTGACGTCGAGCGCCACCTTGTTGCCGGTGGCCTTCTCGTAGGCCTCGACCACCTTCGAGAAGGCGGCGAGCCACGGCGACTGGTTGATGACGATGGTGATCGGCGCGAGCTTGCCCGTTTGCGCCGCGACGGGTCGGCCAATGATGAGCGCCGCGACGGCGGCGGGAACCGTCGCAAGTACGCGTCGACGCAGCGGGCGGATGCCTGGTGATGAGGTCATGGCTCAATTCCTCCTGGGTGAGGGTCGCTTGCTGCCGCTGCGCACCGGGGTCTTGCGTACGCGCAGCGGCAAACAGGCGTCGATTGGCGACTCAAAACCACGTGGTGATCGCGTCGACCACGCGATAGTCGTCGTCGACGAGCGGCATGAAGCGCCACTTGTCGAACGTGGTACAGGGGTGCGCGATGGTGCAGCCGATCATGTCGCCGACAGCGAGTTCGCCCGTCGGGATCGACAGGAACGCGTGCTGGTCGTTGAGCGCCGTGATCGTCCACGCCGCGGGCGTCGCGCGCGGCGCGCCGTCGACGCCGGGTCGAAACACCCAACGCGGAAACGGCAAGTGGAGGTCATGCGAGACATCGCGTTTGCCCATGGTGAGGATCGCGAGACCCGGCTCCGGCAGCGATTGCACGTGACTCCACACCTCGAGCGCATCGCGCAGACCCTCGCCGAGCGTCGCCAGCGCCGGCGTGCGCTCGCGCATGCGCGCCGCCGCCTTGGCGTAGCCGTCCGAATCGTGGGTCAGGTAACAGCCGCTGCGGATGACCACCCGCGCCGCGCGGCCGTCGAGGGTGCGCGGCAATGCGGCGACGAGATCGAAGTATGCAGACCCGCCGGCGCTCAGCACGACTTCATCCCGGCCGAAGAGCCCCGCCCGATGGCAGTGCTGCGCCACCTCGCCCATGAAGGCGACGAAGGCTCCGATCCGCCGTTCGGTGTCGAGCGCGTCGGCACCGCGAATCGCGCCCTCGTAGCCGGCAATCCCGGCAAGGCGGACCCACGGCGCGGACGCCGCGACCTGTCGCGCGAGTGCCAGCGCCTGGTCGAGCGAGCGGCAGCCGGTGCGGGCTCCTGCCGCACCGCACTCGACGAGGACATCGAGCGGACGGCCAGCGTCGCGCGCCTGCGCGGCGGTCACCAGGCGATCGACGCCGGCGAGGGAGTCGACGAGACAGAAGAACTCGAAGCCCGGATCGCGCCCGATCTCGTCCAGCACGTAGGCGATCGCCTGGCGACCGACCAACTGGTTGGCGAGGAGCACGCGACCCACGCCCAGCTCACGGCACACGCGCAGTTGCTGCGCGGTGGCAACGGTGATGCCCCAGGCGCCGGCCGCGAGCTGGCGGGTGAAGAGCTCGGGGCTCATCGAGGTCTTCCCGTGCGGCGCGATCGACGCGCCCGTGAGCCGCAGGAAGTCCTGCATCCAGCGCGTGTTGTGCGCGAGCGCCGACGCCTTGAGCAACGCAAGCGGAAGCGGCAAATCCTCGGCGAGCACGTTCCACCCCGCCCGCGCGATCTCGGCGAGCGAGATGGCTCCCAATCCCGCAGGCAGGCCCTTGGTTCGGCCGTCGAGCCACGCGGCCACGCCCGAGGTGGTCATGGAATGGCAGCCACGCAGGCGATCTCGACGCGGAACGCCGGATTCGCGATACGCGCCTCGACGGTCGCGCGCGCCGGCGCCGGCCCCGGCGCGACCCACGCCTCCCACGCCCCGTTCATCTCGTCGAACGTCATGATGTCACCCAACCAGACGTTCGCATTGAGCACGTGGCGCCGATCGGTCCCGGCTTGGGCGAGCAGCGCATCGATCTTGGCGAGAACCTCGCGGGTTTGTGTCGCGACGTCGGCGTGCGCAGTGTCCGGCACCTGGCCGGAGACGTAGACGATCCCGCGGTGAACCACCGCGCCGGAAAGGCGCGGTCCCGGTTGGAGATGCTCGATCATGATGCTGCTCCCTTGCTCGTCGATGCGATGAAGGCGGCGAGGTCGATCCATTCGCCGTGTCCGCGTCCGGATACGAAGGCCGCGTCGACCAGGGCGACGCTCGGCAGCGCCGCCGCGAAGGTGCACGCCGGCGCGCCGCGCGTACGCACTGCCGCCAGGAAATCGCGGGTGGCGTCCCCCGGGTGCGTATCGGCCTCCTGCCACTCGCGCCGCGTCCCCCGCTGGGACCACCAGGTGAGCGACCAGCCGATGGGCGCAGTCAACGGCCGGCGCAGTTCGACGAGCCCGTCGTCGCCGAAAATGCGCACCTCGTCCCACATGTGCCAGCCCTCCTCGATGCACGTCGCCTGCCATTCGAGATCTCCGAAGAGAACCTCGATGAAGCCTCCGTGGTCGCTGCGCGTGGAGCTCGAGGTGCGCAGGCGGCTGCGCACGCGGGTCGCGCTGCGGCCGAGAAGCCAGGGAATGAGGTCGGCCATGTGCGTGGCGCGGCCGGTGTACGGGCCACCGCCGCCAAGCTCGGGCACGAGGAACCAGCCGGCACGCTCGTAGCCCAATTGAACCGTCTGCACGAACCGCACCTCGCCGATGCCGCCGGCGTCGATGATCGCGCGAGCGCGCAGGCAGCCCGCGTCGAAGCGGCGGTTGTAGGCAACGCCATTGACGCGGCCGAGTTCTTCGGCGCGCTGCGCCAGCCGCGCTGCCTCGGCGACGCGCATCACGAAGGGCTTGTCGACGAGCACATCGAAGCCACGCTCGAGCACCGCCGCGACGTGCGCGGCGTGCAGCGTGTGCGGCGTGGTGACGAGTGCCGCGCGGCGCTCGCCGGCGACGTCGGGCATGGCGTCGAGGCGATCCACCAGTGGCGCGCCGTGACGCTTCGCGAAGGCGATGGTCTCCGGATGCGGGGTGGGATCGACGATCGCCGCGATGCGCACCGCCTGATCGGCCGCCAGTGCCGGCCAGTGATAGCGGCGCGCAAAGGCACCGCAGCCGACGAATACCCAGGAGACGTTGGCGTGCCCGTTCATGCCGCAGCGAGCCCGGCGAGGAACTCGAGGGTCAGCCCCCAGGCGCGCGCGGCGGCTGCCGGATCGTGCTCGGTCGGGCGTTCGGGGTCGACGAAGCCATGCCGCGCGCCCGCGTAGATCTCGATGCGCTGGGTCAACGTGCGCTTCGCGAGTTGCATGCGCAACTCCTCGACGTCGGCAAGCGGAATGAGCGCATCGGTCTCGGCAAAGTGACCGAGATAGGGAACCTCGATCAGGCCGGTGACCTCGGCCGGAAGGAAAGGCTTCGTCGGCTGACGAGCGAAGCGCAACCGCCCGTAGAAATTGACCAGTCCGGCGCAGGTCGGATCGAAGGCTCCCAGATAATGCGCAAAGCGACCGCCGAGGCAAAAGCCGAGCGGTACCAGGCGGCCGGAGGAAAACCCGAAATATCCACGACGGGTGGCCGCCATGGTGGCACGCAGGTCACGCAGACAGCGGATATCGTCGAAGTCGAGGAAGGTCTGCGTGAGCTCCTCCGGTGTCGCCGCCCGCGTCGGCACGCCGACGCCGCGGAAGAGGCACGGGGCCACCGCGCCGAAGCCCGCCGCGGCGAGCCGGCGACAAAGATCTTCGATGTGCGGCGTGACGCTCCAGATCGCGCCGAATACCACCACGGTAAGCGCGGGCGGCACCGCGGGGCGCGCGACGAAAACGGGGATATGCGCGTCGTCATAACGCAGCGTGGTTCGGTCGATCGTGACGTCGTTCATGGTGGCTGGCCGTAGGCTGGACGAAGATTCGCTCAAACGAGCGTCCGCACGCCGGTTGCGGCGGCGCGGTACGCGGCATCGATCATGCGCCCCACGGCGAGCCCCGCCGCCAACGGGATCGGCGGCGGCGCACCGGCCGCGAGGGCATCGAGAAAGGCGATGGCATTCTGTTGATGGAAGTTGCCGCGCTTGAACTGCGGAACGAGATCGCTTGCTGCCCAGCGGCGCTCGCCTCCCTCCCGGAACAGACGCAAGAATGGTCCCGGCGTGATGTCGCGCGACGCAAGATCCACTCCCGACACGAGCAGCGTCCCGCGCGTGCCGTAGATTTCGATCGAGGTGTCCGCAGCAGCGAAGGTGAAGCTCGCGGTGAGCTCGGCGAGCATTCCCGATTCCCAGCGGAACGTCGCCGTCGCGAGATCCTCGACCTCGAGTCCGAGTGCCCGGTGGCTCGTCTCGGCGAGCACCGTTGCGGGCAGCCCGAAGAGAAGGTTGAGGAGATCGGCGCCATGCGCGCCTTCGTCGAGCAAGGCACCGCCGCCGGCCCGAGCCTGCCGCACGTACCAGCGCTCGCGAAAATCGGGTTGCAATCCGTAGAAGTGGCCGTGGCGAATGCGCACCAGCGTCACCTCGCCGAGATCTCCACTGGCAACCGTCCGTTGGATCGCCCAGGTCACCGGATCGAAGCGCTTGGGAAAGCTCTGCATGAACCACGCACCGTGCTGCGCGACGCTGCCCTCGATGCGCCGGCAGTCCTCGAAGCTCACGCCGAGCGGCTTCTCGCAAAGGATCGCGAGGCCGCGCGCCGCGGCGGCCGCGATGAGCGGTGCGTGCTGCGCCGTCTCGCTGCAAATCGCCACCGCATCGCAGGTCGCGAACAAGGCATCGAGCGCGGCGTGATGGCGCGTTCCGTAACGCACCGCGGCCTCGGTCCCGCGCGCCACGTCGTCGTCGAACACGCCGGCGAGGGCCCCACGCTGAGCGAAGACTTCGCTCCAGAAATTGGCGTGATAGTGCGCGAACGATACGACGCCGACGCGCGGCTTCGGCGACCCACTCACGAAGCATCCTCCACGCTCTCTCGCGCGCCACCCTGCGCGATCGAGCGCAGCATCGCCGCGATCACCTGCATGCCATGCAGCGCGTCG
>JBDHRR010000081.1:0-16440 GCA_039807685.1 Burkholderiales bacterium
GGTGGGCTTGGGCGTCGCGCGGCGCGGCACGTGGGGCGATTCGGATGAAGCCTGACTGCCCGCTATTGTAGGCCGCGCGTCATGCCGTCGTCATGCGAAGCGCGCTAACCCGCGGGCGGCTGCGTGCCCAGAACGCGACACTCGACGCTCGCCGCGAGCAGATCGATGCGGCCGATCGCGACGCGCACGAGACACCCCGGGACCTGTGGCGGCAGGTCGGGAAGGCGCATCACGAGCGGCAACCGCGTGAAGCGCACGAGATTCTCGCGAATGACCTCCGCCGTGGTCTCGGCAATGCCTTCCTGCACGAGCCAGCGCAGGCACCAGTAGTGCTCCATGCGCGCCTGGAACTCGGCGTACTGGCCGTAGGTCGCCTCGAAATCGGCCAGCGCCGCAAAGAGGCTCGCATCGTTGTCGAGATAAGGTGGGGTTCGACCATCGATCGCCGCGAGAAGCTGGCGCTGATTGACGAGATCGCTGTAGCGGCGTAGCGGCGAGCTCGACCACAGGTAGTGCGTGAGCCCCAGGCCCTGGTGCTCGCCGGGGCGCGTGCTCATCTTCACCTTGCCACCGCTTTGCACGCGATACAGGCCCGCGACGCGATGGTCGGCAAGAAGCTTGCCCCAGGTGTTGTTGACGTGGATCATGAGCTCGGAGACGAGCTTGTCGAGCGGGCTGCCGCGCTCGCGCGGTACGATCGCGATGCGTCCTTCCGGACCGGCTTCCCAGTCGACGTCGAAGCTGTAGTCGATGCGGTTGATCTCGTCCTTGCCGCGCGCCGCGGCGAGCTTGCCGACGACCTTCCACAGGATGCGCATCTCGGCAGTCCACGGCGGATCGTCGGGCGACGGCAGGACGTTGGCGAACTCGTTGCCGACGGCATCGAGGCGGAGGTTGGCGGCAATGGCAACGCGCTCGACACGCGTGGCCTGCCCGACGATCGTCCCGTCGGGCGTCACCTCGAGCGCCAGCGTCAGCGCCGGCGGCGCGGTTCCGGCCTTCATCGTGAAGGCGTCGATCACCTCGTCGGGCAGCATCGTGAGCTTGCGGCCCGGCATGTATACCGTCGACAGCCGCTCGCGCGCGATCCGATCGAGTGGTGTATCGCGCCCGATGGCGATCGCCGGACAGGCGATGTGGATGCCGACCTCGACGTTGCCGCCGGGCAGTTCGCGCACCGAGAAGGCGTCGTCGATCTCGACCGTCGAGGCATCGTCGATCGAGAAGGCGCGAACGGGACTCGTCGTGAGTTCGCGCACATCGGGCAGACCGCCCCAAGGCGCAAACGCGAGTCCCTGCGGAAACGCCTCCATCACGAACGCATCGAAGTGGTAGTCGTGCGTGGAGGTGATCGCGCCGCAGGCCGCGAGCACCTCGACCGGGCTTTGCCTGCGCAGCTCGCAGGCCGCGGCGAGGGCCTTCCATTCGAGCGCATTCTTGTCGGGCTTGTAGAGCAGCATCGAACGCTTCGCGCGCAGCGCGTCGGGCAACCGCCCGGCGACGAGTTCCTGCGCCCAGCCGGCGATCTGCTCGGCCTCGCGCGCCTTGCGCTCCACTGAAGCAAGCGCCGCCTTGAGCGCCTCCGCCGGCGCTTTCCGATAGCGGCCCTTGCCTTTCTTGTAGAAGTGCATCGGCGAGGCGTGCAGGAGCATCGCCACCGCCGCCGCCTGTGCGGGCGACGGCGGATCGCCGTAGTACTCGCGGGCGAGATCGGCAAAGCCGAATTCGCCGTCGTCGCTCGCCTCCCACAGGAAATCGGGATCGACCTCGGCGGCCAGACGCCCGCCCTCGGCGAGCAATTCGCCGGCTCCGGGTGACACGAAGCGCAGGAGCACGCTCGTCGCCTTCACCTTGAGGCGTTTGCCGGAAACCATCTCGACCTGCAGCGAGGTGTCGTTGTCGGCAAGTACGCCGCCGGCCTTCAATTGGCCGTCGTCCTCGAACAGCACGTTCATGGTGGCGGGCAGGCGAGTGGCAGGAAACGAGGCGAGGGCAAGACGCGTGACAGCAGTCGCGATCCCGCGCTGCGTGGGGTCGGCGATTATACGTGGCGCGGCTGCGCGCGCCGCGAGTGCGCGTCGCCGCGTGCCGCAACCGGCCGGCGACAGCACTATCCGGCGCCGTGCCCCTCGTTGGCGACGCCGTGCGGGACGTGGCCCGCCGGCACGTGCTGCGCCGCCGATTGCACGTGGCGCGTCTGGTCGTCGAAGTAGAAATCGGGCTCGAACTCGCGCAGGAACGGCCCCTTCTCGAGACCGCCCAGGAACATCGCCTCGTCGACGTGGATGTTCCAGTTCATGAGCGTGCGGATTGCCCGTTCGTGCGCCGGCGCGCTGCGCGCGGTCACGAGCGCGGTACGCAGGCGCATCGCCACCTTGTCGCGGTCGTCGGCCTGCTGCAGGCGGTGCAGCGCTTCCAGCAGCGGCTTGAACGGGCCCGGCGGCAGCGGCCGCGCCGCGTGGCTCGCCTCGTGCGACTGGAAGGCGGAGAGGCCGCCTTCGCGAAACACCCGCTCGGCCTCGTCGGCAAAAAGCACGGCGTCACCGTCGAAGGCGATGCGCACCTCGTCGGGATGCGAGTCCTCCATCGCCGTGCTCGCATAGACCACGGCGGCGGGAAAATGCGCGTCGAGCGCGTCGCGCACGTCGTCCTGATTGGCCGAGAGAAAGAGATTGGCTTCGAGCGGACGCAGGTAGCCCCAGGGCTCGCGGCCGCGCGTGAAGACCGCGCGGTCGATGGCGAGCGCATTGCCCTCCACCGAGCGCAGCACGCGCAATCCCGAGACCGGATCGTTGCGCGAGAGGATCACCACCTCGACGCGCTTCACGCCGTCGGCGTTGAAGTCGAGGAGCTTCTTGACGAGGCGAAAGGCGATGCCGGGCTTGGCCCGTTCCTCGAGACGCGAGAGCTGCAGGTCGATGTACGCCTGGTCGTTACGCGGATCGAAGAGCGCGTTCTCTTCCTCGAAGTCGAAGAGCGCCCGCGAACTGATCGCCACGATCAACTGCGTGACGTCCGCGTTGGGAATCATCGCGAAAGTATACGCCGCAAGCCGCGTGACGGCCTTACGCGGGCACGCCCGCGAAGCGCAGGATCGCCGGAATCTGCGCGGCAAACCCGGTGAAGCCGTGATCGCCGCCGCCGTGCACGTACTGCCAGCCGCCGCCGTAGTGCGCCACCGCTTCCCGGTAGTCGAGGACCTCGTCGCCCGTTTCCACGAGGAGGAAGTACCGCTCCGGGCGCGCGATGCGCGGCACCGCGAGTGCCTCGAGCTCGGCGAAGTGCGCCGGCGTGACCTCGAAAGCCTCGCCGGTGTAGAGATTGGTCTGGATGCCGATCCACGGCGCGAGGTCGCGCGCCGGGTGCACCGCGGGGTTGATCATCGCCGCCCGTGCGCCGTAGCGCTCGGCGAGATGCGTCGCATAGAAGCCGCCCAGCGAGCTGCCGACGAACGTGAGCTGTTCGCCGCGCGCATGGGCGTCGACCCAGGCTGCGATCGCCGCGACCGCCGCGAGCGGCGCGTGCGTCAGCGCGGGGACGTGCAGCTGCGGTCGCCGCGCCGCCGGCAATGCGTCGACCGCCGCACGCAACTGTTGCGCCTTCGCGCTCGCCGGCGAGCTCCTGAAGCCGTGCAGGTAGACGATCGTCGTCATCGCACGGGAGCGGTCGCGAGCCGTTCGAGGAGCTTCGCGTGGATGCCGCCGAAGCCGCCGTTGCTCATGACGAGGATCTGGTCGCCGGGGCGCGCTTCGGCGACGATGGCGATGACGAGCGCATCGAGGTCACGATGCACGGCAGCCTTCGCGCCCAGCGGCGCCAGCGCACCGGCGACGTCCCAGCCCAGGTTCGCGTCGTAGCAGAACACGCGCTCGGCGCGCGCGAGGCTCGCCGGCAATGCCGCCTTCATCGCGCCCAGCTTCATGGTGTTGGAGCGCGGCTCCAGCACCGCGAGGATGCGCGCGCCGCCGACCCTGCCGCGCAGCGCCGCGAGCGACGCCTCGATCGCCGTGGGGTGGTGCGCGAAGTCGTCGTAGACCGCGATCCCGCGCGCTTCGCCGCGCAGCTCGAGGCGGCGACGTACGCCGGAGAAGCGGGCGAGCGCGGCGAGGCCCTGCGTCACCGGCACGCCGACGTGACGGGCGGCAGCGAGTGCGGCCAGCGCATTGAGCGCATTGTGGCGGCCGGGCAGCGCGAGCGTGAGGCTGCCTTGCGCCGCGCCGCCCAAGAGCACGGTCCCGTCGTGACCCACCGTCCAGCCCGGCCCGTTGCCCGCGGCCTCGGCGAGCCCGAAGCGCTCGCTCTCGCTCCACAGGCCGCGGGCGAGCACGCGGCCCAGCGCCGCGTCGGCGCCGTTGACGATGACGCGGCCGTGCGGCGGCACCATGCGCAGGAGGTGGTGGAACTGCGTCTCGATGGCGGCGAGATCGGGAAAGATGTCGGCGTGGTCGTATTCGAGATTGTTCAGCACCAGCGTGCGCGGACGGTAGTGCACGAACTTGCTGCGCTTGTCGAAGAACGCCGTGTCGTACTCGTCGGCCTCGATGACGAAGAAGGCGCTGTCGGTGAGCCGCGCGGAGACGGGAAAATCCATCGGCGCGCCGCCGATGAGAAAGCCGGGATCGAGTCCCGCCTGGTCGAGGATCCAGGCGAGCATCGACGTCGTGGTCGTCTTGCCGTGGGTGCCGGCCACCGCGAGCACCCAGCGGCCGGCCAGCACGTTCTCGTAGAGCCATTGCGGCCCGGACACGTAGCGGTGCCCCGCATCGAGGATCGCCTCCATGAGCGGATTGCCGCGCGACACCACGTTGCCGACGACGAAGACGTCGGCGCCCTTCGCCGCGCCGTCGAGTTGCGCAGCGTCCCAGCCGGGGGTGAGCTCGATGCCGAGCGCCGCGAGCTGCGTCGACATCGGCGGATAGACGTTGGCATCGCAACCGGTGACGCGATGCCCGGCGGCGCGAGCGATCGCCGCGAGGCCGCCCATGAAAGTGCCGCAGATGCCGAGGATGTGGAGGTGCATGATCGAGGTACCCGTCAGGTGATGCGCGCGGCGCCGGCGTCACCGCCGCAGCCGGTCACGAGCGGAAAATGAAATAGACCGCGCCCAGGAGGCACAGCCCCGCCCAGAGAAAATCGAGCTTCAGCGGCTGTCCCATGTAGAGCACTGCGAAGGGTACGAAGACCGCGAGCGTGACCACCTCCTGCATGATCTTGAGCTGCGCGAGCGAGAGCGCCGTGAAGCCGATGCGATTGGCCGGCACCTGCAGGAGATACTCGAAGAGGGCGATGCCCCAGGAGACGAGTGCGGCCACCCACCACGGACTCGCCGCGAAATTCTTGAGGTGCCCGTACCACGCGAACGTCATGAAGAGGTTCGACAGGGTGAGGAGCGCCGCCGCAGCGAGCGCCGGGTGCTGCGTGGCGAGGGAGGCGAGGTTCATGGCGGGCGTTCGGGGACGGCGGATTATCGCCTACCGCACGGGCGTCTCGGCCGACGGCAGGGTCACGATCACCGCCACCCCGCGCCGGTCGGGCCGATTGGCGGCGCGCACGTGGCCGCGATGGAACTGTGCGATCACGCGGACGATGTAGAGGCCCAGGCCCAGATGCGGCTCGGCGGCGTCGCCGCCGGCGCGCACCGACACCATCGACTCGAAGAGACGCCCCTCCATGCCCTCGGGCAACGGCGGCCCCTCGTTGGTGACCGCGAGCTCGACCGCCGTGTCGTGACCGCGCAGGCTGACGTCGATCGCGCCGCCCTGCGCGAACTCGACCGCATTGGCGACGAGCTTGTCGAGCATCTGCGCGATCAAATCGGGCGAGCCGTCGATGGCGATCGATGCGGGCTCCGCACCGAACGCGAGGCGTGCGTCCGGGTACGCGAGCCGATAGCCCTCGACGCAGCCGCGCACGACCGCCGTGAGATCGAAGCGCTCGCGCAGGACGTCGGAGAGGCTCTCTTCGAGCCGTGCCGCCTCGGTCATGCGGGTGAGGATCTGCGTGAGCCGGGCGAGCCCCTCGTGCGCACGCTCCATGTACACGCGCGCCGCATCCGGCAGCGAGGTCGCCTTCAGGTTGTCGAGCGAACTGCGCACCACCGCGATCGGTGTGCGCAGCTCGTGCGAGAGCCGGCTCGCCATCTTCTCCTGGTAGCGTGCGTAGCCCGCGAGGCGGGCGAGGACCGACGCGAAGCTGCGCGCGAGATCGCCGATCTCGTCGCCGGCGCGCGAGCTCGCGAGCGGCGCGCGCACGCGCCCGTCGGCATCGATCGCCCGCTCGGCGTCGTCGCGCAGGCGGCGGATGCGCGCCGACAGGAGCGTCGCGTACGCGGTCAGCGCGAGCGACCCCACGAGGAGCACGGCCAGGACAATGTTGAAGAGCCGCTCGAAGGCGCGGTTGCGCTCCGCGAGCACCGCATTGCCCGTCTCCTCGACGATCACCGCCCCGCGGACGGTGTCGCCCACCCAGATCGGGTGCGCCGCGCTGACGACGACCGCGCGACCGTCCTGCGTGCGCCGCCGCTCGGTGGTGAGGATGCCCGCAAGCGCACCTTCGACGTCGCGGCCGTGCGGGGCGCCCTGGGTGGCGGCGTCGTCGGCGAAGTCCTCGCGCGGCTGCTCGAGGAAGGCCCGATACAGGCGACCGAGCGTCGCCTGCTCGATGCGCTCCCACGTCGATGCCGCCGGCGCGGGCGCAGCCGCCGGCTTCAAGGTCCCGGCACGCGCGAGAACGGTGCCGTCGCGATCGATGACCCAGATGCGCGCCGTGGTGCGCGACAGGCCCTCGATGATCTGCGCGATCTCGGGTGAGGCCGACGGCGGCAGCGCGCGATCCGCCGGCGACGCATCGACGGCGCGTTCGCGGGCGAACGACGCGATCGGGTCGGGCGGCGTCGCGAAGAGGCGCGGCCGGTCGTGGAGTGCGGTGGCCACCGCCTGCGCGGTGCCGGCGAGCGTGCGCTCGTGCGCCTCGCGCAGCACGCGCTCCAGCTCGCGGACGTAGCTCACGCCGAGCCACGGCAGCGCGAGGAAGACGGTGAGGACGAGGAGGAGCTGCGCGCGGATCGACAGCGCAATGCGCGGCAGTTTCACGCTGGAGGGCCCGACCTACGGTGCGTCGTCACCGGCATGACTCGACCAGCGGTAGCCCATTCCGTAGACGGTCGCGATGCGATCGAAGGCGGCGTCGACCGCCTGGAACTTGCGACGGATGCGCTTCACGTGCGAGGTGATCGTGCTGTCGTCGACGACGATCGAGGCATCGCGCATCAGCGCATCGCGATCCTTCACGTGTCCGGGATGCCGGGCGAGCGAGTGGACCATCCAGAATTCGGTGAGCGTGAGGTCGACGCGCCGGCCCCGCCAGTCCGCGGTGAGC
Source organism: Burkholderiales bacterium (assembly GCA_039807685.1). GTDB lineage: Bacteria > Pseudomonadota > Gammaproteobacteria > Burkholderiales > Casimicrobiaceae > VBCG01. Next base: position 7,378 of record JBDHRR010000081.1, read on the forward strand.
CGCTTGATGTCGAGCGTGAGCGGGCCGCGAGTGACGATGTCCTCAGCCGCCGGGGATGCACCGACGAGGTCGCTGCGACGAAAGAGGGCAGCGATGCGTGCCGCGAGATGCGGCAGGCTCGCATCCTTGGTGAGGTAGTCGTCGGCACCCAGGCGCAGGCCGGCGACGATGTCGAAGTCCGAATCGCGCGCCGAGAGGATGACGATCGGCAGCGTCGCCGACATCGCCCGCAATTCGCGGGTGAGCGTGAAGCCGCCGTCGACCTCGTCACCCAGGCCGATGTCGACCAGCGCGAGGTCGGGCAGGCGCGTGCGGAAGGCGGCGAGCGCCTCCGGGCGTGAGGCATAGCCCGCGACCTCGTAACCATGGCGGCGCAGCGCCTCGGTGTAGTTGGCGCGGATCGCGGCGGCGTCCTCGACGATGGCGATGCGCTTCATGCGTCAGAGGATAGCGCAGCGGGCCGGCACGACGCCGCGGCACGCCCGCCGCCCGGTGCAACTGCCATCGGTTTGCCAGATTTCCTCGTCGGTTCGCCCGGATCGGGCCGCATGCGGTCCTCGTTGTACGCGTGCAATGCGGGCAACGGGGCGGCGTTGCCGGCGAGCACCCCGGGGCACGGACAGCCGATAGCGCCGGCACTCGAATTCCACAGCGTACGGGGGCCCCATGGCAAGTGCGGCAGGTGCAGCGGAGGTGGGCAAGGCGGTCGCGGTCGACAGGATGCGCGGCGAAGGCAGCGTCGACGGTGCGCGGATCCTGCGCCGCGAGTGGCGAACGCTCCTGCGCCTCCTCCTGGAGGGCTTCGCCGCGGGAATCGCGGTGAGCCTCGTCCTCGCCCTCGCGGTATTCGTGGTCAGCAGCCCGGCGCTGGCCGCGAGCGCCAGCCATCCCCCCGGGACGCTGTATCTCACGGCCGCCGGCGGTGAGCGCCGCGAATCGGCCCTCGTCTTCACCGACGTCGGCATGACGATCACCGGCATGATCGCCCGCGTCACGGTGACGCAGCGCTTCGTCAACCCCACCGACGAATGGCGCGAGGGCGTCTACGTATTCCCGCTGCCCGAGAAGGCAGCGGTCGATCACCTGCGCCTGCAGGTCGGCGAGCGCACGATCGAAGGCGAGATCCGCGAGCGCGACGAAGCGCAGCGCGCCTATTCGGCTGCAAAGCAAAGCGGTCACAAGACGAGCCTCGTCGAGCAGGAGCGCGCCAATCTCTTCACCACGAGCGTCGCCAACATCGGTCCTCGCGACGAGATCGCGGTGACGATCGAGTACCAGCAGACGCTGCGCTACGACGACGGCACCTTCCGGCTGCGCTTTCCGCTCGCCATCACGCCGCGCTACAGCCCCGGCGGGCCCGCCGCCACGGCGGACGGCGCGGGCGCGTGGGCGCCGGCGGCCACGGTGCCCGATGCCAATCGCGTCACGCCGCCGGTCGTCGCGCGCAGCGATGGCTACGTGCTGCCGGTGCGTCTGCGCATCGACCTCGACGCCGGCTTTCCGCTCGCCAATCTCGTCAGCGCCTACCACCCGCTACGCATCGAGACCACCGGCGAGCATCGCTATCGGCTGGAACTGGCCGACGGCGTCGTCCCGGCGGCGCGCGATTTCGAACTCGCCTTCACGCCGGACGTCGGGACCGGGCCGCGCGCGGCACTCTTCACCGAGACGAAGGGTGGCAAGACCTACGCGCTCCTCGTGGCGCTGCCACCGGCGACGTCCGCCGACGATGCCCCGAGGCCACCGCGCGAGATCACCTACGTCATCGATACCTCGGGGTCGATGGAAGGAGTGTCGATGCGGGAGGCGCGCGAGGCGCTGCAACTGGCACTCGACCGCCTGCAACCGGGCGATCGCTTCAACGTCATCGAGTTCAACTCGCGCACGCGCTCGCTCTTCGCCGCCCCTTTGCCCTACGACGACGAGACCGCGCAACGCGCCCACCGCTTCGTCGCCGGCCTGCGCGCGGGCGGCGGAACCGAGATGCTGCCGGCGCTCGAGATCGCACTCGCCGGCGAGCGGTCGGCATCGATCCTGCGGCAGGTCGTCTTCCTCACCGACGGCGCGGTCGGCAACGAGGATGCGATCCTCGCGCTCGTCGGCCAGCGGATCGGCGACCGCCGCCTCTTCACGGTCGGCATCGGCCCCGCGCCCAACCTGTTCTTCATGACCAAGGCCGCGCAGTTCGGACGCGGCACCTACACCGCCATCGGCGACGCGCGCGAAGTCAAGGCGAAGATGGACGCGCTCTTTGCCAAGCTCGACCGCCCGGCGCTCACCGACATCGAGGTCGCATGGCCCGCGGGCGCCGACGTGTGGCCGCGGGTCGCACCCGACCTCCATGCGGGGGAACCCGTGGTGGTGAGCGCGCAGTTCAATGCCGAAGCACTCGCGGTCGGCGGCGGCAACATCATGGTCTCCGGCCGTCGCGGCGGGAGCGTGTGGGGCACGCTCGTGCCGAGCGCGAGCGCGGCACCCGCAGCCGGCGTGGGCGTGCTGTGGGCACGCGCGAAGATCGCGGCGCTGATGGACGCCGGCCGCAGCGGCGCGCCCGCGGAAGAGGTGCGTGCAGCCGTTCTCGACGTCGCGCTCACGCATCACCTCGTGTCGCGTTACACGAGCCTCGTGGCGGTCGATGCGACGCCGGCGCGCGCGGTGGGTACCGCGCTGCGAACCGATGCGGTGCCGGGCAACATCCCCGATGGGCTCACCGGCTTCGACGCGCTGCCGCAGACCGCGACGCCGGCCACGCTGCGCCTCATTGCCGGGGCACTGGCCCTCGCTCTCGCCGCCGGCCTCGGCTGGCAACTGCGGCGTTCGTACCCGGCAGCCGCCTGACCGGGCGTACCCAGGAGATCGACGATGAACCTCACTTCCGATCGGGGAGGACCTTTCGTCCGCCCGCGCCCGCCGGTGCGCAACTGGCTGCGGGCAACGGCGCCGGGAATCTCGTGGCGCGGTCGCGCGGACGAGTCTTCCCCGATCGGGGGTGAGACCGGCTCACCCCCCAACGCGGCGGGCGCGCGCCGGATCCGCCTCAAGCGCGTGCTCACGCTCGGCGTCGCCGCGATTGCCGTCGCTGGCGCGTGGCTCGTCGGCGACGGCCTCGCCATCCACGCCAAGGCGCAACTCGCGCAGTTCCTGCTCGAACGCGCCTGGCAGCGCGAACAGGCGACGGGCGAGGCCGCTCGGCCGTGGCCGTGGGCCGACACGCACGTGATCGCCCGCCTGCGCGCCCCGGCGCAACGTGCGGCGCTGCTCGTCCTCGCCGGTGCCTCGGGGCGCACGCTCGCCTTCGGCCCCGGCCACCTCGACGGCTCGGCATTGCCGGGCGAGGCCGGCAATGCGATCGTCACCGCGCATCGCGACACGCACTTTCGCTTCCTGCGCGCGGTCGCGACCGGCGACGAACTCGTGGTCGAGCGGCGCGACGGCAGCGTGCGCCGCTTCCGTATCGACACGACCTACATCGCCGACCAGCGGACGCTGCGCTTGCCGCGCGATACCGATGCGCCGACGCTGACGCTCGTCACCTGCTACCCGTTCGACGCGGTGGTCGCCGGCGGACCCTTGCGCTACGTGGTCGTCGCACGCGCCGTGTAGTGCCGGGACCGCGCGGCGCAGGCCGGGGCGGTCCTGCCGCCCTTGCCGTCCTCAGTTCGCCTTCGGCACGCCCGGGGCGAGTACCGACGGCGACGATGTGGTCACCGGCGAAGCGCTCGATTGCGCCGGGTCGCGCACCGGAATGCGGCTGCCGGTCCGGTATTCCTTCTCGATCGACGATTGGCTCGACGTCGGCGCAGCATTGGTGCCCGAGGTAGTGGAACAGGCGGCGAGGACGAGCGCCGCCGCGACGATGACGACAACCTTCATGGATCGGATTCCTTCGTGGGGCGTGGCGTCGCAAGCGCGCAGCGTGCCGCGAGCCGCCGGAAAAAGCGACGGAGTATAGCGAGCTTCGCTGCGGGCTACGAGAACCGGACGCGAATTCCGGCGATGCCGAGATCTCCGTAATCGCTCGTCCAGGTCTCGCCCGCGCGCACCGGCCAGGCGTCGGTGAGCGTGCCGGTGGTCACCCGTTCGCCGGCCGCCACGGGCGGCATCGACGGGTGCGATGCGAGCAGTTGCGCGAGGTGGCGAAGCGCGAGTGCGGGACTGTCGAGCACGTTGCCGCCGACACCCTGCTCGACCGGCACACCATCCCGGCGCAGCGTGAGCACGAAGCCGGGCAGTCGCGAAGCCAGGTCGTCGCGACGGCGCTCGTCGAGCGCGAGGCGCGGCCCGACGACGAGCCCACGATGCAGGCCGAACGCTGCCGTGCAGTCGGGAGCACGAAATTTCCACTGGGGAAAGGGCGAGTCGACGATCTCGAAGCCCGGCGCGATCCACTCGATCGCAGCGAGGATCGCCCGCGCGTCGCCCGCCGGCGGCACCGGAGCGCCGATGCCGAACACCACCTCGGGCTCGATGCGCGGCTCCCGGGCGCCCGCAAGCGCGTAGACGGCTTCCCCGGACGGCGCATCGACCAGCGTTTCGCGCCACACCGTCGCCCACATCGGGCGATCGACGTCGTAGCGCGCCCACAGGCCGCGATTGGTGAAGCCGATCTTGCGCCCTACCGCCTGCCAGCCGCGCTGACGACGGCGCCGGTCGATCTCGGCGAGCACGTCGTAGGCGGCGGCGACGTCGAACGACGGATCGTCCGCCGTGATCGGCGGCAGCGACAGGCCCCCGTCGAATGCCGCCAGGAGCCGCGTCGCGATCGCGTCGCGGCGATCGGCGTTCACGCCTTTGCCGGTCATGCCCTCACCCGGGAAACGTGTGCTCCCATTCGCCGCGATCGAAGCCCACCAGGATGCCTTCGTCGGATTCCACCACGGGCCGGCGAATCGCGGTGGGATTGGCGAGCATCAGCGCGATCGCCGAGGACTCGTCGACCACGCGTGCCTGCACCTCGGGCTCGAGCTTCTTCCATGTCGTGCCGCGCCGGTTGAGGAGCGTCTGCCAGCCGGCGGCCGCGCACCAGCCGGCGAGCTTCTCGCGGGTCGGTGGCGCCTTCTTGAAGTCGACGAAGCGGTGCGATACGCCGCGTTCGGTGAGCCACTGGCGGGCTTCCTTCACGGTGTCGCAATTGGTGATGCCGTAGACGTTCATGAAGCTCTCCTCGTGGCCGGCGGACGGCCTGGCGCGTGCGGCTGGCCCGTCATGATAGCGGCGAACGCCCGCCTCGAAACGACCGGAGTGCACCCGGCGCGAGCGCGGGTACCCGTGCCGGCCGCGAGTGGACGGCTCCAGTACAGGCTGTGCTAGTCTCGAAACCTCGCTTCGGCACGCACACGAGCGGACACGATGGCCGTCATCGCCGTCGGCGGCTTCCAGCACGAGACCAATACCTTCGCCCCGAGCAAGGCGGACTACGCGACGTTCGCGCAGGGTGGCGCGTGGCCGCCGCTCGCCGAAGGGGACGGCATCGCCACGCGCCTGTCCGGCGCGAACATCCCTGCCGCCGGCGCACTCGCCGCGCTGCACGCGGCCGGATGGCGCGCGTCGGGCCTCGTGTGGGCGGCGGCCTCCCCCACCGCGCACGTCACCGCCGACGCCTTCGAGCGCATCGTCGGCACCCTCACGCAGCGCCTTGCGCAGGCGGGTGCCATCGACGGCGTCTACCTCGACCTCCACGGCGCGATGGTCACCGAGCACCTCGACGACGGCGACGGCGAGATCCTCGCCCGGGTGCGCAGGATCGTCGGACCCAAGGTGCCCATCGTCGCAAGCCTCGACCTGCACGCCAACGTGACGCAGCGCATGCTGGCCTGCGCCGACGGCCTGGTCGCGTACCGCACGTATCCGCACGTCGACATGAGGGAGACGGGTACGCGTGCCGCGCGCCTCCTCCTCGCGCTGCGCGAACGCGGCACCCCGCTCGCGTGCGCCATGCGTCCGCTCGACTTCCTCACGAGCCTTGCGTCGCAGTCGACGTTCATCGAGCCGGGTCGACGCCTCTACGACCTCCTCGCCGCGATCGAGCGCGAGGAGGATGCGGTGCTGTCGTTCACGCCGGGTTTCCCGCTGGCGGACGTCCCCGAGTGCCAGATGGCGGTGTTCGGCTACGGCGCGGACCCGACCCGCGTCGCGCGTGCCGTCGCGCGCCTTGCGGACGCCGTCACCGACGCCGAGCCCGAGTTCGCCGTCGACCTCTGGATGCCTGGCGACGCGGTCGCGCACGCAGCGCGGCGTGGCAAGGTCGGCGCCCCCGTCGTCCTCGCCGACACGCAGGACAATCCCGGCGCGGGCGCCAACGGCGACACCACGGGACTCCTCGCCGCCCTCATCGCCGCCAACCCACCCGGCGCCGTGCTGGGACTCCTCATCGATCGGGCGAGTGCGGCGCAGGCGCACGCGCTCGGCGTCGGCCGCAAGGCGCGATTCGGCCTCGGTGAAACGTCGGGCCTGCCGGGGCACGCGCCGCTCGTGGGTGAATTCGAGGTGGTGGCGCTCGCCGATGGGAAGTTCACCTGCACCGGCCCGATGTTCGAAGGCTTTGCGATGCAACTCGGGCCGATGGCGGTGCTCGCGCACGGCAACGTGCGCGTGGTGCTCGCCTCGAAGAAGGTGCAGGCCGCCGACCAGGCGATGTTCCGGCACGTCGGCATCGAGCCCCGACGCGAGCGCATCCTCGCACTCAAGAGTTCGGCGCACTTCCGGGCGGACTTCGCGCCGCTCGCGAGCGAGATCCTGATCGTCGCCGCGCCGGGGCCGGCGCCGGCCGATCCGGCGATGCTTCCCTTCCGACGGCTGCGCCCCGGATTGCGACTGCGACCGCTCGGACCCACCTTCGTCCCGCCGCGTACCGAGCCATGAATCACGAACTCCCGACGAACGAACCCGCTGCCGCCGTGAAGGCAACCAGAGACCAATCGCTGCGGCCGCTCGCCGGCGTCAAGGTCGTCGAATTGGGTGCGCTGATCGCCGGCCCCTACGCCGCGGCAATCCTCGCGCAGTTCGGCGCCGAGGTGATCAAGATCGAGCCGCCCGGAACGGGCGATGCGCTGCGCACCTGGCGCAAGCTCCACGCCGGCACCTCGCTGTGGTGGCGCTCGCAGAGCCGCAACAAGAAGTCGGTGACGGTGAACCTGAAATCGCCGCGCGGGCAGGAGATCGTACGCCGCCTGGTGCGCGATGCCGACATCGTCATCGAGAATTTCCGTCCGGGTGCGCTCGAAGCATGGGGGCTCGGTTGGGACGATCTGTCCAAGGTCAATCCGGCGCTCGTCATGGTGCGCATTTCGGGGTACGGGCAAAGCGGCCCGTACAAGGATCGCCCCGGCTTCGCGGCGATCGCCGAGTCGATGGGAGGCTTGCGCTACGTGACGGGCTACCCCGACCGACCGCCGGTGCGCGCCGGTGTCTCCATCGGCGACACGCTCGCGGGACTGTACGGCGTCATCGGTGCGCTGCTCGCGATGCACCACCTCAAGGTGAACGGCGGGCGCGGCCAGTTCATCGACGTCGCGCTCTACGAGGCGGTGTTCGGCGTGATGGAGAGCCTCATTCCCGAGTACGCCGCTTTCGGCCACGTGCGCGAGCGCTCCGGCGCGAGCCTGCCGGGAATCGCGCCGTCGTCGACGTATCCGTGCCGCGACGGCGGCTACGTGATCGTCGCCGGCAACGGCGATTCCATCTTCAAGCGCCTGATGCACGCGATCGGCCGCGCCGATCTCGCCGACGACCCGCGCTTCGCGCGCAACGACGGTCGTGCCCGGGAGGCTGACCTCCTCGATGCGGCAATTGCCGCGTGGACCCGCGAGCGCGATCTCGCGGATGTGTTGCGTGTGCTCGACGCTGCCGACGTGCCGAGCGGACCGATCTACACGGCGGCGGACATCTACGCCGATCCGCACTACGCCGCACGCGGCATGATCGAGCAGCACACGCAGGCCGACGGCACGCCGATCGCGATTCCGGGCGTGGTGCCGAAACTCTCGGCCACCCCCGGCGGCACGTCGTGGCTCGGCCCGGACCTGGGTGCGCACACCGTCGAGGTGCTGGCATCGATCGGCATCGAAGGCGCCGAGCTCGCGCAACTGCGCGGCGACGGCGTCGTGTAGACGACCCGCTCCGCGCGGGCTGTCGCGCACGCCGCGACGGCTGGCTGCGCCGTGCCATGCGGCGTCGCGGCAACCGCAGGGATCACCCGCGACGCTCCGGGAGTAAGCTTCGCCTCCGTTGCCCTCGCGCGCACCGACCTCCGCTCGCCATGCCCACCGAGCAAGCCAGCCTGCTCTTGATCGACATCGGCAACACGTTCCTCAAATGGGGACTCGTTCCGGCCGGCGCGCAAGGTCCGCTGCGCGACCACCGCATCGCCTCCGGGCACGCGCTCCTCGCGGAGATCCCGGCGCTGCGCGCGAAGCTCGCGAAGCTCCCTACGCCGGGGTCGATCGTCATCTCCAACGTCGCCGGTACGCGGGCGCGGGCGGCGGCGATTCGCCTGCTCGAAGTGTGGCCGACCGTCCCCGCCCCGTACTGGCTCGTGCCGCAGGAAGCGCAGTGCGGCCTCGTCAATCGCTACCGCAATCCGGCGCAGCTGGGCAGCGATCGCTGGGCCGCGCTCATCGGCGCGCGCCGTCTCCTCGGTCCGCGCCCGGCGATGGTGGTCGTGTGCGGCACCGCGACGACGATCGATTTCCTCAGTGCCGAGGGCGTATTCAAGGGTGGCGTGATCCTGCCCGGCGTCGGGCTCATGCTGCGCTCGCTCAACCGGGGCACGGCGGCGCTGCCCGACCAGGACGGCGAGTTCGTCGACTATCCCACGCAGACCATCGATGCGATCGCCAGCGGCTGCCAGCACGCGCAGGCCGGCGCCATCGAGCGGCTCTTCGCAAGCGAGCGGCGCGCCGCGCCCGACGTGACCTGCCTCCTCTCGGGAGGCGCCGCGCCGGCGGTCGCGCCGCGTCTTGCGATCCCCCACACGCTGCACGAGAACATCGTGCTCGAAGGCCTGTACGCGATCGGCATGTCGCTCCTCGCCGAAGTGACACCGCGCCGCGCGCGCGGCAGCGA
>JBDHRR010000211.1:0-3224 GCA_039807685.1 Burkholderiales bacterium
CATCGACGAAGGCCGTCGCACGCACGTCGTGGAGGCCGGCGTGATCGGCGAGCGTGACGCCGGCGAGCGCGCCGTCGGCGACCGTCGCCCCGACCACGAGCGTGTGCAGGCGAACGACCGCATTCGACGCTGCGGCGACGCGATCGAAGGCCACTTTCACCGCTTCGCTGTCGAGCATCACGATCCAGTTGCCACTGCGCGCGCGGATCGGCGTGGTGTCGAGGCCACAGGCGCGCAGCGCGGCGAGGATCTCCTCGCCGACGCCCGCGACCGTCTGCTCGCGGCCGTGCGGCCCTTCCTTGAAGAATCCGCAATAGGACAGCACCTGCCCTTGCGTCGCGGCGCCGCCGAGAAAACCGTAGCGCTCGACGAGGAGCGTGCGGGCCCCGGTGCGTGCCGCACCCACGGCTGCGGCAAGGCCCCCTGCTCCGCCGCCCGCCACCACCACATCGAAACGCTCTGCCGGGGACCCCATGGTTCAGCCGTCGACGCGAATCTTCCTCGACTGGATGATGCGCCCGTACATTGCGCCATCGGTGGCGATGCGTCGTTGCAGTGCGTCCGCACTGCCGCCGTCGGCGACCCATCCCTGTGCGAAGAGCTTGTCGCGAATCGTATCGCTGCGGATGATCGTGCGAACCGTATCGCCGAACGATGTAAGGATCGGTGCGGCGGTGGATACGGGTGCCATCACGGCGTTCCACGATTCGATCGTGAAGTCCGCTACCCCCGCTTCGGTGAGCGGCGGCACGCCCGGCGCGAGCGAGCTCGGTGCGCTCGCCGTGAGCCCCACCGCCCTGATCTTGCCCGCCTGCACCTGCGTCATCGCATTGCCGATCGGCACGATCGCCATCTGGATATCACCCTGCATGATCGCGGTCAGTACCGCCGGGATGCCTGGGAATGGCACGTGGACCGCCGTCATTCCGGTCTTTTCCTTCAGCAATTCCATGCTGAGGTGGCCATTGCTGCCGATGCCGGGTGAACCGTAGTTCCAGCGGTCGCCTGCCTTCTTCGCCTCGGCGATGAATTCGCGCGGATGATTGAATGGCGTCGTGGTCGAACCCACGAGCAGCAGCGGTGACGTTCCGATCACCGTGACCGGTGCGAAATCCGCGAGCTTGAATCCCGGGTTCGCATAGAGATGCGGCGAGCCCGTCAGGGCACCGGCACCCACGACGCCGAACGTGTGGCCGTCGTTCGCGGTCGCCACGGCCGCGGCGCCGATGTTTCCATTGGCGCCGGGACGGTTGACGGCCACGAAGGGTTGGCCGAAGCGTGCGGCCATCGGCTCGGTGAGAAGCCTCGCCAGGAGATCCGGCGAGGTCCCGGCCGGAAACCCGACGATGAGGCGAACCGGCCGGTCCGGCCAGGCCGGCGCCTGCGCCTGCGACCTCGTTGGTCCGGCAAGCACCATTGCGCCGATCCCGGCGAGCCCCTGGAGCACGCGGCGGCGAGCAAGTTGCATGGGCGGATTCGTCATCGTCGTGGACTCCTTTGGGCGTGCTGGCCGGATCAACGCTGCCTTGGCTGCAAGCAGGATAGGTGCGCCGGCCCCTGCCGTCCATGCGGTCGTGCCAATACCCTCCATTGGATAATCGAATACCGGCGAAATCGGCCAGCGCTGCGTGCCGATCGCCGCACTCCCTTGGCGCATGTCCGGCGAGACGCGGCGGACTCGTGCGGGCCCGCCGGCTCGTTCCCGATCAGCGTCAATCCGCGGCCAGGAGTGCCAGCGCGCCGAGCCCGGCGCCGATGCCGACCGGAATGCCGTAGCGCTCGAGCTTGCTGACCGAGTCGCCGACGATCACTTCGACGGGCACGCTGGTGAGATCGAGGAGCTTGTTCGTCACCGAGGCCTGGACCATGCGCGTGAGTGAGTTCTTGCGCGCGGTGGCGAGCACGATGTGATCGCAGCCGAGCCGCTTCGCCTCGTCGGCGATGGTTTCTGCGCGGGCGCCGATGCGGATGTGCTCGGCGAACGGCAGGCGCGCCTCGGTGAGCAGCGCGCGCAACGGAGCGAGCACCTTCTCCGCTTCGGACCGATAATAGTCCTCGCGCGCTTCCTTGGCGCTGAAGCGGGCGACGTGCTTCGAGAATGGCGTACGCACGTTGAGAAGGTGCACCTCGAATCGCGGATGCTTCCGGAACTCGGCGATGACGTGGCGAACGGCCTGCTGGGCATTGCGTGAACCGTCGACGGGAACGAGGACTTTCAGCATGGCGAGGTCTCCTGAGGGGACGGTGGATGAAGCAGATGCTTCGGCGGCAGCGCGGAACTTCCTGACGCGGCGGCTGATGCGCGATTCGAGGCTCCGGTGATTGCGCACGAAACCCGCGAAGAGGACGCCGCCGATCACCAGCGCGTAGAGCATGGGCGCAACGGCCGGATGGTCGGCGAGGAAGGCTGCGGCGAGGGGCTCCGTGGTCATCATCTTGACGCTGGTCCAGGCGAGCACGCCGGCGCCCAGGTAGACGAACCCGGGATGCTTCTCGACGAACTTGAGGAGCAGCGTGCTGCCCCAGATGACGATCGGCACACTGATGAGCAGTCCCAGCGTCACGAGCAGGAAGCTGCCATGCGCGGCACCGGCCACCGCGAGCACGTTGTCGAGGCCCATCACCATGTCGGCGACGATCACCGTTCGCAGCGCACCCCAGAAGCTCGACGCACCCTGGACCTTCTCGCCGTTGCCTTCCTCCTGCGGCAGCAAGAGCTTGTAGGCGATCCAGATGAGGAGTGCGCCCCCGGCGAAGAGCAGTCCCGGAATTTTCAGGAGCGCCACGACGATGAGCGTCATCGACGTGCGCACGATGATCGCGCCGACCGTTCCCCAGATGATCGCCTTCTTCTGCAGGTGCTTGGGGAGGTTGCGCGCCGCCAGCGCGATGACGATCGCGTTGTCGCCGGCGAGCACGAGGTCGATGAGGATGATCGCCAGGAGCGCCGAGGCGAACTGCATCGATAGGATTTCCACGACTCTTCCCCGCTCAAGGATGGTGACGGCACCAGTATCGATCGATTGCAGACCCCGTGGATTCGAAGTTCGCAATGCGATCCATCACGAAAGCGGATCGATCGCGGCCGCACCGCCTTGTGCATGCCGGAACGCCGCGACCCGAGCCGGGCGTCGACGATGCCTCCAGAGAAGCGCGGGTACGCTCCAGCCTCCCCTCGCGGCGTGATGGGGTCCGCGTCGAGTCAGGGCATCGAGTCAGGGCAT
>JBDHRR010000082.1:0-15911 GCA_039807685.1 Burkholderiales bacterium
GGGGAACCATCCGCCCGGCGCGCGTGCGGCGCGCGCTCCGGCCACGCCGCGCGACCTCGCGCTCGCCTGTCTTCTCGCCGGTGGCGACGATTACGAGCTTTGTTTCACCGCTGCAGCGGCCCGGCGCGCCGCCGTGGCACGTGCCGCAGGCGATGCCGGCGTGGCGGTGACGCGCATCGGGACCATCACCGCCGGGCCGGGGCTGCAGGTGCGCGACGAGGCGGGCGTGCTCCTGCCCGCGTTGCCGCCGGCGTTCGATCATTTCGCCCGCGAATGACGCGCCCCACGTTCGCCTTCCTCGTCCGCCACCCGGCGCACTTCATCGCGCTCGGATTCGGCAGCGGGCTCGCACCCGTGGCGCCCGGCACCTTCGGCACGCTGGTGGCGATTCCCATCGCGCTGGCGCTGCGCAGCCATGCCGGCGACGTCACGTTCCTGGTCGTCGTCGCGGCGCTGCTCGCGATCGGCGCCTGGGCGGCGCAGGTGACCGGGCGCGCCCTGGGTGTGCCGGACCACGGCAGCATCGTCATCGACGAGGTCGCCGCCTTTCTTCTCGTGCTCTTCTTCACCGGCGTGACGCCGGGGCGCATCGCGATCGCCTTCGTGCTCTTCCGCTTCTTCGACATCGTCAAGCCGCCGCCGATCCGCCAGGTCGACGCGGCACTGAAGAGCGGCATCGGCGTGATGCTCGACGACGTGGTCGCGGCCGGTTACACGCTGCTGGTGTTCGCAGTCGGACAGCGGGTGTCGGGATGGTGATCGATCTGTCGTCGCCTCGTGGCGAGCGTGCGGCATGCGCGCTGGCCGTTGTGGCGAGTCGCGCGGCGCAGCGGGGGATCGCATGACCGAAGCCGAGCGCCTCGCCCGCGAGCTCGGGGAGGTCCTCGTCGCTCGGGGCCTTTGCTGCACCACGGCGGAATCGTGCACCGGAGGACTCGTCGCCGGCGCCATTACCGAGATCGCCGGCAGCTCGGATTGGTTCGATCGCGGCTTCGTGACCTACAGCAACGACGCCAAGGAAGCGATGCTGGGCGTGCCGGCGGCGATGCTGGCGGTGCACGGCGCGGTGTCCGAGCCGGTCGCCCGCGCGATGGCCGAGGGCGCGCTGCGGGCGAGTCGCGCGGCGGTCGCGGTGGCGATCACCGGCATCGCCGGGCCGGGTGGCGGCAGCGCCGTCAAGCCCGTCGGAACGGTCTGCTTCGCGTGGGCGGTCCGGGACCAGACCACGGTGGTCGCGACTCGGCATTTCGCCGGCGACCGGCACGCGATTCGCGTGGCGAGCGTCGCGGCGGCATTGACCGGACTCATTGCCGCGGCGCGTGAAGCGTAGCGCGGGACGGCAGGAGGGCGCTGGCAGGGATCGGAAGGGCTGATGGCTCGATGAGCGTTGACGCTCATTTGCCGGACGTTCGGGGTGCGTTCCGGGACGTTCGACTGTCGATCGTCCGGGAGGCCTAGGCCGCTCGGATGACTTGCGGCGAACGATCGTTCTATGCCATGATTCGCCCACGTGACGCGCTCGCCTTCCCGGCCGCCCGGCCGCCGGGCGCTACACTCGGAGATTCCATCATGCCTCTCGACGCCCCCATGGACGACCAGAAAAGCAAAGCGCTCGCCGCCGCCCTCGCACAGATCGAAAAGCAGTTCGGCAAGGGTTCGATCATGAAGATGGGCGAGGCGCAGATCGCCAACGATCTCGCCGTCGTCTCGACCGGCTCCCTCGGTCTCGACATCGCGCTCGGCGTCGGCGGATTGCCGCGCGGTCGGGTCGTCGAGGTCTACGGGCCGGAATCGTCCGGCAAGACCACGCTCTGCCTGCAAGTCGTCGCCCAAGTCCAGAAGGCCGGCGGGGTCGCGGCGTACATCGACGCCGAGAACGCCCTCGATCCGGTGTACGCCGGCAAGCTCGGCGTCGACGTCGGCGACCTCCTCATCTCGCAGCCGGATACCGGCGAACAGGCGCTCGAGATCGCCGACATGCTGGTGCGCTCGGGCAGCGTGGACGTCATCGTCATCGATTCGGTCGCGGCCCTCGTGCCCAAGGCCGAGATCGAAGGCGAGATGGGCGACCAGTTGCCGGGCCTGCAGGCGCGTCTCATGAGCCAGGCGTTGCGCAAGCTCACCGCCAACATCAAGCGCGCCAACGTCCTCGTGATCTTCATCAACCAGATCCGCATGAAGATCGGCGTGATGTTCGGCAATCCGGAAACGACGACCGGCGGCAATGCGCTCAAGTTCTACGCCTCGGTGCGCCTCGACATCCGCCGCATCGGCGCGATCAAGAAAGGCGAGGAGGTGGTGGGCAACGAAACGCGCGTCAAGGTGGTCAAGAACAAGGTCGCGCCGCCATTCAAGGAAGCACTCTTCGACATCCTGTACGGCGAAGGCATCTCGCGCGAGGGCGAGATCATCGAGTTGGGTGTCAACCATCGCATCGTCGACAAGTCGGGTGCGTGGTACGCCTACAAGGGCGACAAGATCGGTCAGGGCAAGGACAACGCGCGCGAGTTCCTGCGCGAGCATCCCGAGATCGCGCAGGAGATCGAGGCGAGGATCCGCGAAGCCGTCGGGGTGCCACAACCCGGCAAGGCCGGCGCGGCGGCGGTCGACGAGACGTAGCCCGGCGACCGTGCGCTTCGGGCACTCCCGGCCGCGAAGCGGGGGCGAGGCGCCGCCGTCACCCAAGGCGCTCGCCGTGCGCTGGCTCGCCCGGCGCGACTACAGTCGGGCCGAGCTCGCGGATCGGTTGCGGCGCAGAGGTGTAGCGGAAGACACGATCGAGCGCACGCTCGCCGAGTTGGTGGTCGCGGGGTATCTCTCGGACACGCGCTACGCGGAAGCCATCGTCGCGCAGCGCGCCGGCCGCTTCGGCAAGCGCGCGATCGTCCACGCGTTGCAGGAGCGTGGCGTCGCCGCGGGCGACGTTGCCCAGGCGGTAGCGCAACTCGCCGACCGTGACGAGGTCGACGACGCGTGCGCGCTGTGGCGCAAGCGTTTCGGGATCGCGCCGGTCGACGATCGCGACAAGGCACGGCAGGTGCGCTTCCTCCAGGCGCGCGGTTTTTCGCTGTCGGTCGCGTTGGCCGTACTGCGTCGCGCCGGCGCTGCGGGCGAGGATATTGCAATCTGACGCCTCGGGCGGCGGGTAGCGTCGCGCGCTACAATACAAGCTTTTGCTCGCGCGTCACGCTTGTGCTCGGTCGCCACACCGTGGCCGATCGATCTGCCGGGCGCGCCACCACCATGCAAGTCGCCGCCATCCGCAGCCGCTTCATCGACTATTTCGTCGGCAAGGGGCACACGCACGTGCCGAGTTCGTCGCTGGTGCCCGCCAGCGATCCGACGCTGCTCTTCGTCAATTCCGGCATGGTCCAGTTCAAGGACGTGTTCCTGGGGCTCGACCCGCGCCCGTACAAGCGCGCGACCACGGCGCAGCGCAGCGTGCGCGCTGGCGGCAAGCACAACGACCTCGAAAACGTCGGCTACACCGCGCGTCATCACACGTTCTTCGAGATGCTCGGCAATTTCAGCTTCGGTGACTACTTCAAGCGCGACGCGATCAAGTACGCGTGGGAATTGCTGACGAGCGTCTACGGGCTGCCCGCCGAGAAGCTCTGGGCGACCGTCTACATCGACGACGACGAGGCCTACGACATCTGGACGAAGGAAGTCGGCGTGCCGCCCGAGCGCGTCGTGCGCATCGGCGACAACAAGGGCGCGAAGTACGCCTCCGACAATTTCTGGCAGATGGCCGACACCGGCCCTTGCGGCCCGTGCTCGGAGATCTTCTACGATCACGGCCCCGAGGTGTGGGGCGGCCCGCCGGGATCGCCCGACGCCGACGGCGATCGTTACATCGAGATCTGGAATCTCGTCTTCATGCAGTTCGACCGCCAGAAGGCGGTCGATGGCCCCGGCGGCGACGGGCCGCCCCAAGCCGCCGAGCCCCCTGGGGCGAAGCGCGCGCAGCGCACATCGGGGGGGGAGCGCTACACCATGACGCCGTTGCCGCGGCCCTGCGTCGATACCGGCATGGGGCTCGAGCGGCTCGCCGCGGTCCTGCAGCACGTCCACTCGAATTACGAGATCGATCTCTTCCGCTCGCTCATCGCGGCGGCGGCGCGCGAGACGGGTGCCACCGACCTCGACAGTCCGTCGCTCAAGGTCATCGCCGATCACATCCGTGCCTGCGCGTTCCTCGTCGTCGACGGCGTGATTCCCTCGGCCGACGGCCGCGGCTACGTGCTCCGCCGCATCATTCGACGGGCGATCCGCCACGGCTACCAGTTGGGCCAGAAGCAGCCGTTCTTCCACCGCCTCGTCGAGGACCTCGATCGCGAGATGGGCAACGCCTATCCGGAACTCACGCGCGCGAAGGCGCAGGTGGCGGCCGTGCTGAAGGCCGAAGAGGAGCGCTTCGGGGAGACGCTCGAGAACGGGATGAAGATCCTGGGTGCGGCACTCGACGACGTCGCGCACCGCGGCGGCAAGGTCCTCGACGGCGCCACCGCGTTCACGCTCTACGACACCTTCGGCTTTCCGCTCGATCTCACCGCCGATATCGCGCGCGGCCGCGAGATGACCGTCGACGAGGCCGGCTTCGACGCGGCGATGGAAGCGCAGCGCGAGCGGGCGCGCGCCGCCTCGTCGTTCAAGATGGGCGCCACGATCGACTACGACGGGCCGAAAACCGCGTTTCGCGGCTACGACTCGCTCTCCGAGGAGGCGCACGTGCTCGCCGTGTACAAGGACGGCGTCAAGGTCGATTCGCTCGTCACCGGCGAGCGCGGCATCGTGGTGCTCGATCGCACGCCCTTCTACGCCGAATCGGGCGGGCAGGTCGGTGACCGCGGCGAACTGTCGCGCGGTGGCGTGTGCCTCACGCTCTTCGCGGTCGAGGATACGCAGAAGGTGCAACCCGACGTCTTCGGGCACGTCGGCGAGATGAAGAACGGCGAACTCAAGGCGGGCGACATCGTCGCGGCCGAGGTCGATCAGGACGCGCGCGGCCGCACGATGCGCAATCACTCGGCGACGCACCTCATGCACAAGGCGCTGCGCGAGGTGCTGGGCGCGCACGTCCAGCAGAAGGGATCGCTCGTCGACCCCGACAAGACACGCTTCGACTTCGCCCACAACGCGCCACTCACCGACGACGAGATCCGCCGCGTCGAGGCGCACGTCAATCGCGAGATCATCGACAACCATCCGACGCTGGCGCGCGTGCTGCCGATCGACGATGCCAAGGCGCTGGGCGCGATGATGCTCTTCGGCGAGAAGTACGGCGACGAGGTGCGCGTGCTCGACATCGGCACGTCGCGCGAGTTGTGCGGCGGCACGCACGTCGCGCGCACCGGCGACATCGGCTTTTTCAAGGTCACGAGTGAGAGCGGCGTCGCGGCGGGCGTGCGTCGCATCGAGGCGGTGACGGGCCGCGGGGCGCTCGATTATGTGCAGGCGCTGGAGGCACGGCTCAATGCCGCCGCGCACGCGATCAAGGCGCCGGTGGCCGAGGTCGAGGCACGCATCACGCAACTCCTGGAGGCCGCCCGCGCGACCGAGAAGGAGCTCACCCGGTTGAAGGCCAAGGCGGCAGCGTCCGCCGGCGACGAGCTCGCCGACGACGCCGTCGAGGTGAAGGGTGCCAAGGTGCTCGCGGCCGCGATCGACGGTGCGGACGCGAAGGCGCTGCGCGAGACGATGGACAAGCTCAAGGACAAGTTGAAGTCGGCGGCAATCGTGCTGGGTAGTGTGGCCGACGGCAAGGTCACGCTGATCGCGGGCGTCACCAGCGATCTCACCGGCAAGGTGAAGGCGGGCGAACTCGTCAACCACGTCGCCACGCAAGTGGGCGGCAAGGGAGGTGGGCGCCCCGACATGGCGCAGGCCGGGGGCACCGATCCGGCGGCGCTGCCGGGCGCGCTGCGCTCGGTGCAGGCCTTCGTCGAGCAGCGACTGTGAGTCCGGCGGTGGGCGCGCGAGCCGGGCGGCGCGTGGTCGTCTTCGACTTCGGCGGCGTGCTCCTCGACTGGAATCCGCGCTACCTGTATCGCAAGCTTTTCGCCGGCGACGAGGCGGCGGTGGACGCCTTCCTGACCGACGTCTGCCATCACGACTGGAACCTCGAGCAGGATGCTGGCCGGGACTTCGACGACGCGGTGGCGGCGCTCATGCCCGCGCATCGCGACCAGCTCCCGCTCATCCTCGCCTGGCGCGATCGCTTCGCCGAGATGATCCCCGACGCCTTGCCCGACACCGTGGCGATCGCCCGCGAGCTCAAGGACCGCAAGGTGCCGCTGTACGCGCTTACCAACTGGTCGCACGAGACGTTTCCGGCGCAGCGGCGGCGATTCGCCTTCATGGACTGGTTCGACGGCATCGTGGTATCCGGTCAGGAGAAGGTGCGCAAGCCCGATCCGCGCATCTTCCGCATTCTTCTCGAGCGCTACGGCGTGGCCGCGGACGAGGCGGTCTTCGTCGACGACAATCTCGACAACACGCGCGCTGCCGACGCGCTCGGCATGCACGGCGTCCACTTCCAGTCCGCTGCGGCGCTGCGCGACGAGTTGCGCGACCTCGCGCTGCTGTGACCGCGGCACGGGCACGGACGGGCTGAGCACGAAGCGACGCCCGACCCGCCGTCCGGAGTCCGTTGCTGCAGTGGCCATGCGGCGGATGCGCCGCCAGTCGATTGGTGCATCGGCCATGCGGCCGGCGCCTCATCGGTCCATCGCTGCATCGGCCGCATGGCCGATCGCCGCCCGCGTGTCGCCGGTGCATCGTGCACGCATTGCACGATGCGAAGCGGGGTGGCGCGATGCGCGCGAGCGATGTGCAGCTGCAGACGTTGTCGCGGCGCGCCGTTCACCACGCCGCGTGAAGCCATGCGCTCGAGGCTCGGGATCGCGCTCGCCGCGTGGGCAGCGGGCGTGTGCGTCCTGCAGGCAAGCCCGCGCTTGCTGCCGCTGGCCTGGCTCGTGGCGTCCGGCGCGCTCGCGGCGCTGCTGGCGGCGGCGCGCGTGCGAGGGTGGCGCGGGACAATCCTCGCCACGCTGGCGGCGCTGCTGCTCGGCACCGCCTACGCTTCGTGGCGCGCCGAGCGCCGCCTTGCCGATGCGCTCGATCCGGCCTGGGAGGGCGCGGCGGTCGTCGTCACCGGCGTGATCGACGAGTTGCCGGCCGCGAGCGAGCGCGGAACGCGCTTCGCCTTCGCCGTCGAGTCGGTGGCGCCGGCCGCCGCGCGGGTGCCCACACGCCTCTCGCTCGCCTGGTTCCCCGCGATCGACGACGACGCCGAGGACGCGGTCGTTCCGCTCCTGCGTGCGGGCGAGCGCTGGCGGCTTCGCGTGCGACTGAAGCGTCCGCACGGCAGCGTCAATCCGGGCGGCTTCGATCTCGAGGCGTGGCTTCTCCAGCACGATCTGCGGGCGACGGGTTACGTCGTGCGCGCGGCGGACAACGCTCGCCTCGCCGCATTCGCGGGACGCCCGCGCGACGTCGTGCAGCGCGCGCGTGAAGCGATTCGCGAGCGCCTGCTGCGCGATCTCGCGGACGCTTCCTACGCGGGCGTGGTCGTGGCGCTCGCCATCGGCGAGCAGCGGGCGATCACCGATGCGCAGTGGATCGTCTTCAATCGGACCGGCGTCGGTCATCTGGTCTCGATTTCCGGATTGCACGTGACCGTATTCGCGACGCTTGCCGGCGCACTCGCCTACGCGCTCCTGCGGCGCAGCGTGCGGCTCACCTCGACCGTGCCGGCGCGCAAGCTCGCACTCGGCGTCGGCGTCGCCGCTGCTGCCGCGTATACGCTGCTCGCCGGCGCCGAGATTCCCGCCGTGCGCACCTTTGCGATGCTGGCCATCGCTGCCGGCGGCCTGTGGTGGGGGCGTCCCGGTACCGCGGGCATCGTCTGGCTGTGGGCACTCGTCGGCGTCCTCGTCTGGGATCCGTGGGCGCCGCTCACGCCGGGCTTCTGGCTGTCGTACGGCGCCGTTGCGCTGCTGCTCTACGCATCGGCGGGCCGGCTCGCCGCGGAACCCGCGGCGACGTGGCGCGCCCGGGTCCTCGTCACGGTGCGCGAGGGCGCCCAGGCGCAGTGGGTCGTCACCGTGGGCCTCGCCCCACTCACGCTGGCGCTCTTCGCGCAGATGTCGCTCGTCGCCCCGTTCGCCAACGCGGTGGCCATTCCCGTGGTGACGCTCGGCGTCGTGCCGCTCGCGCTCCTCGCGATCGGGCTACCGTTGCCCTGGTTACCGATGGCCGCGCACGCGGTGCTCGCGCCGCTCATGGCGTACCTCGAGTGGCTGGCGCGCGCGCCCGAGGCGGCGTGGCAGCAGCACACGCCGGTTGCGTGGGCGGTGCTGGCCGGCAGCGTCGGTGTCGCGTGGATGCTGGCGCCGCGTGGCGTGCCGGGCCGGTGGCTGGGGGCGCTGTGGCTGTTGCCGCTCGCCCTCGCGCGACCCCCGCCGCTACCGGCCGCCGCCTTCCGGCTGACGGTGCTCGACGTCGGGCAAGGTCTCGCGGCAGTCGTCGAGACCCGCGAGCACACGCTCGTCTACGACACGGGCCCGGGGTTCAACGAGGTCGCCGACGCCGGCGGGCGGATCGTCGTGCCGTTCCTGCGGACGGTGGGCCGGCCCTACGCCGATGCGATCGTGATCAGCCATCAGGATCTCGATCATTCTGGCGGCGCCCTCTCGCTCATGCGCGCGGTACCCTTCCAATCGCTCGTTTCGTCGCTGGCGCCGGAGCACCCGATCGTCCTCCACGCGGCAGCGGCCCACGATGCGGTGCGCTGCCGTGCGGGCCATGCATGGACCTGGGACGGCGTGCGCTTCACGATCCTCCATCCGACGCAGGACGAGTACGACGACCCGCGGGCGACGACCAACGACCGCTCCTGCGTGCTGCGCATCGATGCGGTCGGCGGCAGCGTCCTGCTGGCCGGCGACATCGAGGCACTGAGCGAGGCGCGGCTCCTGCGGAAGTGGCCCGAGGCGCTTCCGGCCGACGTGCTGGTCGTGCCGCATCACGGGTCGCGGACCTCGTCGTCGCTGTCGTTCGTGCGCGCCGTCGCGCCGGCATGGGCGATCGTGACGAGCGGCTATCGCAATCGCTTCGGGCATCCGAAGGCGGACGTCGTCGCGCGCTACACCGGACGCGGCGCGACCGTCCTGCGCACCGACCGCGCCGGTGCCATTGCCATGACCTTTGCCGCGGATGCACCGCTTGCCGTGAGCGATGCGCGGGGTGAGCGCCGGCGCTACTGGCAGGAGCCCAGGGGCGATTGAGACCCCACGCGGGTTGCGGACCGTGACCGCGTCGCGCACGCCGGAGCCGGGCGGTGCAGGGTGGCAGGACGCGCGACTTGCCGATTTCCGATCGACGCACCACGCAACCCAGTGCCCTAAGCCTAAGTCGTATATCGGCAGGCGTGCGGATGGCATATGCTGCGGTGCGGGAGGCGAGTCACGTCCACGTGCATGTGATCGCCTTGTGGGGCGGATGCCCGGCGGATGCCTCGATCGGGGCCGCGGACTCCGCAGCTCTTACCTTCTCGATCAAGAGGACGATGATGATGACAGCGAAGTGGCGGGGACTCCTTGCCGCGGTGGCAATGGCGTCGGTGCTGGGCGTGGCCCACGCGCAAGAGGTGATCCCGGTGGTGACCGGCGAGCAATGGCAGCAATCGAGCCCCGAGGTCAAGAAGGCGTACCTCGTCGGTCTCTCGAATGCATTCCAGGTGCAAGCCGCGTACGAGGCGGCCAATCCGCCGACCGATGCGCAGAGCATCGTGCCGCGACTCCAGAAGGGGTTGCGCGGGCAGACGCTCGACGGCGTGCGCTCGCAACTCGACGCGTACTACAGCAAGAATCCCAACATGGTGAAGCGCCCGATCGTGGACACGATCTGGTTCGAAATCGTGGTGCCTGGCCTCGCCAAGGCCGGTTGACGGAGAGACGACATGAAGCAAGCCAAATGGATCTTCGTCGCGGTGGTCGCAGGCGCCGCGATGGGTTGCACCAACATGACGCCCGCGCAACAAGGCACGATGAGCGGCGCCGCGATCGGCGCCGGCGCCGGCGCCGGCATTGCCGCCATCTCCGGCGGCAATGCATGGACGGGTGCTGCCATCGGCGGCACGGCCGGGGCCATTTCCGGGAACATCCGCGGCAACCGCCAGATGCAGCAGTGGTAGCACGCTATCAGGCATGACCCTTGGCGCCGCGCAACGGCGGCGCCAAGGCTGCTTCCTCGCCTTCCCGTCAGGCCAACACCCGACCGATGCGCACCGCGGTTTCCCCCTTGCGCGGGCGGCGCGCGGGCATCACCAGCACCGCATCGGGATAGGCGGTACGGATCTCGCGTTTGCCGTCGCGAGCGAGCAGCGTGCCGGCTTCGGCAATCACGGCAAGGCCCGACACCGGGACGAGGAAAGCAAAATCGTCGGTCTCGATGGTGACCACGTCGGTGATCTCGATCGTGCGCTGCGCCGGCGCGGCGGTCGTACCGAGATGCCTTGCGGCAAGCGCCGGATCGAGCATGTCGAAGTGGTGCAGGAAGCGCAAGGCGGCGCTTCGCGCGACGACCGGGGCGGCCCGCTCCCAGTGCTGGCCGCACTCGACGAGGAGTGCGCTGCGCGGGTCGCCGGGATCATCGAATGCCGCGTAATCGCGCAGCCGCTTGCCGGCGGCGTGGCCGGCATCGATCACGATGCTTTGGGGGACACCGATCGCGCGCGCCAGCGCGACACCCTTGGCGTGTTGCCCCGCGAGCGCGAGCGGCGCACACGGGTCGGTCATCGAGTGCAGATCGAGCAGGTGGTCGGTGGCGTCGTATACCTGACGCAGCGCGCGGGCGCGGACGAGTTCACGCGACTGCCGCTTGCCGTCGAGGACGTCGCTGCTCCACAGGCGATTGAAGTCCTCGTCGAGGCAGCGCGAGGCAAAGGGATCGTCGCGATCGAAGGAGCGGTACGCCTCGACGTTGGCGAAGACGATGGTGAGCGTTCCGCGGGTGGGGCGTACCCGCTGCGCGAGGAGCCAATCGGCGCAGATGGCACCGCAGACCTCGTTGCCGTGGGTGAGCGCCTGGATCGTGACGCACGGACCGGGTTCGGTGGCGCGGAAGCGCCAGACGTGATCGATTCCCGCGTTGCCGTCGTGCCAGCGCTCGATATCGGGAAAATCGACCTCGACCACCGGCGTCGGGGAAGGCGCCGCCAGCGCCGCGGTGGCCGCTGTTGCGGAGGATGCGGGTGCGTCCATGCGGGCCCCTGGTTGGCGCAATCGTGAAGAGTAGCACCGCATCCCGCCGTCGATGTGCGGCCGTCGTCGACGGCGTGGTGCAGCTCACAGCCGCGGCTCACCGCGTCCGTTGACGACGATCGTCGGCCCCGGCGCGGCGGTCAGTTGCGCGCGATGGTACGTCCCGCGGAAGTAGTAGGTGACATCCCAGTACGCGGGCCTCCCGCTGACGACGTTCTCGCAGCGCTGGACCTCGCGCGTGGCGTAGCGCGGAGCGCTCCCGTAGTTCTTGCCGACGTTGGCGCCGACCACCGCACCGCCGACCGCGCCGACCCCGGTGGCGATGTCCTGGCCGCGACCGCCGCCGATCTGATGGCCGAGCACGCCACCGATGATGGCGCCGGCGATACCGGCAGGCACACTCAAGTCCGGCCCCGGCGCCTGCACCGCCTGCTGTTCCATCCAGCAACGCTTCTCCGGCGGACCCATGACGGCGTGCACCGAGGTGACCGTCGCCGCGTAGGTCGGCTCGTTGTTCCGCCGCCGGTAGTCGTAGCCCGTAGCCGATGGCAGCGGCGCGACGCCACTCGCGATCGGCACCGGCCGGACCGACGACACCCTGCTGTCGAGGCCCATCGCCGCGACGGAGCCGTAGCTGCCCGGCTGCAGGACGCTACAGCGGCCGCCGAAGCGGGTGTCGGTGCAAGCTTCCCACGAGCCGCCGCGTACGACCACCGACGATGCGCGATCGTGGAAACCGTACCGGTCGAAGTTCTCGATCGCCGCATTGGTCGCGAACGAGCGGCCGGCAAAACCGTCGCGTTCGAAGAAGGTGACCTGCGCCGCGGCGTTCACCGCGCAGCCGAGGGCGGCAATCGCGATCAGGAGCCTGGGAGTTGTGGACATGGGATGCTCGCCAGGGTCGTGACCGGGTCTACCAGCGTGCCACCGGCACCGGCGCCACGAAGCGCGGCGCGGGCGTCACGAAGACCGGGCGGGGTGCCACCACCACGCGCGGCATCACCATCCGCGGTGGGGCGACGAAGACGGGGGCTGGAGGCGCCACGACCACGGGTACGAAGGGGTTCACCACGACGCCGGGCGGACCCCAGACGGGTGCGACCATGACCGGCGGCGGGGTTACTCGAACCACCGGCGCAGGACGCCAGACCGGACCCACACCCCACACCGGTGCCGGGCGCCAGACCGGCGCCGGATGCCATACGGGGCCCGGACGCCACGCGCCAGCCGGCGGTGGACCGAAGTGTGGTGTGCCTGCACTCACCGCGAAGCCCGGCCCGCCGACGCTCACGCTCCAAGCGACGTTGCTGGCCGCAGCGTCCGTCGCGACGACGCCGGCACCGGCGGTCAGTGCCGCGAGCGCGGCGGTGGCGAGGATGTGCCTGTGGTTCATCATGTTCTCCTGGTGCGTGATGTCGCGTGCGATGCGTCACCGGTGGAACCCCGCGCCGTCGCGAATACCAGTGCACGCATCGTCTCCAACGCATGATGAGACCGCGGGTTGACGCCGCGGTTGTCGCGGTTGCGCTTTGTTACATCCCGCGGCTGCGCTATCCTCGGCGTGCCGTTCCCTCCGCGAGACCTCCTCATGAATGCACCGCAACCCCACTGGCCCGCCGTCCGCACGCCGGTCGCCCACTACATCGGCAATCGATGGGAGCGCGCCAGCGAAGGTGGCGAGTTGCCGATGGTCGATCCGTCCGACGGCGAGCCGTTTGCCGCCATCGCCCGCGGCACGGCGGCCGACGTCGCGCGCGCCGTGCAGGCGGCCCATGCGGCGCGCCGGGGTGCGTGGGGCAAGCTCGCGCCTGCCGAGCGTGGTCGCGCGCTGACGGCGATCGCCAACGTCATCCTCGCGCACGCCGAGGAACTCGCCTTGCTGGAGGCGCGCGATTGCGGCAAGCCGCTCAAGCAGGCACGCGCCGACGTCACCGCCTGCGCGCGCTACTTCGAGTTCTACGCGGGTGCGTGCGACAAGCTGCACGGCACCACGCTTCCCTATCCGGAGGGCTATACGGTCCTCACCTGGCGCGAGCCGCACGGCGTCACCGGTCACGTCATTCCGTGGAACTACCCGTTGCAGATCTTCGGGCGCTCGGTCGGCGGCGCGCTCGCGGCGGGCAATGCTTGCGTCGTGAAGCCCGCCGAGGATGCCTGCCTGTCGCTGCTGCGTCTGACCGAGTTCGCCGGCGAGGCCGGAGTGCCGCCCGGCGCCATCAACATGGTGACGGGGCTCGGTCGCGAGGCGGGGGCGGCGCTGGTCGACCACCCGGGTATCGCGCACATCTCATTCACCGGCTCGCCCGCCACCGGTGCCTGGGTCGCGGCAGCGGCGGCGCAGCGCCACTGTCCCGTCACGCTCGAGCTCGGCGGCAAGTCGCCGCAGATCGTCTTTGCCGATGCCGACCTCGAGGCGGCGCTGCCCGCGCTCGTCAACGCCATCGTGCAAAACGCCGGCCAGACCTGCAGCGCGGGCAGTCGCCTGCTCGTCGAGGCATCGCGCTACGAGGAGGTGCTGGCGCGGCTGGGCGAGCGCTTTGCCGCGCTGCGCGCCGGCCCCGCGCTCGCCGACCTCGATTGCGGACCGCTCATTCGCGCCACGCAGCTCACGCGCGTAGAAGAATTCCTCGCGGCCGCACGCGCCGACGGCATCACCACCGTCGCTCGCGGCACCGTCGTCGCCGATGCGCCGAAGGGCGGCTACTACGCCGCACCCGCATTGCTGCGCGACGTGCCGCTCGGCCATCGCCTCGCCTGCGACGAGGTATTCGGCCCAGTGCTGGCGGCGATGCCGTTCACCGACGAGGCGGACGCCGTGCGCCTTGCCAACGCCACCGACTTCGGCCTCGTGGCCGGCGTGTGGACGCAAGACGGTGCGCGGCAACTGCGCATGGCCCGCGCAGTCGAGAGTGGGCAGGTGTTCATCAACAACTATGGCGCGGGTGGCGGCGTCGAGCTGCCGTTCGGGGGCGTCAAGCACTCGGGCTACGGCCGCGAGAAGGGCTTCGAGGCGCTCCATGGATTCACCACGGTGAAGACGGTGGTGCTGCGCCACGGTTGACGGACGTCCGCGCGGGTGCCCGGCGCGATACGACGTGACGTCGGCATCGGCGCCCACGGCAACGACGACCCGGGAGGACGCCGGCCGGCGACGGTGGCGATCGACGATATCGACGAGGAGGCAGGAGTGGCAAGACTCAAGGACAAGGTGGCGATCGTCACCGGCGCGGGATCGGGTTTCGGCAGGGGCATCGCGCAGCGCTTCGCGGCCGAGGGTGCGCGGGTGGTCGTCAACGACATCTCCGCGGAGAACGGCGAGCGCGTGGCGCGCGAGATCGTCGACGCCGGAGGTGATGCGCGCTTCTGTGCCGGCGACGTCGCGCGCGATGCCGACGTGCAGCGCCTGGTCGAATTCGCGCTGCGCGCATGCGGTGGCCTCGACGTGGTCGTCAACAACGCCGGCACCACGCACCGCAACCAGCCGATGCTGGAAGTCTCCGAAGAGCAGTTCGACCGCATCTACCAGGTCAACGTGAAGAGCCTCTACCTCACCGCGAAGCACGCGGTTCCGCACATGCGCGCACGGCGCAACGGCGTGTTCATCACCATCGCCTCGACCGCCGGCGTGCGCCCGCGCCCGGGGCTCACCTGGTACAACGGCAGCAAGGGGGCGGCGATCGTCACCTCGCGCTCGATGGCCGCCGAACTCGCCAAGGACAACATCCGCGTCAACGTGATCAATCCAGTCGCCGGCGAGACCGCGATGCTCGCCGATTTCATGGGCGAGGACACGCCGCAGAAGCGCGCGCAGTTCGTGGCGACGATTCCGATCGGGCGGCTGTCGCAGCCGTCGGACATCGCGACCGCCGCGGTGTTCTTCGCGTCGGACGAGGCGTCGTTCATCACCGGGGCGTGCCTCGAGGTCGACGGCGGTCGCTGCATCTGAGCGGGCACCGGCCGCACGCGGAGCGGTGCAGGCTACTTGTAGACGAGGTCGCGCAGCCCGAGCGACAGGCCCGGGACGTAGGTGATGACCATGAGGCAGGCCAGCACGACGAGCACGAAGGGAATCAGCCGGGTGACGATCTGATCGAGCGATATTCGCGCGATCATGCACGCCGCGAAGAGGTTGACCCCGAACGGCGGCGTGATCATGCCGAGTGCGAGGTTGACGACCATGATGACGCCGAAGTGCACGGGATCGATGCCGAAGTGGGCGGCGACCGGGGCGAGGATCGGCGCCAGCACGATGATCGACGCCGACGTCTCGATGAACATCCCGATCACGAAGAGCGCCACGTTCACGCCGAGCAGGAAGAGTTCGGGTGATTGCAGCGTGTCGACGAGGAAAGCACCGATCCTGGCGGGGACGCCGGCGCGCGTGATGAGGTAGCTGAAGAGGCCGGCGTTGGCGATGATGAACATGATCACCGCCGACGAGATGACGCTCTTGGTCAGCACGCGCGGCAGGTCGGCGATCCGTGTCTCGCGGTAGACCAGCACGCCGACGATGAGCGCGTAGAAGACAGCGACGACCGACGCCTCGGTCGGCGTGAATACGCCGCCGTAGATGCCCCCCAGCACGATCACCGGCATGAGGAGCGCAAGCGCGGCGCGGCGCGCCGCGGTGAGGAACGGCAGGCG
>JBDHRR010000212.1:0-3108 GCA_039807685.1 Burkholderiales bacterium
GAATGCCGACATCGTGGCGAAGATCGTCGCGCGCTGGCGGCGGATGAAGTTCCTGTCGGACAAGGACCAGCGGCGCCTGACCTGCGCCCTGCAGAACATGCGCATGTCCTGCAACAGCACCTACCTGCTGGACCAGCAGACCGACCACGGGGTCAAGGCCGACGAACTGGCGGCGCTGCTCGACGGCGTCTTCGTGCAGCCGGATGCGAAGGCGGTGGTGTTCAGCCAGTGGACGCGCACCCACGACATCGTCATCCGCAGGCTGGAAGAGCGCGGCATCGGCTACGTCAGCTTCCATGGCGGCGTGCCTTCGGAGAAACGCCCGGCGCTGGTCGAACGTTTTCGCGCCGATCCGGACTGCCGCGTGTTTCTATCCACCGATGCGGGCGCGGCGGGACTGAACCTGCAGCATGCCTCGACGTTGGTGAACATGGACCTGCCGTGGAATCCGGCGCTGCTGGAGCAGCGCATCGGACGGATTCACCGCATCGGCCAGACGCGGCCGGTGCAGATCGTCAATTTTGTCGCCAAGGGCACCATCGAGGAAGGCATGCTGTCGGTGCTCGCCTTCAAGCGCTCGCTGTCGGCGGGCATTCTCGACGGCGGCCAGAGCGAGGTTTCGCTCGGCGCCTCACGCCTGAGTCGGTTCATGAAAGACGTCGAGAACGTCACCGGCCGCATGGGCGAGGGCGAAGCAATGGGGTCGGCGGAAGAAGCGGGGAGTGTGGCCAGCGCAGCGGTGGAGTCGCCGGTCGAGGTGGCCGACGCCGACGTGGCCGCCGCGGCGGGCAACCTCGCGTCGGCAGCGCACGCGTCCTGGCCGAAAGCCGCCGCGCCGGCGTTGCAGCAACCGGTCGCCGATCCTTGGAGCGTGCTGGTGCAGGTCGGCACGCAGTTGATTTCGGCGCTGCGCGTTGCTGGCGAAACCCAGGCACCTTCACATCCCTGGCTCGAGCGCGACCCGGCAACCGGCGCGTGCAGCCTTCGCCTGCCGCTGCCAGCGCCGGAGCAAGCACGTCAATTGGCTGATGCCCTCTCCGCAATTGCAGATTCGCTGCGAGGTGCGAGATTGAGCGAATGAGTCCTCATCTTGGCGGCAAGAGGGTCGGCCGGAGGATTGACACAAGACCATCGTCGGTTGCAGGTTCTCGCATTGTGGGAGATACGGCCGCCGGTGAGAGTCATCGCCAAGCGCAGCCTGCAGAAGTTCTGGGAGCGGCCGACCTGCGCCGATGCGCGAGGCCCGCTGCATAGCTGGTACGCCGAGGCGATCAAGGCGACTTGGCGCAGCCCGCAGGACATCATGGAGCAGTACGCCAGCGCGAGCATCTGCGGCAACAATCGCGTCGTGTTCAATGTCGGCGGTAACAAGTACCGGCTGGTGGTCGAGGTGCAGTATCAGGCGGTCGTCGTATGGGTGAAATTCGTCGGGACGCACGCGCAGTACGACCGCATCGACGTGGAGACCGTGAATGACTTCTGGGCCGATCCGCAACGACGAGGACCTGCGACGCGCCTTTCGGCGCCTGGGGATCGAGCACCTGCGCGAACTGCTCGCGCACGACCTCGAGCACGGCGTTGCCCTCGTCGCCCGGCAGGGTGCCGGCGCCGGCGCCATCACCGGGCCAGGCAACGCGCTGTACTCGCGCGTGTTCGAAGTAACCGGCATCCACGACATGGGCGCGCAGTTCGCCAACGGGGCGGCCCTGTCGATCCCGGACACCGTCATGCGGCGCAGCTACGTGTCGCACCGGGAGAGCATCGAGGCGGCGATGGTCGGCACCCAGTTACTCGGCGTGCGCGCGGCGATCCTGGCGCGGTTCGCGTCGCTGCTCATGCTCCTCTACGCCGTCGGCGCCGCCGACGGCTTCACCCAGCGGATGATCCGCCGGGCCTGCATCGGCTATGCTATCATTGATAGTATCATTTTCTGGAGGTGGCGCCATGCCTGACTTGCTCGTTCGCGGTGTCGATGAGGCAATCGTCAAGGCGCTCAAAGAGCGCGCTGGCGCGCACGGCCGAAGCGCCGAGGCCGAACATCGGGAGATCCTCGCCGAGGCGCTCGCGCGCCCGCGCAAGCGCGCTTTGGCCGAACTGCTGGCTTCGATCCCCGACGTCGGCACCGACGCCGACTTCGAGCGCGTCGAGTCCGAAGGGAACGCGCCCCGTGTATTTGATTGACACCAACGTCATCAGCGAAGCCCGCAAGAGGTCCCGGGCGAACCCCGGCGTCATCGACTTCTTCAATCGCGTTGCGAGCGCCGGCGACCCGGTCTACCTGTCGGTCATCACGATCGGCGAGCTTCGTCGCGGCGTCGGACTCATCCGGCAGCGCGGCGATACCGAACAGGCAGGCTTGTTGGAGCACTGGCTCTCCGCCGTGCTCGAACAGTACTCGGACAAAGTGCTCGCCTTCGACGCCGACGCCGCGCAGGTGTGGGGTCGGCTCCGAGTTCCGAAACCCGAGCACGCCTTGGACAAGCAGATTGCGGCTACCGCGCTGGTCCACGATCTGACGGTGGTCACGCGCAATGGGTCGGACTTCGCAGGCACCGGCGTGAAGGTCATGAACCCCTTCGTGGCGCCGGCGCCCCCGCAGTGACGCCTTTCGCGGTCGATCGCTGAGCGTGGTCGATGTGGTGCAGGACGGAAGGGGCTGACGCCCGCAGCTTCCGGGCGCTCAGCGGCCGGGACGACGGTCACGAGCTGTGCGATCCGAAGCGATGCCGATCTTCACCGAACAGCAAATATCGCTATTGCGTCGAATATCGGATGCCGCTGCGCCTTGGGCGCAGGTGACGAACGGACGAACGCGGCTTCGGCTCGCTGACCCGGGCCGCCCGTGATCTCGTAGCCGTAGCCGGCGACGATCCACCGCAGGGCGGCCAAGCCCGCCTCGACGGCAAACCGGGGCTTCGTGGCGGCGAAATCGCGGGCGGCCCGGGACAGCGTGCGCGGGTCGCACGGCGTTCGTTGGGCGAGGGCGATTGCCTCGTCGTAGAGCCCGGCATCCTTCGCGGCGGCGAACCACTTGCCTTCCTGACCCGGTGTGCTGGCGACCAGATCGTCGAGGATCTTCGCGGGCGCCTGGGTCGGGTCCTTCTTCGC
>JBDHRR010000083.1:0-15738 GCA_039807685.1 Burkholderiales bacterium
ATCGGCCTGGTGCGCGAGCGGCGCGGCGCCAGCCTGAAGGGCGGGGAGGACGAGATGTTCTCCGGTGCCTTCTGGACCGGGCCGAAGGCGGTCGAGCTCGGCCTCGCCGACGGCATCGGCTCGCTCGCCGAGGTGCTCGAGCGCGAATTCAAGGTCTCCCGCGTGCGGGAATTCCGGCCGCCGGAGTCGTGGTTCGCACGCCTCGTGCGCGGCGCGCGCAGCGAGATCCGCACCCTCATCGAGGCGCCGGCGCCATTCGCGCTGCTCCCGTACTGACCGGCGTCGGGACGATCTCGAGCGCAGCTGCGCGGTGATGGCGAACGCATCGGCCGGTCCCTTCGATCTCGCGCGCTTCGTGCGGGCGCAGCAGGCCGATTACGCACAAGCGCTCGCCGAACTGCGTGCCGGACGCAAGACGACGCACTGGATCTGGTACATCCTGCCGCAACTGCGCGACCTCGGCAGGAGTCCGCGCGCGCAGTTCTACGGGATCGGTTCGCTCGCCGAAGCGCGCGCGTACCTCGCGCATCCGGTGCTCGGCGCCCGCTTGCGCGAGTGCGTCGCCGCGCTGAACGCGCTCGCCACCGCCGATCCGGTCGCGGTGCTGGGACCGATCGACGCCGCGAAATTCCGCTCGTGCCTCACGCTCTTCCTCGCCGTCGCGCCCGAGGACGCCGTGCTGCGCGCGGCCCTCGCCAGGTTCTACGATGGGACGCGCGACGAGCGGACGCTGGCGCTGCTCGACAACTGAGGGTCCGACGGGTCAGCGGCGCCGGGCCGCCCCAAGCCGCTGACTGCGCCCCCTTCGGGGGCAGCGAGCGAAGCGAGCGTGGGGGTCGTACATCATCAGCGGCGCCGGGCCGCCCCAAGCCGCTGACTGCGCCCCCTTCGGGGGCAGTCAGCGAAGCGAGCCTGGTGGGCTGTCACCCCTCCACCGACAGGTAGCGCTGCAGCGTGGCGCGGTCGGCGCGCAGCGCGTCCGAGTCACCGCGCCAGACGACCGTGCCTTTCTCGACGATGTGGTGCCGATCGGCGATGCGCAGCAGCGGCACGAGATTCTTGTCGACCACGAGCGTTGCCATCCCCTCGGACTTGATCTGCCCCAGCGCATTCCAGATCTCGGCACGGATGAGCGGCGAGAGTCCTTCGGTGGCCTCGTCGAGGATCAGCAAGGCGGGATTGGTCATCAACGCCCGGGCGATGGCGAGCATCTGCTGTTCGCCGCCGGAGAGCTGGTTGCCGAAGTTGCGGCCGCGTTCGGCGAGGCGTGGAAAGAGGTTGTGCACCCGCTCCAGCGTCCACGGATGGGCGGGCTTCAGGCGCTGCGCGGCGGTGGCGACGAGGTTCTCGCGCACGGTGAGATTGGGGAAGATCTGCCGGCCCTCAGGGACGAGTCCCAGCCCCAGCCGCGCGATCGCATACGGCGGCTTGCCCTGCACCGGCGAACCCATCCAGCGGACCTCGCCTCCGGTGGGCTGGACGAGACCGAGGATGCTCTTGATCGTCGTCGACTTGCCCATGCCGTTGCGCCCGAGCAGCGTCGCGCACTGGCCCGCGCCGATCTCGAGCGCCATGCCG
This sequence comes from Burkholderiales bacterium, assembly GCA_039807685.1. GTDB lineage: Bacteria > Pseudomonadota > Gammaproteobacteria > Burkholderiales > Casimicrobiaceae > VBCG01. Next base: position 1,579 of record JBDHRR010000083.1, read on the forward strand.
AAGAGCACCTGGCTCTTGCCGTAGCCCGCTTCGAGTCCATGCACTTCGAGGAGCGCGGCCATCAGGGCAGCTCCTCGTCGCCGAGATACGCGTCGCGTACGACCGAGCTGCCCTTCACGTCCGACGGATTGCCCTGGAAGACGATCCGCCCGTAGACGAGCACGCTGCACACGCTGGCGAGCGAGAAGACGGCGTGCATGTCGTGCTCGACGAGCAGGATCGCGTGCCGGTCCTTGATCGCCTGCAGCGCGTCGATCATTTCCTGCGTTTCGGCGGGCCCGAGTCCCGCCATCGGCTCGTCGAGCAGCAGCACCTTGGGCTCGATGGCGAGCGTCATCGCGAGTTCGAGCTGCCGCTGCTGGCCGTAGGCGAGGAGTCCGGCGGAACGATCGCGCAGTCCGAGCAGGCCCACGAGTTGCAGGCAGGCCTCCGCCGGCTCGACGAGTTGCGGCAGTGCGGTCGCCGGCGACCAGAAGCGAAAGTTGTGACCGCGCACCGACTGCACCGCGAGCAGCACGTTCTCCAGCACGCTGAACTCGGGGATGATCGAGGTGATCTGGTACGAGCGCCCGAGACCGGCCCGCGCCCGCGCGTGCACCGGCCAGCGGGTGACGTCGCTCCCACCGAGCTCGATGCGACCCTGATCGCTGCGCACCTCGCCCACGATCTGGTTGATGAGCGTCGTCTTGCCGGCGCCGTTGGGGCCGATGATCGCGTGCACCTCGCCGCGGCCGATGGCGAGGCTCACGTCGTCGGTCACGAGAAGCCCGCCGTAACGCTTGACGAGCCCGTGCAGCGCGAGCAGCGGCGCATCGGTGCTCACGACCGCGTCCCTTTCTCATCGTCGCCGTGCGTCCCGGGCAGCATGCTCCACAGGCCGCGCCGCAGCACGAGCACGATGACCACGATGAGCGGCCCGAAAAGCGCCATCCAGTGCTCGGTGATCGCCTTCAGTATTTCCTCGAGGAGCAGGAGTCCGACCGCGCCGACCACGGGGCCGACGACGGTGCCCACGCCGCCCAGCACCACCATCACGATGAGCTCACCCGACACCGGCCAGGCGAGGTACGCCGGCGAGACGAAGCCGGTGAGATTGGCGAGGAAGAACCCGGCGAGCGCGCACACCAGCGCCGAGAGGACGTAGGCGGCGAGGCGGTACGGCAGCGGCGGCGTGCCCACCGCCTTGACGCGGCGCTCGTTGATGCGGGTGGCGCGCAGCACGAGCCCGAAGCGCGAGCCGACGAGCCGATGCGCGCCGTAGACCGCCACGACGAGTGCCGCCAGCAGCGAGTAGTAGAGCGCGATGCGATTGCCGGTGAGCGGGCCGAAGCCGCTCACCTGCGCCAGCGACATGCCCTCGTCACCGCCGTACGCCTTCAGGCTCACGAAGACGAAGAAGAAGAGTTGCGCGAAGGCGAGCGTGATCATGATGAACGCGATGCCCTGCGTGCGCAGCGCGATCCAGCCGACGACGACGGCAATCACGGCGACCACCGCGAACAGGATCGCGAGTTGCAGCCAGCCGTTGACGATGCCGGCGGTCCCCAAGAGGAGCACCGCGTACGCACCGAAGCCCATGTACATCGCATGGCCGAAGCTCACCATGCCGCCAAAACCCAGCGCGATGTTGAGACCCACCGCGGCGAGCGCGAAGACCAGCATCCGGCTCACCAGCGCGACGGTGTAGCTGTCGTCGGCAATCGCCGAATAGAGGGGCACCGCGACGCCGATCGCCAGCAGCACGATCGCGGCGATCGCCGGCGCCCGACTCGCGCCGACGGCGGTCTCGGCCTTTGCTGTTGCCGTTTCGGTGGCGCCGCTGGTCACGTGTGCTTCACCGGGAAGAGTCCCTCGGGCTTGAAGGCGAGCACCGCCGCCATCAGCACGTAGACCCCGGCGGAGGCGAGCGCCGGCCCGGCGGCGGCAGCCGTCGCGGGATCGAGGACGAGGAAGAGGAGCGAGGGCAGCACCCCCCGGCCCAGGGTGTCGACGATGCCGACGATGAGCGCACCGAAGAGCGCGCCGCGGATCGAGCCGATCCCGCCGATCACGATGACCACGAGCGTGAGGATCAGGATCGGCTCGCCCATCCCCGGCTGGATCGACAGGATGGGGCCGACCATCGCGCCGGCGAGCCCGGCGAGCGCGGCGCCCAGCGCGAAGATGAAGCTATTGAGCCAGCCGATGTTGACACCCAGCGCCGAGACCATCGAGCGATTGCTGGCGCCGGCGCGGATCAGCATGCCCACGCGCGTGCGGTCGATGAGGATGTGCAAGCCCAGCGCGACGAGGAGTCCCGCCACGATGATCGCGCCGCGATAAGCGGGGTAATTGAAGCCCAGGATCTGCACCGGCTGCGACAGCGCGGCGGGCGTATCCATGTACAGCGGCGTGCTCCCGAAGATGATGCGCATCGCCTCGTTGGCGAAGAGCAGCACGCCGAAGGTCGCGAGCACCTGGTCCAGGTGGTCGCGCTTGTGCAGCGTCGAGAATCCGAGGCGATCGAGGATGAAACCGAGCACGAAGAGCGCCACCACCGCGACCACCACCGACAGCACGAACGAGTCGGTGTGCGCGAAGGTGACCGCTGCGAAGTACGCACCCACCATGTACAGCGACCCGTGCGCCAGGTTGATGAAGCTCATGATGCCGAAGACGAGCGTCAGCCCCGCCGCCATCAGGAACAGCAGGAGGCCGAACTGCAGGCCGTTCAAGATCTGCGTGAGCAGGAGATCGAAGCTCATCGGGCCGATCCTGCCGTGTTGCGCGCTGCGCGGCGGCGACGCATCGGCCGTCGCCTACGTGCGCGCCGGCCCCAGCCCGTACGGAGCCGGCAGCGAATTGATGATCCGCGTGATCACGGGTCGGTACGCTTCGTCGGCGCGATGTCCGGTGAGCGGATCGCGATTGGCGGCAAACGCGGCGTCGACCTCGCGCCAGTCCTCCGCCGTGAGCACCTTCTGCGCGAGCGGCAGGATCGAGACTTCCTCGACACGCATGTGCTCGAAGTAGTGCTCGGTGTAGCGCTTCATGGCCGCCTCGAATGGATCGAACCGCGATTCCCCCATCATCTCGACGCCCAGCAGCATGTGGCCCAGGTTGACGATGGCGGCTTCGCCACGCGCGTGCTCGCCGTCGAGGCGATCGAGGATCTCGCGCGCTTCCTGCGAGCGCTTGCGGATCATCGGAAAGAGCAGGTTCGACTCGTTCGGATGATGCAGCCGCTCGGGATACTCGTCGAGATAGAAGAGCATCGCGCGCAGGATCCCGAAGTCGAGCGGCGTCCCGCGCTGCCGGTGATCGGCGAGCACCAGGTTCATGGTGCGCAGCACCGAGGCGATGGCCCGGTGCTCGTCGCGGATGATGCGCAGCGCTTCGGCTTCCATGCGGATCCGGGCCCGGGTGTGTTCTAGTCGGCGGCGCCGCCTGCCGGTCCGCACCAGGGGACCGGGTGCGGAGGCGGCGGCGCCGCGCCAGGCGTCGAGGATACGCCCTTCCTGCGGCTCACTTCGTCGCGCACTCGCCGACGTACGCGTCCTGATGCGCGCGCAGTGGCGTCGCGATCGTCTTCAGCGACACGCGACCCTGCGCATCCTTGGCCACCACGAAGACGTGCAGGTCCTCGATCGGGAAGCCGTTGCGGTTGAACTTGAAGCCCGGGCGGGTCCCCGGGAATTCGGTGGTCCGCAGCGCAGCGGCGAGTTCACCGCGATCGACGGCGGGGCCCTTCACCTTGGCGAGTGCGCTGTTGAGCGCGAGCGCCGAGTCGTATCCGGCGGCGGCGTACTCCGAGGGGATGCGCTTGTACTTCGCCTCGAACGCCTTCACGAAGGCGGCGTTGGCCGCGCCCGCGGTGTCGGGACCCCACTGGCTCCCGGCGAAGACGCCGAGCGCCGCGTCCTTCAATGCCGGCAGCGTCGTGCCGTCGACCGTGCTCACGGTGAGCACCGGCATGCTGTGCAGGAGCCCCGCCTGGTTCATCTGCTTGACGAAATTGACCCCCATGCCGCCGGGGAAGAAAGCGAAGATCGCATCGGGCTTGAGGGCCTGGATCTGCGCAATCTCGGCCGAGTAGTCCGGCTGGTTCAACTGCGTGTAGATCTCGGCAGCGACGGTACCCTTGTAGAAGCGCTTGAAGCCGGTGATCTGGTCCTTGCCCGACTGGTAGTTGGGCGCCAGCAGCATCATCTTCTTGTAGCCCTTGTCGGTCGCGTACTGACCGAGCACTTCAGCAGGGCCGTCGTTCTGCTTCGACGTGAAGAAGAAGCGGGCGTTGCACTCCTTGCCGGCGAGCGGCGCCGGACCCGCGTTGGAACCGACGAACACCATGTCGGCAGCGGCGAGCGGCTTCGCCAACGCCATCATCACGTTCGAGAAGGTCACGCCGGTGACGATATCGACCTTGTCCTTCTCGATGAGCTTCTGCACGAGTTGCACGCCGAGGTCTGGCTTGAGCTGGTCGTCCTCCTTGAACATCTTGACGGCCTTGCCGCCCAGCTTGCCGCCGCTCTGCTCGAGACCCAGCATGAAGCCGTCGTACTGGTCCTGGCCCAATGCCGCGGCGGGACCCGAGAACGTGGCAAGAAAGCCGATCTTCACGTCCTGCGCCTGGGCGGCGTAGGCGGCGACGGCGAGGACGGCGCCCAAGGCGACGCCGGAAAGGATCTTGCGCATGTCGGGTGCTCCTGTCGGTGATGGTGTCGATTCGGGTGCCGGGCGATCAGGCCGAGGCCTGGCGGATGGCGTGCCACGCCGCGTAATCACGGCCGGGATGCACGGTTCCGCACTGCTTGCAGGTGCGCTCGGCGTCGCTCGTCGCGTAGAACATCTCGTACACCTTGGGCAGGTCGTCGACGAGGCTCTCGAGCTGCTTGCTCGCGCGCCAAGTGAGCGTCGCACACTTCGGGCAATACCATTGCAGCACGTCGTGCGCGCCCTGCGGGCGGGGCTTCTCGATCAGCAGGCACAAGCCGTTGGGATCGGGCCGCTGCGGCGAGTGGATGAGGTGCGGCGGCTGCAGGAAGATGTCGCCTTCCTTGAGGTCGATGCGATCGAACTTGCCGCGGTCCCAGATGTTGAGGTGCGCCGTCCCGCGGATCTGGTAGAAGATCTCCTCGGTCGGATTGTCGTGGAAGTCGGTACGCGTGTTGCCGCCCCCCACCATGTTGATGATGTAGTCCCCGTCGGGAAAGACGGCCGCGTTGCACACCGGCGGCTTCAGGCTCGCGCGATTCGCATCGACCCACCCCATGAGGCTCTTCGGCAGACCGTATTTCAGCTCCATATCAACTCTCCTCTACGTCGAACGTGGGTGACGGTCAAGCGTGCAACGCATGGTCGCGCCGCGAGGTATTGCCAGGACGGGCGCGGCGAGCCACCGGATAACTATGCCCAGTCGCCCCGACTCTGGCCAGTGGGTCGGACGATGAAATGATGCGCCTCCGCTACAACCAAAGGGAATACCAGCACCGGTCGCACGCCAGGCGACGTTTCGGCAGCCCCACCGCAGCGCCCGTCAGGGCTGCTTGCTCGCGCGCCGTGCGCCGTCGCGGCCCACCTCCTCCAGCGCGCCGATGAAGCGCTCCAATGCGCCGCGCGTCTCGCGATCGGCCCGCAGCGTGTAGCCGACGGTACCGAAGACGCCGAGCGAGCCCAACGGGAGCCGCGACACGGCGCCCGTGGCGACGAACGGCTCGACCGCGGAGCGCGGCATCAGCGCGACCATCGGGCGGCGCGTGAGCAGGCCGACGTTGGCGAGCACCGATACCGAATACACGATGCGCCGCGGCAGGTCGAGCCCCTCCTTCGCGAACATCGCGCAGGCGGTGCCGTAGGCAATCGAGTCCGGCGTCGGCAGGATCCACTCCAGCGAATACAGGTCGCGCAGCGTGAGCTTGCGCCGGCGCGCGAGCGCGTGGTCGCGATCGGCGAATACGCAGAGTTCCTCGTCGTAGAGCGTCACGTGGGTGAGCTCGACACGCTCGTCGCGGCGCACGACGCGTCCGTTCAATTCCGGCACGAAGCCGATCACGATGTCGAGGTCGCCGCGGGCGAGCGCCGGAAAGAGCGATGCGTTGGTCCCGACGTGGATCTCGACGGTCACGTCGGGCGCGGTGTCGTGCAGGCGCACGATGGTCTCGGGCAGCAGCGTCGCCGACGCCGTGAGCAACGACCCGACCGCCACGCGCCCCGAGCCGCCGGTCTTCCAGGCGTCGATCCCGTCGCCCAGGCGACGCAGTTCGGCGAGCATCGATTTCGCGTGATGCTCGAGCGCGCTCCCGAACGGCGTCAAGGTCACGCCGCGATTGCCGCGCACGAAGAGCGGCTCGCCCAGATGGCGCTCGAGTTCGTGCAGCGACTTGCTGACGGCGGGCTGCGACATCGCGAGCTCGCGCGAGGCGGCGATGATCGATCCCGACTCGGCCACGCGGTCGAATACGGCGAGCTGGTGGAGCTTCAACGACCGCGCCAGCGAGAGCGGAAGGCGTTTCCTGGATCCCATGCCGTGTACCCCCGCCGGGCGACCCGCGGGCGGTCGTGTCGCAAGTGCAGCGCAGCGCCGGCCCGATGCCGGACGCCCGCACGGATTGGATGAGATCCTACGCCCTGCCTTGGCGGCTGGCGACTGCACCCAGCCCGAAGAAGGCACACGCATTGTCGTGCAGGATGCGCCGCTGCGCCGCAGCATCGAGAAACGCCGACGAGCGAACGAGGGCGCCCGGCTCCTGCTCGCCCAACGGAAACGGCGCATCGGTGCCGAGCATCACGCGGTCGATCCCCATGACGTCGGTGAGAAGGCGCAGTGCGCCATGGTCGAAGACCGCGCTGTCGGTAGCGAGCCGATGCGCGTACGACGACGGCGGCTGCGGGCAGTCCTGGCGGACGATGTCGCGGTGCTTCCAGGCATTGTCGACGCGGCCCAGCGTGTAGGCGAAGCTGCCGCCGCCGTGCGCGAAGCAGATCTTGAGCGAGGGCGGAATGCGTTCGAGCGCGCCGGAGAGGATGAGCGAGAGCATGCCGAGCTGCGTCTCGGCGGGCATCGCCACCAGCCACGGCAGCATCCACTTCTTCATGCGCTCGGGCCCGCCCATCATGTCCCAGGGATGCACGAAGACCGGAACGGCGTTTTCGGCGCAGAAGACGAGGAAGTCGACGAGGTCGGGATGATCGAGATCCTTGGCGCCCATGTGGTTGCCGATCTGCACGCCGACCGCCCCTTGCTGTTGCGCTCGGGTGGCCTCGGCGCAGGCGAGCTTGGTGTCCTGCAGCGGCACCTGCGAGAACCACTTGAGCCGCGTCGGGTGTCCGGCGCAGAACTGCGCCGCCTTCTCGTTCATCCGCACCGCCCAGTCGGCCGCGCGCGACGCTTCCCACGCGTAGCCGAACAGCACCGGCGTGGCACAGACGATCTGCAGGTCGATGCCGGCGCGATCGAGGGCGCGCACGCGGGCGTCGGCGTCCCACAGTTCGTCGTGCACCGGCCGGAACGGGCGCTCGCCCACCATGATCTGGCCTTTGCGGCCGTCGGCGTCGACGGTGACCCACGGCGCCCGCTCGGGGTCGACCGCGTGCGCCTCGGCCTTGCTGATGCGGGGAAAGAAATGCGAATGGATGTCGATCACGACGATCTCCTGAGGTGTTGCGGTCGGTGCCCGGACACCGGCGGCGCCGCGGATGGCGTCGCGCGCCTCGGCCCGCGCGTCACGGACGCAGCGGCTTGTACGCGACCGCCCTGATTTCGATGACGAGGTGCGGATGCGGCAATTGGTGGACGGCGACGGTGGTGCGCGTCGGGCCGTCGTAGTCGAAGAACTCGGCCCAGACCTCGTTGAAGCCGCCGAAGTCGTTCATGTTGACGAGAAAGACCTGCGTCTCGACGAGATCGGCGAGCCCCGCACCGGCGGAGGCCAGGATGTCGCGGATGTTCTCGATCACCGCGCGCGTCTGCACGCGGATGTCGAGCCTGGTGACGCCCAGCGGATCGACCTCGACGCCGGCGAAGCTGTTGTCGGGGCGGCGCGAACTCGTCCCCGAAACGTAGAGGAAGTCGCCGGCGCGCTTGAGATGCGGAAAGCGCCCGCGCGGGGTCGCCTTGCCGGCGACGACCGTCGCCTGGTTGCCCGGTGCGCTCTGCGCGGTCATGCCCTCGCCTCCGTTGCGTCGTGAAGGGGGCGCATCAGCGCGTGGTGAAGGCAACGCTGCCGAGCGCGCCTGGCCCACTGCCGACGTGACACTCGACGTACACCCCGCGCGACAACGCCTCGGCGGCGGTGGCGGCGCCCGCCATGACGAGCGAGCCTGCGGGCAGGCTCATCTTCGCGTCGTGCAGGAGGCGCGACGCCTGCACGACGGCGCGCAGCGGATGGCCGAGAATCGCCGCGGTGGTGCCGATCTGCACATCGCGGCCGTCGAACTGCACACGCACGCCGGCGTTGCCGAGCCCGTCGAAGCGCCGCGACCAGGGACCGACGACGAGGCCTGCCGACGAGCAGTTGTCGGCGACGACGTTCTCGAGATCGAACTTGAAGTTGCGGTAGCGCGAGTCGATGATCTCCAGCGCCGGCGCCACCGCCTCCAGGTAATCGACCGCTTCGAGCGAGGTCAGCGGCGCATCGATCGCGCGGCGCGTGACGAAGCACACTTCCGGCTCGACGCGGGGATGGATGTAGCGGGCGAGATCGACGAGTCCGCCGTCCTCCTCGATCATGCCGTCGGTGACGAGTCCCCAGATGAGGCTGTCCACACCCATCTGGATCATCTTGGCGCGACTCGTGAAGCCGAGCTTGACGCCCTTGATGCGCTCGCCGCGTTCGATGCGCCGGGCGATCGACGCGCGCTGGATCTCGTAGGCCTGCGCCAGCGTGAAATGCCCGGCCGGGAACTGGTCGACGTCGTGGTGCTCGTGCGCGGCCCGGTCGAGTATGGCCGCAACTTCTTCGATGACGCTCATGCGATTCACCTCTGCGCCGCCGCACACCGGGAGCGATCGTCCCCATGACGACCTTCCCTGCGCGTGCGCACGCGCTCCGATCGGATTGACGATAGCGCGGTATCAGCGGCCGAATACCGCCCGGACCGCGCCCAGACCTTCGATGCGCGTCGTGAAGACGTCGCCCGGCGCGACGGCAACCATCGGTCCCAGCGCGCCGGTCATCACCACGTCACCGGCCGCAAGCGGCGTGCCCATGCGCAGCAGCACGTCGGCGAGCCAGATCGCGGCGGTCAGCGGATTGCCCAAGCACGCGGCGCCCCCGCCCACCGACACCTGATCGCCGCGCCGCTCCATCACCATGCCGCATTCGGCGAGGTCGATCTTGCGCAACGGCACCGGCCGCGTGCCGAGCACGAAGAGGCCCGACGAGGCGTTGTCGGCGATGGTGTCGGCGAGCTTGATGTCCCAGTTCGCGATCCGGCTCCCCACGACCTCGATCGCCGGCAGCGCGTACGCCGTCGCCGCGAGGAGATCGGCCACCGTGTGCTTCTCGTAGCGCAGGTCACGCTCCAGCACCAGCGCGATCTCGGCCTCCGCCTTGGGCTGCATGAGGCGCGACCACGCGATCTCCTCGCCATCGACCACCGCCATGTCGGCAAAGAGCGCGCCGAAGTCGGGCGAGTCGACGCCGAGCTGCTTCTGCACCGTCTTCGACGTGAGCCCGATCTTGCGGCCGACGAGCCGGCCGCCGTTGGCGAGCCGGCGCTGCACGGTGAGCTGCTGCACCGCGTACGCCGCGCCCACCACGTCACCGTCGACCGCCGCCTGCGTGATCTCGTCGCGCACCGGGGCGATCGTCTTGCCGCTCTCCGCCGCCTCCCACAACCTATCGGCTACCGCCTTGATTCGTCGATCCACCGTCGTCCTCCTCACGCTCGCCCGGCGCCATCGCCGCCAGGCCCGATACGAACTCGACCCGCTACAGTTTGACGCAGATGTTGGCGGTCTCTGAATAAAAGTCGAGCGACCAGCGCCCGCCCTCGCGACCGAAGCCCGACAGCCGCGTGCCGCCGAACGGCGTGCGCAGGTCGCGCAGGTACCACGTATTGATCCAGATGATGCCGGTGTGGACCTTGCGCGCGACGCGGTGCGCACGCGACAGGTTGGTCGTCCACAGCGTCGCGGCGAGCCCGTACACCGAATCGTTGGCGCGGCGCAGGACCTCGTCTTCGCTGTCGAAGGGCGCGATGTGGCAGACGGGCCCGAACACCTCCTCGCGCATGCAGCGCGCGGTATCGGGGAGCCCCGTCCAGATCGTCGGCTGGATGAAGGCACCCTGGTCACGCTCGTCGCCGAAAGTCGGCACGCCGCCGCCGGTGACGAGCGTCGCACCTTCGTCCTGCGCGAGCTTGAAGTACGACAGCACCTTCTCGCGGTGCTCGCGCGAGACGAGCGAGCCCATGTCCACGCCCGGCTCGTCCGGCCAGCCGATCTTGAGCTTCTCGGTGCGCGCCTTGAGCGCGGCGACGAAGCGCTCGAAGATCGGTCGCTCGACGTACACGCGCTCGGTGCACAGGCACACCTGCCCGGTGTTCGCGAAGGCCGAGCGCAGCGTGCCCTCGATCGCCGCCTCGAAGTCGCAGTCGGCGAAGACGATCGCCGCATTCTTGCCGCCCAGTTCGAGCGAGATCTCCTTCACTCCATCGGCGACCGCCTTCATGATCGTCGCGCCGGTGCGCGACTCGCCGGTGAAGGTCACCGCGTCGATGCCCGGATGCGCAGTCAGCGCCGCACCCGCCGAATTGGGGCCGAAGCCGTGCACGACGTTGAACACACCCGGCGGCGCGCCGGCCTCGTGGAAGGCTTCGGCGAGCAGCGTGGCGGACGACGGCGTCTCCTCCGACGGCTTCACCACCATCGCATTGCCGCAGATGAGCGCGGGGCCCGACTTCCACGTCACCGACAGCAGCGGCAGGTTCCACGGCGAGATGCTCGCCACCACGCCGAGCGGCTTGCGCACCGTGTAGTTGATGAGGTTGTCGCCGCCGGCCGTGCGCGTTTCGAAGAAATCGCCCTGCGCGTACTTGCCCAGATCGGCGAAGGTGCGCAGGTTGTGGATGCCGCGGTAGACGTCGAGCTTCTTCGCCTGCTCGACGGTGCGGCCGGTGTCGGCGACCTCGGCGGCGACGAACTCGTCGAAGCGCCGCTCGATCACGTCTGCCACGCGGTAGAGGAGTTGCGCGCGCTCGTCGACGCTCGCGCTGCCCCACGGGCCGTCGAGGGCACGGCGCGCCGCCTTGACCGCGCGATCGACGAGCGCCGCGTCGGCCTCGTGCACCTGCCCCAGCACCTTGCCGTGCAGCGGGCTCACGTTGTCGAAGTGCCTGTCGGTGCCGACGAATTCGCCGTCGACGTAATTGCGCAGCGAAGAAAGCGTCGGCGGAAGTGCGAAACGAAACGCGGTGCTCACGGCGGCCTCCCCGGGGGAACGGCCCAGTGTAGACGGCGTGGGCCGCTTCGGATAATGAGTCTTTGGCCCGCGGGCATAGCCAACGGTAATAGCAGCCGCGGCACGGTGCGGATGCGGCACGGACGCCCGCTACCGTCCGGCCGACCGCCGTCACGAGGTGGCGGCCCGTCGTACGGTACCGCACGATGCCTGTTGGCCTTTCAACCCGTTGTCGTCGTCCCGGGCGCTCGTTGCTTCGGGGCGACGCAAAGACGCAGGCCGAACGGCTCCAACAAGCGGGCCGCGGTCTCGAGCGTGGGGCTGTTTCTCGATGCCTCGATGTTGCGCAGCGCCTGGTCGGACAGCTTTCCTGCTCTCGCCATGTCGGCAATGGTCAGTCGCAATGACTGGCGCATGTAGCGAACGGTTTCGGCAAAGGTCCACTCCGGATGCGCCTCGATGGTCGCAAGCAATTGCTCTCGTGCGTGCAATTGCTCGAGAGCGGTGAGCGGCTTGTAGCGCCTATCCATGCGAGCGCAGATACGTCAGGCTACAGGTCGCGCAGTTGCCGCGCCGCGTCATCCATTCCCGGCGCGAGCCGCGCGACGAGGTCGAAGTCCACACCGCTGCGCCTTGCCTGAACCGGAAGCTCGGCAACACGACCGGCGAGATCGCGCAGCGCATCGGGAAGCGTGGCGAGCGCAAGCCCGGTTGCTTCGCGGCATTGTGCGATGACACTCTTCCATCGTGGTGCTCCGCCGTCGTCTCGTTCCCACCGCATGCGTCGTGCAATGCCATCGGGATGCAAGAGCATCGGTGCAAAATCGAACACGGGAGTCAGCCGGATCGATCCGTTCGCATGGCGCTGAAGGGCCGTGTTGCGCGCGTGGTTGTCCTTGTTGCCGAGCACCACGTTCGCGAGGTCCCGCTTGACGTATTCGACGATCTCGCCTTCCGGTTCGGTCGCGGCCCTCGCAAGTCGCGTGAGCACGGCGTTGTGGCTGGGTGCGGCACCGAATTCGGCCAACCCGCAAAGGCTCGCGATGCTCTCCTGTGCGATTCGCAGGACGCCGTCGGCAGTGGTCACGCGATCGAAGCGCGGCACGAACAGCGCGCGGTCGCGAAGCACGAGTTCGCCATGAACCCGCAGGCCGAGAAAGCGTGCCAATTCCATGTAGGGCGCCTCCTGCCGCAGGATTGCGGCCAGCGCAACGTTGGGACCGCGCCCGAACTTGACCAGCCAATGGCGAACGGCAGCGTGATCCGGCAGCGAATGGTCGAGATACAGCAACCCGTCGCGCGACTCGGTGAGCAGGAGCTTCGGCCACTCGCCCTGCACGCCCGAAGAACCGGCGACGAACAGCTCGTGTGAGGCAAGGAACTCCGCAAAATCCTCGCCACGGGCAGCGACTTCCTCGAGCGTGAAGCCACGCGTCGCACCCTGCGGCGTGCGCTCGGCCAACCAGTCATGGGCCTCCTTGACGCGTAGATGGCCGATCGGGTTGCCGGCACCCGAGAGCAACAGCGGCCAGTCGGCGCTCGCGCCGGTCGTTTCAGGCAGGCTGCGCGCCCGAAGCAGTTCCGCGCGCCCGTATCCCTGAGGCAACAGGTCGACGAGGAATGCCGGCCAGCGAGGCCGGGCGTCGATCTCCAGTGCGACGGGAAGCGCCCAGGACAAAGCCGCGGCATCACGGCGGCCGAGATGGTCGATCGCATAGTCCACGACGTAGGCGGCGACCGTGGGTGAGCCGATGCCCAGCGTCGGGTCGCCCCTCGACTCGACGACGGCGGCGGTACGCCAACGGCCGTCGAAGATCTCGATCGTCGCGACGATTGACATAACGCTAGTATTATACACGTAATGTTGCGATTGTTCAATGCATAGTGTGTAATTTACTGATGTTATATGCCTCGCGCCCAGGCGTGTTGTCGCCCTCCACACGGGGCCATCGACATCAAGGCATTCTTGGGCCTCACGCACCTCGTGCTGCCCCACCTGCTGCGCAGCACCGCAGGCCAGTTCGCGTTGCTCCCCGGCATCACGCTGCCGATCTTCGATGGCGGCCTGCTCAACGCCAACCTGCTGCAGGCGCGTTCCGGCAGCAACGTGCTCGTCGAGCGCTACAACCAGGCCGTGCTCGACGCAGTACGCGACGTCGCCGTCGCCGCCAATACGGTCCAGGGGCTGCAACGCCAAGACGAGCTCGGACGCGACAAGCGCGATGCGATCGGACTCCAGGTGGCCGATGCCGGCGCTCGCGAGGATCGCGGACTCGTCGCGCGCGTCGACGCACGCGCAGCCCGCCTGCCGCTGCTGCAGGAGGGGGTGCAACTCGTCGGCCTGCAGGGCCGTGGACTCGCCGCGGAAGTGGCGCTGGTCCGCGCGCTCGGCGGCGGCTTCGATCCGGCGGCCCATCCCCTGCCGGCGGCACGAATGGCCCAGTGACGAACGAAGCGGCCACGGGGCGCCTGACGGGGGCGCCATGAAGCATCGCCCGTGGTGCGCAAAGTGCCGAAGCTCAGTGACCGGCCACCCGAGCATCTGTGCGGTCGTCCGGTCGCATCAGGGTCACCCACCATTGCTGCCCGATGATTACCCGCTCGGTGTCTTGACGCTGCATGCCCTGCGACGCGTAACGCCCTGCCGCATCGCAGATAGTGAACTTATTGTGACAATTATTTGCTTGTTGTGGCATAATAACGCCACTGTGCCCAGGACGACCGCTCCCCTCATTCCCGCTACCGAGCGTCTGTTGACCGCGCTCGGGGAGCGTTTGCG